>PLIQ01000499.1 GCA_003140115.1 Actinomycetota bacterium | reverse complement strand
TGACCTCGTCGGTGCCATCTGCGCCGGGCCGGATCTTCGAGATGGCTTCGTAGAAGCCGCCGTACTGCGGGCCGAAGTCACCAGGGTCCTGGGCGCGCAGCCACTGGTATAGCGGGTCGGCGTCCGGGCCGTTGACCTCGATCTTGGCCAGCACCGGGAAGGTCACGTCGTAGGTGGACTTGCAAAAGTCCTGGATCTCCTCGTCGGTGCCCGGTTCCTGTTCCTTGAACTGGTTGCAGGGAAATCCGAGGATCTCCAGCCCGCGATCTTTATGGTCGCGGTACAGCGCCTCCAGGCCCTCGTACTGCGGCGTCAGCCCGCATTTGCTCGCGACGTTGACGACGAGCAGCACCTTGCCCTCGTAGTCCTGCAGCGGAACCTGCTTGCCGTCCGCGTCGGTCCCCGCGAAGTCGTACGCCGTGGCCATGCCTGCTCCTCATCGTTAGTCGCGCCTGCGTCCTCCACAGGGGCAGAACACCGGGCCCCGGGTGTTCGATTCCGCGCGGCCGCCGGCGCCGGGCCTGCGCGGGCCCTGCCTCGGCCCTAGGCGAGTTGCAGCAGGCCTCGCTCGAGCACCACCGGCACGAACAGCTCGCGGTAGCCGTGCTCGTCGAACAGCACGGTGACGTGGTCGCTGTCATAGCGCTGTACCGTGCCCTGGCCCCAGCGCTCGCTGACCACCCGGGCGCCGACCGCGAACGGGACGGCATCGGGCGCGGACTGCGTGTGCGCCAGGTCGTTGTCGCAGTTTCCGCACGGGCCGGGGTAGTCCTGTCCGAAGTAGGACAGCACGAACGAACGCCGGCATCCGGTGTGGTCGGCGTAGCGGCGCATCATGGTCAGCCGCGTGCGCTCAATCTCGTCCTCGCGTTGCGTCTCCGCTTCCGACGCCGCCAGCGCCGCCGCGACGCTCATCGCCCCGGTCCAGCGGATCTCGCCGTCGGCCTGCCACGCCGCCGCGCCGAGATCGGCCAGCCGCACCAGCGCGGCCGTCTGCTGCCGCGCGCCGCGCTCGATCTGCTCGCCAGTGGCCAGCGCGGCCGCGACCTGCGCCACCGCCGCGCCGGAGATGCCCCGCGCGGTCAGGTGACGCGCCGTCTCGAAGTCCTCGTAGCGGTAAAGCAGCCGCGCGTGCGACGGCTGGTCGTCCCGGCCGGCCCGNNGCTCGTGCGCCGCGGCCAGCGCGTCGTGGGCCGCCTGCGCGCTGGCGTGCGTCGCCGCGTAGACGATCCCCGGCCCGGCGTGTTCGGCCGCCGTGCGGACCAGTTCCTGCTGCTTATCGGATACGGTCAGCGCGCGGTGCACCGAGAGCTGGATGTGCGGCCGGTCGAAGTCGCCGATCACCACCGCGGGATCGCGCAGGCCGAGCCGCCGCACGATCTCGGACCGCACCGGCGGCGCGGCCGTCGCGGTCAGCGCCAGGCGGACCGGCGCGCCGACCGCCTCGGCCTGGGCGCCGAGCAGCATGTAGTCGGGGCGGAAGTCGTGGCCCCACTGGCTGATCAGGTGCGCTTCGTCCACCGCGAACAGACCCGGTCCGGCCCGCCGTAGCGTCTGCCGGGTCTGCTCGTTGGCCAGTTGCTCCGGGGAGAGAAAGATGAACGTGCTGGAGTCGCACGAGGCCAGCAGCGCCGCCGCGTGCGCGCCGGCCGACTGCTGGGAGTTCAGGACCACCGCGTGCAGGCCGGCCGCGTGCAGGTGGGCCAGCTGATCGTCCTGCAGCGCGATCAGCGGCGAGACGACGACCGTCGGCCCCTCGCGGAGCATCCCGGCCAGTTCGTAGATCGCCGACTTCCCGCCGCCGGTCGGTAGCACCGCCAGCGCGTCGCGCCCTTCGGCCAGCGCCTGGACGGCGCTTTCCTGCCCGGGACGAAGCCGCTCGAAGCCGAGACGCTCTCGGGCCAGCGCTTGGATCGCGGCGGTGCCAGGCCGGGAACGAGCCACGTTGCGAAGGTAGCATGAGACGCTGTGACAGCCTCCGTTGTTCCAGGGACCCGGCCGGCCCATCACTCCGGGCCGGGCTATGTGGCGAACCACGCAGCGCGCGACTTCGAACTGGACAAGCCACTGAAAGACGCCGCGGCACGGTGGCTCAACCTGGTTCCCGCCGGACACCGCCATGACGCCCGGGAACCGGCGCAGGATGTCCTGCAGACGCTGCGGGAACACACGCGCAGCTGCGCCGACCATCCGCTCGGGGCCCTGTGGGTGGCCCATCGCCACCTGAAGGATCCGGCGCCGGCGGTCCGGATCGCGGCGCTCGTGCTGGCCTCGGAGGCGCTGTGGTGGATGGGGCATTTTGAGGATGCCCGCCGGGCCGCGCAGGCGGCGGCCGACGCCGATCCGACGTCGGCCCAGGCGCTGTGGCGCCTGGCGGTCGCGCTGTACCGCCTGGGCCGATTCGACGAGGCGGGCGAACGCCTCGACGACCTGGTGAACGTGGCCAGCCGGTTCGCTCCTGGGTGGGCGCTACGCGGCCAGGTCAAGGTCTGGCTCGACCCGGGCAACCCGGCCGCCGGCCGGGCCGACTTCGCCGCCGCGGCGGCGCTGACCTCCGATTCGGGCACCTGGGTGGTGCCGTACCGGATGGCGGGTACTGAGTTCGAGGCGCAGGCTAACGCGGAGATCAGGGTTCATGACTCCGAGACGGGCGGCTCAGCCGGCGCCTTGGTGGACGTGGTGTTGCTGCCGGACAAGGCCCGGGTCGAGCTGGGTGTCGATCCGGATCGCCGGTGGCACCTGGAAGGCCCCAGCGCCGGGGGCGGCGATTCGAACAGCGTGTTCGGCGGGCTGGGCGGAGACTTCGCCGCGGGGGCACGCTCGCGAGTCTCCTTCGGTAACAGGTTCGTGCTTTATCAGCGGAACATCGAGAACCTGTGTCAGGACCGGGCGACGGTCCACGAGGAGATCCGCAAGTCGGTGGCCGAGCTTTACAACACGGCTCTGCAGTCCCGCGCGAGGATCGCCATCAAGGGTGCGCCCGAGGAACACGCCGAGGGGGCAGACGTCCCCCGGGATGAGGACGGCTAGCGCTACGACCATCAGTGGTTCCCCGCCCGTGATCAGGCGGGGAACCACCTAGCTAAAGGCGCTGGCTCTCACCGGCCGCCGTCAGGCCCCTACCTGCCAGGTGTAGGAGGAGCCGCCCCACGGGGTGGGGGAGGTGCCGCCGCCCAGCTGCTTGCCGGTGCCGTTCGGGTTGACGTACAGGCCGGTGGCGACGTTCTTCAGCGTGCCGTTGGACTGCGGGATGAACTGCTGCCACGGACCGGTGTTGCACGACGCGAGGATCAGGCCGTCGCGCATCGGGTCAGATGACCAGCCGCCGCCGGGGTCGGACACGCAGAGCCCCGAGCCGGAACCCTGGGGCGCGTACTCGAACTGGAACGCACCCGAGTGCGTGCCGTTTTTGAGAATGAAGTGCGTCGCCGGGTCGGCCGAGGCGGCGGTCCATCCGGCGATGATCGCGCCTGGGTACTGGTGCTGCCGGAAGGCGTCGAACCCGTTGCCGAACCGGTTGACCTCGTCGCCGTAGCTGGCGTTGACCGCGTTCGCGTCGACGGTGAGGGTGAAGGTGCCCTTGAGCACGGCGCCGTCGGCATCGGTGGCGGTGACCACGACGCCGCTGTAGTTGCCGGGCGCTGCGGTTCCCCCGGAGAAGGAAAGCGCGGGACTGCCGGAGCTCAGCCCGGTCGGCAGATTCGACTCGGCGAAGGTGACGCCGTCGCCGCTCTCCGAGCTGGTCGCACTGAACGCCACGTTGCCGGAGACGTTCGAATCGGTGAGACCGGACAACGAGACCAGCGTGTAGGCCGCACCTTGCAACAAGATGTAGTTCTGCAGGAGCGAGATGGGGATTTCGAGCGCCTCGGCGTTCCCGTTCTTGTCCGTGGCGTCGGCCACGATGGGCAGGGGACTGGCCACCACGGGACCCGAATAGCTGATCGTGCTCCCGGACAGGGTGATGCCGGCCGGCACCGTGCCGTGCAGCGACCAGGTCACGCCGCTCCCGGTCAGCTGAATGACACCGTTGCCGTCGGCGGCTCCGACGCCGCTGCCGGCGAACGTGGCGTCGCTTACCGAGCCGCCGATCAGCGCCGTGTCCTGGTATGTCTGGTATGTCTGGGCACTCGCGGGTAGTGCTACCGCACCGACCACGAGGGCACTCCCGAGCAGCGCGGGACAGGCCACCCCGAGTGCTCCCCTGAGACTGAAGCGCACGCTTTCACGCCCTTCTGTGTTCGTTCGCTACGGACAGGAGCAACCACGCTGGCGAACCCCCGCCAGCCAGAAACAACATCCTTACCACGATTCCCCCGCCCTTCTCTGCATATATGGAGCAAATGGCGCCCCGAAGTTAAGCGGAATCGCAGAGCCGCACGTTATCACACCGTGATCATGGCCTGACCTGCGGATATGCATGCACGACGAGGCTGGCCTACAGGACGGCGACACGGGACGCGCCGGCCCCCCGCTGACAGGAGGAAGCCATGGGACTGACCGCTACCGGCCAGCAGGCGATAGACCACGAGAAGTGGCTGGTGCACGACTGGCGTGTGTCGCAGCT
>PLIQ01000055.1 GCA_003140115.1 Actinomycetota bacterium | reverse complement strand
TTACTTCGAGTAGAACTCGACGATGAGCTGTTCCTGGACCAGGGTGTCGATCTGGGCCCGGACCGGCAGCGAGTGGACCAGGATGCGCATCTGGTCCGGGACCACCTCGAGCCAGGCCGGCACCGTGCGCTCGCCCACCTCGGCCGACGCGACGATGAACGGGGTCAGGTCGCGGGACTTGGCGACCACCTCGACGATGTCGTTCTCGCTGACCCGGTAGGACGGGATGTCGACCTTCTTGCCGTTCACCGTGATGTGCCCGTGCCGGACCAGCTGGCGGGCCATGTCGCGGCTCTTGGCGAAGCCCGCGCGGAACACGACGTTATCCAGGCGGCGCTCGAGCAGCTGGAGCATGGTCTCGCCGGTCCGGCCATGCTTTTTGGCCGCCTCCACGTAGTACCCGTGGAACTGGCGCTCGAGGATGCCGTAGATCCGCTTAGCCTTCTGCTTCTCGCGGATCTGCTGCAGGTAGTCGCCTTCCTTGGGCCGGTTCCGGCCGTGCTCACCCGGCGGGTAGGGCCGGATCTCGATCGGGCACTTCGGCGAGTCGCACTTGGCGCCCTTCAGGAAGAGCTTGGTCTTCTCCCGGCGGCAGAGCTTGCAGTCCGGGCCTGTGTATCGAGCCATTGTGTCGCTATCTCCTCTAGGCCGGACGTCAGACCCGGCGCCGCTTGGGCGGCCGGCAGCCATTGTGCGGGACGGGGGTCATGTCCTGGATCGAGCCGACCTCCAGCCCGGTCGCCTGCAGCGACCGGATGGCGGTCTCCCGGCCCGAACCCGGGCCCTTGACGAAGACGTCGACCTTCCGCATGCCGTGTTCCATGGCCCGGCGCGCGGCGGCTTCGGCCGCCATCTGGGCCGCGTACGGGGTCGACTTGCGGGACCCCTTGAATCCGACCTGACCCGCGGACGCCCACGAGATGACGTTGCCCGCCGGATCGGTGATCGAGATGATGGTGTTGTTGAACGTGCTCCTGATGTGGGCATGCCCGTGGGCGACGTTCTTCCGCTCCTTGCGGCGCACCTTCTTGGCGGCGGCCTGCTGACGGGTCCTAGGCGGCATCTGCTTCCTTCGAGGTCATCGGTCCGTACGGACTACTGGTTACTTCTTGCCGGCCTTCTTCTTGCCGGCCACCGTCTTCTTCTTGCCCTTGCGGGTACGCGCGTTGGTCTGCGTCCGCTGCCCGTGCACGGGGAGCCCGCGGCGGTGGCGGATTCCCTGGTAGCAGCCGATCTCGACCTTCCGCCTGATGTCAGCCGCGACCTCGCGGCGCAGGTCACCTTCGACCTGGTAGGTGGCGTCGATCCAGTCGCGGAGCTTGATCAGCTCCTCGTCGGTCAGGTTATTGACCCTGGTGTCGCCGCTGACCGCGGTGGCCTCCAGGGTCTGCAGCGCCCGGGTGCGGCCGATGCCGTAAATATAGGTGAGCGCGACCTCGACCCGCTTGTCGCGGGGGAGGTCAACGCCAGAAAGCCTAGCCATCTGCGGGCAGTTCTCCTTCGTCTCGCGGAGGTCCTGCGCGCCGCCCCCAGGTCCTGCCCGGACCTGGCCCCGGCCTCCGTCCGGGGGTCGCCGCCTTCGCTGGCGGCCTGCGGTGCGTGTCTATCTAGTTGTGCGTCTATCTCGGTGTGCGTCTGGCTCGATGAGCGTCTGGTGTTGTGCGTCTGATGTGCTTCAGCCCTGGCGCTGCTTGTGCCTAGGGTCGGAGCAGATGACCATGACGCGGCCGTGCCGGCGAATGATCCGGCACTTACTGCAGATCTTCTTGACGCTCGGCTTGACCTTCACGGTGCTGTCTCCACTAAGTCTGGTTCGCTTTACTTGTACCGGTACACGATCCGCCCGCGACTGAGGTCGTAGGGACTGAGCTCCACGACGACCCGGTCGTCAGGCAGGATGCGGATGTAGTGCATCCGCATCTTCCCGCTGATGTGAGCGAGAACCTTGTGCCCGTTGTCCAGCTCCACCCGGAAGAAGGCGTTGGGAAGTGACTCGACTACCGTGCCTTCGATCTCAATGGCGCCGTCTTTCTTGGGCATGTACTCCGCGCTTCGCTCTGTAGGGTGGTGGTCCGCGCCGAGGCGCGGCTGGTTTACTCTCCTGGGCGGTAAGGCTGCCCCGCCTGGCTCACGCCCGTGCTGACTAAGACAGCGGGACGAGATAACCGGGAAGGGCTCCGTAGGGTCCATACCGCTCGCATGTGCGAGCCCCGGGTTTTAACCACGGGGAACCCAGCAGATGGGCCGGAGACGAGTGTACTCGACCCACGGCACCAACGCGAACCGCCCACGTGTATGACACCGCCGGGCCCACGGCTATTCCCCATGGCGCTCTATTCTCCGTGGCGCCGGGCCCGGCGGATCATCACCCAGATCCACGGGATCGCCACTAGCAGCCACCAGGGCAGCCAGGTCCCGGCGCCGACCACCGCCGCGACCGCCCAGATGGCGATCAGCGCGCCGGTGACCACGCCCCAGGCCCCCATGACCACCGTGCCCGGGGAGAACCGGACCGGGCTCTGCTGGCCTGGCCGCGGGCTTGCCCGCGGCATCAGGGACTGGTGCGGCAGGCCCGCGGGCCGCCGCATCGACTCGTCCGGCAGCCGGTACAGGTCGATGACCGGCAGGTCGGCCAGCAGCTCGTCGATCTCGCCCAGCGTCTTGGCGCTGAGCGCGGCGTCCATCCGCTCGTCGAACTCCTCGGCGGTCAGCCGGCCCGCGGCGTGGTGCTCGCGCAGCAGGGCCGTGGCGCGGTCGCGATCCGCGTCGGAGGCGCGGATCCGCGGATCACCAGGCACCGGGCGCCCTACCTTTCCCAACCAACCAACCCCGACCTACCTCCCGGCCTTCCGGTCTAGGTCGGCGGGACGCTCGCGGGATCCCTGTGTCTAGTATCGCCCAGGCGGGCCTGGCCGCCGTCCTCGGCGGTCAGCACCCACGGGCCGTCCGGGGTGATCGCGACCGTGTGCTCGAAGTGCGCGGCCCAGCTCCCGTCCGCCGTGATGACCGTCCAGCCGTCGTCCAGCAGGACCGTCTCCGGGCTGCCGAGCGTCACCATCGGCTCCACGGCCAGCGCCAGGCCGGCCCGCAGCCGCAGCCCGCGGCCGGGCCGGCCGAAGTTCGGCACCGGCGGATCCATGTGCATGGCGGTCCCGATGCCGTGCCCGGTGTACTCCTCGACCATGCCGTACGGGCCCGCCGCCGCGACGCTGGCCTGCACCGCGTGCGAGATGTCGCCCAGCCGGGCGCCGTCCCGCGCCTGCGCGAGCCCCTGCCACAGCGCGTCCTCGCACACGCGCAGCAGCGCGGCGTGCTCGGCGGAGATGGCGCCGACGCCGACGGTGAGGGCCGCGTCCCCGTGCCAGCCGCGGACGATGGCGCCGCAGTCGATGGAGATGATGTCCCCTTCGGCCAGGCTCCGGGCCGGGCTCGGGATGCCGTGCACGATCTGGTCGTTCACCGAGGTACAGATCGTGGCGGGATACCCGTGGTAGCCCAGGAACGACGGGGTCGCGCCGGCCGCGCGGATCTCGCGCTCGGCGAGCGCGTCAAGCTCGGCGGTGGTGATGCCGGGCCGGACCGCCGCGGCGACCGCCTCCAGGGTGTGCGCCACGACCAGCCCGGCCTCGCGCATGATCGCGAATTGCTCGGGGGTCTTGATCTGGATCCCCGACCGTCTCCCCCGCCCCTTGCCCTGCCGTGGCCGCATGCGCACCGTCCCTCAGCGCACGAACGGGCGCAGTGCGGCCAGCGCCCGGCTGGTGATCTCTTCGACCGGGCCGGTCGCGTCGATGCCGATCAGGATGTTCTCATCGGCGTAGAACGCGATGAGCGGCGAGGTCTGCTCGGCGTAGACCTCGAGCCGGTGCCTGATCGTCGCCTCGGAGTCATCGTCACGCTGGAACAGCTCGCCGCCGCAGTCGTCGCAGATGAGGTCGCGGTCCGGCGGGTCGTACAGCACGTGCCAGACCCGCTCGCAGCGGCGGCAGGTCCGCCGCCCGGACAGCCGCCGCACCACCTCGTCCTCGTCCACCACCAGCTCGAGCACCACGCTCAGCCTGGTGTCCCACTCCGCGAGCATCTTCTTCAGCGTCTCGGCCTGCGGAACGTTCCGGGGAAACCCGTCGAGCAGGAACCCGCCCTGCGCATCGTCCTCGGCCAGCCGGTCCCGGACCATCGCGACCGTGACCTCGTCGGGCACCAGGTCACCGCGTTCCATGTACTCGCGGGCCTGCCGGCCCAGGCCGGTGTTGCTCGTCACGTTGTACCGGAAAATATCACCTGTCGAGATCCTCGGGATCGCCAGGTGCGAAGAGATGAACTGGGCCTGTGTCCCCTTGCCCGCACCGGGGGGCCCGACGAGGACGATGCGCACTATCGCAAGAAACCCTCATAGTTGCGCTGCTGCAACTGGCTCTCGATCTGCTTCACCGTGTCGAGCCCGACCCCGACCATGATCAGCAGGCTGACCCCGCTGAACGGGAACTGCTCGCCGACTCCGATGGAGGTGAGCGCGACCAGCGGGAACAGCGCGATCACGCCCAGGTAGGTCGAACCGGGCGCGGTGAGCCTGCTGAGCACGTAACTGAGGTATTCGGCGGTCGGCCGCCCCGGTCTGATCCCGGGGATGAACCCGCCGTACTTCTTCATGTTGTCGGCCACCTCAGTCGGGTTAAAGGTGATCGACACGTAGAAGTAGGTGAACCCGATGATCAGCACGAAGAACAGCAGCATATAGAAGCCGCCGGTACTCAGGCTGCTCGACGACGTGCCCTGGGCCAGGTAGCGCTCGACCCAGGACACCCAGCCCTGCGGATGCGTCTGATTGGCGAACAGCTGCGCGCCCAGGGTCGGGATGTACAGCAGCGACGAGGCGAAGATGACCGGGATCACGCCCGCCTGGTTCACCTTCATCGGGATGTAGGTCGACGTGCCGCCGTACATGCGCCGGCCCACCATCCGTTTGGCGTACTGCACCGGGATGCGGCGCTGAGCCTGTTCCATGAACACGATGAAGGCCACGATCGCGACGACCACCAAGATGGCCACGCCGGCGTAGAAGGCCGACTTGTCGCGGTAGATGGCCAGGATCTCGCCGGGGATGACGGAGATAACGGTGGTGAAGATCAGCACCGACATGCCGTTCCCGACCCCGCGGTCGGTGATCAGCTCGCCCATCCACATGATGACCGTGGTGCCGGACACCATGCAGATCACCATGGTGGCGATGTTGAAGATCCCGCCGTTCGGGATCAGCGGGTTGGTGCCACCCGATGCCCCGCACCCGCTGAACAGCGTCCCGGACCGGGCCAGCTCGATATAGCCGGTGGACTGCAGGATCGCCAGGCCCACGGTGAGGTACCGGGTGTACTGGGTGATCCTGGCCTGGCCGGCCTGGCCCTCCTGCTTCAGCGTCTCCAGCCGCGGGATCACCACGGTCAGCAGCTGCAGGATGATGCTGGCCGTGATGTACGGCATGATGCCGAGCGCGAACACCGACAGGCGCAGCAGGGCCTGGCCGCTGAGCAGGTTGACGATGGCCAGGACGCCGGCCGTGGAGCTCCCGGCGGTGGTGGCCAGGTTGGAGCAGTAGGCCACGTTCTTCTCGTCGATGCCAGGGGTCGGCAACGAGGCGCCCAACCGGAACAGCGCGATCAGGCCCAGCGTGATCAGCATCTTCTTGCGCAGGTCCGGCGTCTGGAACGCCCGCACGAAGGCCGTCAGCATGCGCAGTCCTCGGTTCGGTTGGTCGGGCAGTCCACGTATCTTACCCGGCACGCCATCTGTTTTCTCCGCTCGCTCGGCTCCGCCGGGGTCAGGAAAGCTCGGTGACCGTACCGCCGGCCTGCTCGATCTTCGCCACGGCGGTGGCCGAGAACGCGTGCGCGGTCACCCGCAGCGCGACCGAGAGGTCGCCGGTGCCGAGCACCTTGATCAGCTCACCGGACCGCACCGCGCCCCTGGCCACCAGGTTCTCCGGGGTCACGTCGCCGCCCTCGGGGAACAGCTTGGCCAGCCGGCCGGTGTTCACGACCTGGTAGGTGGTGCGGAAGCCGGCGTTGGAGAAGCCCTTGAGCTTCGGCAGCCGGCGGGCCAGCGGCATCTGGCCGCCCTCGAAGCCGATGGGCACCTGGTAGCGCGCCTTGGTGCCCTTGGTGCCGCGGCCCGCGGTCTTCCCCTTGGACGCCTCGCCGCGGCCGACCCGCGTCTTGGCCTTGTGCGAGCCCGGCGCCGGCCGCAGGTGATGCAGCTTGAGCCCGCGCCCGGACGCCGTCTGGTCGTCGGTCATCTAGTCCACTTCCTCCACGGTCACCAGGTGGCGCACCGTCTTGATCATGCCGCGGAACTCCGGGCGATCCGGCCTGACCACGACCTGGCCGATACGGCGCAGCCCGAGCGAGCGCAGCGAATTGCGCTGCGCGCTGGTCCCGCCGATCTTCGACTTAATCTGGGTCACCTTCAGCTGTGCCATCTGTNNACGTCCTCGATCGGCAGGCCTCGCTTGGCCGCGATCTCCTCGGGCCGGCTCAGGCTCTTCAGCGCGGCCACCGTCGCGTGCACGACGTTGATCGGGTTCGAGGAGCCCAGCGAGCGGGACAGCACGTCGCTGATCCCGGCGCACTCCAGCACGGCCCGGACCGGGCCGCCGGCGATGACGCCGGTACCCGGGCTGGCCGGCTTCAGCAGCACNNGGCACCCGGAAGAAGTGCTTCTTGGCCTCTTCGACACCCTTGGCGATGGCGGCCGGGACTTCCTTGGCCTTGCCGTAGCCGACGCCGACCATCCCGTTGCCGTCACCCACCACCACGAGTGCGGTGAAGCTGAAGCGGCGACCGCCCTTGACCACCTTGGCCACGCGGTTGATGGTCACCACGTGCTCAATGTAGGCAGCCTGCTTTGCGGCCTCGCCGCCACGCCGGTCCTCACGGCGCTCGCGCCGCTCGCCGCCGCCGCCTCCTCCGCGCCGTGGTCCTCCTGGTGGCATTAGCCCTTCCTCATCTCTTCTGTATAACGCTTGGCCCTGCTTATAGTTGCTGGGCTGATAGTTGCGGGGCTCACAGTTTCAGGCCGCCTTCGCGGGCGCCGTCGGCCAGGGCCGCGACGCGGCCGTGGTAGCGGTAGCCGCCACGGTCGAAGACCACGGCCTCGATGCCGGCCTGCGCCGCGCGCTCCGCGAGCAGTTCGCCCACCTTGCGCGCCTTGGCCGTCTTGTCGCCCTCGACGGTCCGGATCGCCGGGTCCAGGGTGGACGCGGCCGCCAGCGTACGGCCGGCGCCGTCGTCCACGATCTGGGCGAACATGTGCCGGGCCGACCGGTTGACGACGAGTCGCGGCCTGCTTGCGCTGCCGGTGACCTTCTTGCGTACCCGCAGGTGGCGCCGCGCGCGGGCCGCCGTCGACAGATGCGTGTGAGACCGTACCCGCCCGGTGGCGCGTGCGTGCGACCTGGTCTTGGTGCCAGCCATGACTACTTCCCAGCCTTCCCGACCTTGCGGCGGACCTGCTCGCCCTGGTACCGCACGCCCTTGCCCTTGTACGGGTCCGGCTTGCGGAGCTTGCGGATTTGCGCGGATATCTCGCCCACCTGCTGCTTGTCGATGCCCTCCACGACAAACCTGGTGGGCGCCTCGACCCGGAAGGTGATGCCCTCCGGCGGGGTGATGACGACGGGGTGGCTGAACCCGAGCGCGAACTCCAGGTTGCTGCCCCTGGCCTGCACCCGGTAGCCGAC
>PLIQ01000568.1 GCA_003140115.1 Actinomycetota bacterium | reverse complement strand
CCGCTCCACCTCGTCGACCGAGGAGCGGGCCGGCGGGGCAGCGCCCAGCCCCTCGCCGATGCCGACCGAGCTGGTGGCGCGCAGCGGCACCTCGCGCAGGAACCAGGAGAGCACGAATGCGACCAGTGCGATGGGAATGGCGAACAGAAACACCGGGTGCAAGGCCAGCGAATACGCGTGCTGCACGTCCGCCCGGATCGCGGCGGGCAGCTTCTTCAGCAACTCGGGGTCGGCCGCGGCGTTCGCGATCTTGAGCCCGGGCGGCAGCGTCACGCCGCGCAGCGCCGAAGCCAGCTCGCCGGCCAGCCGGTTGGAGAAGATGGCACCGAACACCGATACTCCGAAGGCGCCGCCGATGCTGCGGAAGAACGTCACCCCGGAGGTGGCGGCGCCCAGGTCGGCGTAGTCGGCCGAGTTCTGCACGGCGATGACGAGGACCTGGATGATCAGCCCGAGGGAGATTCCGAACACGAAGAAATCGACCGACGTGATCGCGGTCGAGGTGTGCTCGTCCAGCCGGGACAGCAGGAAGAGCGCGACGCAGAGCACCGCCGTGCCGACGATCGGGTAGAGCTTGTACCGGCCGGTCTTGGCGATGAGCTGGCCGCTGCCGATCGAGGTGATCAGCAGGCCGCCCACCATCGGCAGCAGGTAGACGCCGGAGATGGTGGGCGAGACGCCGTGTACCACCTGCAGGAACAGCGGCAGGTAGGAGATCGAGCCGAACAGCGCGAAGCCAGCCGCGAGGCTGATGGCCGCGCACACGCTGAATACCGGGTTGGAGAACAGCCTCAGCGGCAGCACCGGCTCGGCCGCGTACCGGGCGGAGACCCACCAGCCCGCGATGAGCACGATGGACGCGACGAACAGCCCGATGATCACGGCCGAGCCCCACGGGTAGGTAGTGCCGCCCCACGAGGTGGCCAGGACCACGGTGGTGGCAAAGCCAGCCAGCAGCGTGGCGCCCAGGTAGTCGATCTTGTGATGGCGCCGGGTCGAGGTCGCCGGCAGCACGATGGTAATCACGACGAGCGCGATAGCGCCGATCGGCAGGTTGATGTAGAACACCCACCGCCAGGACAGGTTGTCCACGAAGAACCCGCCGAGCAGCGGGCCGATGACGCTGGCGACCCCGAAGACGGCGCCGAACGCGCCCTGGTACTTGCCTCGCTCGCGCGGCGGGACGACGTCGCCGATGATGGCCTGGGTCAGCACGAGCAGGCCACCGCCGCCGATGCCCTGCAGCGCGCGGAACGCGATCAGCTGGGTCAGGCTGCTGGATAGCCCGGACAACGCCGAGCCGATCAGGAAGATGACGATCGAGGCCATGAACAGGTACTTGCGGCCGTACTGGTCGCCGAGCTTGCCCCAGACCTGGGTGGTGGCCGTGGTGGCGAGGATGTAGGCGGTGACCACCCACGACAGGTGGCTGAGGCCGCCTAGGTCGCCCACGATGGTGGGCAGCGCGGTGGCGACGATCGTCTGGTCCAGCGCGGCCAGCAGCATGGCCAGCATCAGCGCGCTGTAAATGACCAGCAGCCCGCGCGGTCTGGCGGGCTGCTGGGTCGGCACCGTCTGGCCGGCCACCGGGACGTCTCCGTTCAGCTGAGGCGAACGTTCCCGGACCGATTCGGCCGGCCCGGGAACGCCCGGAACTGCGGATCTACGACGAGATGTCACCCGCGGAGAGCATGATCACGTGCCACACCCCGCCGATGCCGTTGCCCTTCGTGCTCAACGGGGGCGCGCCGACGTAGGTGTACAGGGGGTACCCGTTATAGGTGATCACCTTGTGCCCGCCTGCCCCGGTGACTAGGCCGAACGCATCGGGGAAGGTGTCGGCGGGGCCGGCCTTGGGCACGCCGGTGACCGGAGCCCATACCGAGGCGCAGGATCCGGTGCAGGTCGGCGGTCCGCCCTTGCTGTCCTTGGCGTAGGTGTACACGACGCTGCCGTTGGCCTCGGCCATCACAAAGCCGAGGTTGGAGTGCTGCACGATGAGGACGGTCGTGCCGATCGGCGGGAACGTGACCCCGTCATTGCTGCTCGGCTGGGGCCCGGCCGTCTGCTTGGGTGCCGAACTCGAGTGCGTCGCGTTGGCGTGCCCCGTCGCCGTGGACGACGATGGCGAGGTAGCCGCGGCCGAGGCCGAGGTCGACCCGGTGCTGGACGACGACGAGGAGGCCGTGCTCTGGTCTACCGTCCCAGAGGCCGCGCCGGTGGCCGAGGGTGAGCTCGACGATCCCCCGCACGCGGTTAGCAGCAGTACCAGCGAACCGAGCCCGGTAGCTACCGTCCACCCGCTCTTGCGCATAACGTGTCTCTCCTCACAGGACCCGGTGTCCGGATCCCTCGGGGTAAGCCAGGACTCAGCCAGTGGATGTGACGTCGCTCGCCGTGAGCTTGACCACGTGCCACTTGCCCGCGACGCCGTTGCCCTTCGTGCTCAGCGGCGCGGCGCCCTTGAACGTGTACAAGGGGAGGCCGTCGTAGGTGATCTGCTTGGCGCCGTTGGTCTCGCTGATCGTCCCGAGCGTGCCGGGCAGGGCGTCAGCCGGGCCGGCCATCGGCAGGCCGGTCACCGCTGGCCAGATCGCGGCGCACGAACCGGTGCAACTCGGCGATCCGCCCTTGGTGTCGGCCCCGTAGGTGTACACAACCTGGCCGTTGGCTTCGGCAAGCACCCAGCCGAGGTCGGAGTGCTGCACGATCAAGACCGTGGTCCCGGGCGAAGGCAGGCCCGCCGCGCTGGAGGGCTGGCCCTCGGCGGCCTTGGGGGTCGAACTGGAGTTACCCGCGGCTGACGACGATGACGACGACGACGACGATCCCCCGCACGCGGTTAGCAGCAGTACCAGCGAGCTGATCCCCGCGGCAGCTACCGCCCACCCGCTCTTGCGCATAACGACTCCATTCAAATGTTCCATGGGGTTTGACCCGTTCCCGATACGCCGGAAACGTACCAGACCGCCGAGCCGGCCGGTGGCTTCTTAGCCGCTACTTAACCTGTCCACGCAGCACGCCGGCGGCCCTGGTCACAAGGAGTTTGGCCAGCCCGAGTGCCCAAAGTTACCGCGATCTTGTTGACGAGCGCAGGTGAAGGAGACGGAACGGCGGGTTCTGGTGTGTGGTTACGTTCCGTAACTTGGCCATCCGGCCGCAGAGCCAGGCCAGTGACAGCGGGTACCGGTAGTCGATGCCCCCGTGGCCGGCGTCAAAGAGCTCGAAATGTACCAGTTCGTCGGCTACGCCCACGTCTCGGAGCGCGCCGCGGAACGCCTGGGCGCCGAGGTCGAGATGGTACTCATCCCGCGTTCCGGCGTCGATCCAGATGGCCCGCAGCCCGCGCAGGGCCTCCGCATGGGCGGGCACCATCCGGACCGGGTCCCAGTCCAGCCATCGTTGCCACACGGCCGGCCGGAGCGCCCCGGTCGCCGGGTCGAACGGCAGGTCTATCGTGCCGTCCTGCTGCGCGGAGAAGCACGCCGCCACGCCGAGCACCTCCAGCAGGTCCATGTCCTCTTCCTTGGTGAAGGCCACCCGTGAGGAGAAGTCCTCCCACCAGCGCCAGATATCGCCGTCGTAGCGACGCAGGTGCCGCACGGCGCCCGCGAATGCGGGCAGGTAGCTGTACTCGTACAGCGAGTCGCCCGCGTGGGTGGCCAGTGCCCCGAACAGGTCGGGCCGGAGCATGGGCGTGATCATCGCGCCGAATCCGCCGCTCGACTTGCCCATGATGGCCCGGTGCGCGGGGTCGGGCAGGGTCCGGTAGCGCGCGTCCACCCAGGACACGACGTCGTCGCACAGGTAGGAGTGGTAGCGGCCGGTGCCCGGTGAGTCCACGAACTGGCTGCCGCCGTACTTGCTCCACGCGTCGACGTAGACCACGATCGCGGGCGGGGCGTCGCCGCTGGCGAACACCGCGTCGGCCGCTTCGGGGAAGGGCAGCCGGTAGGGCGACCGGTTCCGCCACATGGCCACGTTCCCGGTGTAGCCCTGGATCACGTATACGGCCGGGTACCTGCGCTCGGGATCGTCGTCGTAGCCCGGCGGCAGGTAGACCAGCAGCGGCCGCTCGTGCGGGTCACCGAGCGGGTTGCCGCGCAGCAACTCGCTGCTGATGACACGCTCGTCGATACGGCCGGCGAGGTCGGCGGACCAGGGCAGCACGGCGGTCCCTTCCCGAGGAGGGTCTGGGGGACGGGTTCCCCACAAGCAGTCGGACTCCTAGCCTACGAGGTGGCCGAGGATGGCGGCGGTGACCGGGCCCGGTGTCTGGTAGGGAGCCAGGTGAGACGTGCCGCGGATGACGGTTAGCCGGGATTCGGCGATGCCGAGGGCGGTGCGCGCGCCCTGCCAGGGCGGCGCAGCCAGGTCTTCCGCGCCGGCCAGGACCAGCGTCGGCGCCTTGATCGCGCTCAGCGCGGGCGCCAGGTCCACGTCGGCGATGGCCTCCGCGCAGCCGGCGTAGCCCTGCGGGTCGGTGCCGAGCAGCATGTCCATGACCGCCGAGACGGCCGCGGGCTGGCGCGCGATGAAGTCCGCGGTGAACCAGCGCGGCGGAATCATCTCGCTGATCGCGGCCATCCCGGCCGAGCGCACCAGCGCGGCCCGGTCGAGCCAGGCCTGCCGGGACGGCATCGGGGTGATCGCCGCGCAGCAGACGACCAGGCAGGAGATCCGTTCCGGCGCGTTGGCGGCCAGCCAGAGCCCGATCATGCCGCCGAGGGAGATCCCGCAGTAGGCGGCGGCGGTGACGCCGTGATCGCGCATGAGGCTGAGCACGTCGGTGCCGAGTTCGGCGATCGAGTAGGGTCCCGGCGGGGCGGCCGAACGGGCACCCGGTTCGCCGTGCCCTCTCAGCTCGAACCTGAGCAGGCGGAAATGCTCCTGCAGCACGGGAACTTGCGCCGCCCAGATGGCCCGGGTGGTGCCGATCGGGTTGGCGAGCACGAGGACCGGCGCGCCGTCCGGCCCGTCCAGCGAGGCCGCGAGCCTCACTTCAGACATCGAAGAAGACGGTCTCGCGCTCGCCTTGCAGCCAGATGTCGAACCTGAGCTCGCCTTCGGGTTCGGGCACGGCGATGAGCGTGGCCCGCCGGGCCGGCTCGCTGATCGAGCACAGCACCGGGTCGACGGCGTTGGCGGTCTGCTCGTCGGGGAAGTACAGCCTGGTCACCACCCGGTCGAGCAGGCCGCGCGCGAACACGGACACGTCCAGGTGCGGCGCCTCGATGGCGCCGTCCGGGGTGGGCAGCGGGCCGGGCTTGAGGGTGACGATGCGGTACGACCCGTCCGGAGCGGTCGGGCACCGGCCGAAGCCGCGGAACGCGTAGTAGCCGCCGGGCGTGGCGCCGCGCGGGTCGTCCGGGTGGGCGAACCGCCCGTCCGGGCCCGCCTGCCAGGTCTCGACCAGTCCGTCGGGGATGACGTTCCCGGCACCGTCGTACATCCGGCCGACAATCGTGATGGCGCCGGGAGTACCGTCGGCCACCACGAACGGGCCATCGGGCCACGGCAGCCGCATCGCGAAGAAGGGGCCCACGGTCTGCGAAGGGGTCATCCCTGGCACGCGTCGCTCCCACTCTGTGTGTGCCGATTCGAACACGGTACTCACTCGAACACGGCCGCGCCCCGGCCGCGCAGCACGATGTCCCAGGTGTAGCCGAGCGCCCACTCGGGCTGGGTCAGATCCATGCTGAAGTCCGCGATCATCCGCTGCCTGGCCTTCTCATCGGGCACCGAGTTGAAGATGGGGTCCAGGGGCAGCAGCGGGTCGCCCGGGAAGTACATCTGGGTGACGAGCCGCTGGGTGAACGCGCGGCCGAACAGCGAGAAATGGATGTGCGCGGGACGCCAGGCATTGTGGTGGTTTCCCCACGGGTAGGCGCCCGGCTCGATGGTGATGAACCGGTACCGCCCGGCCGCGTCGGTGATGGCACGCCCGATCCCGCTGAAGTTCGGGTCCAGCGGCGCCGGGTGGTGCTCGCGCGAGTGCCGGTAGCGTCCGGCCGCGTTGGTCTGCCAGATCTCGATCAGCGTGTCGGGCACCGGCCGTCCGTCCGAGTCGAGCACCCGCCCGGCCAGGATGATCCGCTGTCCCTGCGGCTCGCCGGCGTGCTGCATGGTCAGGTCGGAGTCGGTGGCGGTGATCAGGTCGGCGCCGAGCAGCGGCCCGGTTACCTCGGTGAGCCGGTGCGGCAGCAGCACGAGCGGGCGTTTGGGGTGGCGTAGCACCGTCGAGCGGTACCCGGCGAAGTCCAGCGGCGGGTGCAGCCCCGAAGGACGTTCGTACGAGGGCAGCACGAGTTCACCGGTGCCGGTGAAGGCGGTCGTCGAAACCTCAGCGGTCATCGGTGCTCCTTTGCAGATTGCGCAGCGCATCGAGCTCGGCGGGACTGGGCCCGGGGATGATCTCCGGATCCGCGGCGACGGCCAGGTCCCAGCCGGTCCGCTCCTGGGCGGCGGCGGCGGAGACGCCGGGGAACAGGCCGGTCAAGGTGAACTCGAACGTCACCGGATCGGGCTCGAGGACGCCCAGATCGGTGATGATCTTCTTCGGCCCGGCCCCGGTGAGCCCGAGCCGTTCACGGTCCCCCGGGCCTGACCCGTAGCCCACCGAGGTGACGAAGTCCACCCGCTCCACGAACGACCGGCTGCTCTGCCTGACCACGACGATCACCTCGCGGCACGAGGCGGCGATCTCCGGTGCACCACCTGCCCCGGGCAGGCGCACCCGGGGGTGCTCGTAATCCCCGCCGATGACGGTGGTGTTGATGTTGCCGAACTTGTCGATCTGCGCGGCACCGAGGAATCCGATGTCGATGCGCCCCGGCTGCAGCCAGTAGTTGAAGATCTCGGGCACGCTGACCACGGCGTCCGCGGTCTCGGCCAAGATGCCGTCACCAATCGACAGCGGGAGTTCGGTCGGCTTGGCGCCGATCGTGCCGGACTCGTAGATCAGCACCAGCCCCGGTGCGTGCGTGGCCCGGGCCAGGTTCGCGGCCGCGCTGGGCAGCCCGATCCCGACGAAGCAGGTCATCCCCTCCCGCAGGACGCGGGAGGCGGCCACGGTCATCATCTCGTCGGCAGTGTAGGTCAGCTCACTCAGCGCCGACGGATCGGCGCTCGCCTGGCCGGTCATGACTGCCCCGCCGGCACGGCGTACACGCGATCGTCCAGCCAGCGGGTGAACGCCTCGCGATCGCGGCCGATCGCATCCCAGGCCACGTAGTAGTCGTTGTCCCGGACGGAGTAGCCGAGCGCATAGGACGGGTGCGCTCCGCCCGGCACGTGGGCCACGTAGCTGACCGTCCAGCTGGGCAGGACCACCGCCCCGGGCCGGGGGTCGAGCCGGTCCACGATCTCCTCGACGGTGACCACGGACCGCTGCGCCGCCAGCACCGCCTCCTTCTGCACGCCCGCGATCCCCCAGAACTGCACGTTCCCCGACCGGTCGGCGCGCTGGGCGTGGATGACGGCCACATCCGGCCGGAGGGCGGCCACCGCGGTCAGGGTCTGGCCGGTGAACGGGCAGGTGATCGGCTTGATCGTGGGCGCCGCGTCATGGTCCCCGTGGAGCGACTCCAGGCCGGTGCCGTTGTATCCGCGCAGCACCGCGAACGGCAGGCCGGACGCGCCGGCCACGTAGCGGTTGGCCATCCCGGCGTGGCTGTGCTCCTCGATCTCCAGGGCGGTCGGCCAGGCGTGCTCCACCGCGTCCCGGAACCGGTGCAGCGACCCCACCCCCGGGTTGCCGCCCCAGGAGAAGATCAGCTTGCGCGCGCAGCCAGCCCCGATGAGCTGGTCGTAGATCAGGTCCGGCGTCATCCTGATCAGGGTCAGGTCCCGGCGCCGCTGCCTGATCACCTCGTGTCCGGCGGCGAACGGGATCAGGTGCGTGAACCCCTCCATGGCCACGGCGTCCCCGTCGTGAATCGCCCGCTGCACGGCTTCGGCGAGTGAGACGATCTCCGCCATGTCGCTCCAGTTCTGTTCGCTTAGCAAAACGATACCGCCTTAGCGCTCGCCAGGAGTACAGGCGTTCGCATGTCGGACGGCTAGCTGTGACCCCGGACCAACTCCGCAGCTAGTGACGTTATGCCAGAGAACAACGAGGCCGGATCACTCGCCGACGCCGACCTCGGACAGCACGCGCTGGGCCACCGCGAAAGCCCGGTTAGCCGCCGGGACGCCTGCGTACACGGCGACCTGGAGCAGGACCTCGGAGATCTGCTCGGGGGTCAGACCGTTGCGCAACGCGGCCTTGACGTGCATGGCCAGCTCGTTTTCTTGCTGCAGGGTGGCCAGCACGGTGAGCGTGATGATGCTGCGCTCGGCTCGCGACAGGCCGACACGGGACCAGATATCGCCCCAGGCGTAGCGCGTGATGAGGTCCTGGAACGGCGCGGTGAACGGGGTGGTCGTAGCCACCGCCCGGTCGACGTGCTCGTCCCCGAGCACCGCGCGCCGGACCGTCATCCCCTGCCGGGTGCGCTCGGCGTCATCCATGGTCATCCCTCTTTCGATAGCTGGGCGTCGAGCGCCTCGTGGGCGGCCACGGCGGCGGTGACGAAGGCGTCGGTGGCGCCGAGGTAGCCGGCCGGCTCGAGGGCCGACTCGATCTGCTCCGGCGTGATGCCCGCCGCGGCCAGCCGGCCCTCCAGCTTGGGCACGGCCAGCAGCACGTCGCGCAGCGGCAGGCCCGCGCTCAGCGCCCGCCGGCCGGCCTCGGCCACCAAGTCGTGCGCCTGGACGCCGCCGAGCACCCCGGCCAGCAGCGACGTGACGTGCTCGGCGAGCGGCAGGTCCTTGGTCGCGGCCAGGTTGGCCGCCATCCGCGAGGCGTCCACGCGGAGCCCGGACAAGAGCTCGGCCGCCCAGCTGGCCGCCGAGCCGGTCAGCCGCAGCAGCGCGGTCAGCGGCTCCCATTCGGCGTGCCACGCCCCGGCTGCGCGCTGCAACTCCTGCTCGGCGGACGCGATCAGGGTGGCCAGCAGGCCCGGCGCCTGCCTGGTGCAGCCGAGGATGGCGATCGCCGCCACCGGGTTGTGCTTGTGTGGCATGGCGGAGGAGCCGCCGCGGCGCGGGGACGCGGCATCGCGCGGGCCCGGTTCGCCGCCGCCCTCGCTGACCTCCGCGATCTCGGACTGAGCGAGCAAGGTGACGTCTCGGGCGATCTTGCCCAGCGCGGCCGTGACCCGGGCCAGGGCGGTGGCCAGGTCGATGATCCGCAGCCGGTTGGTGTGCCAGGGCAGGACGGGCCGGGCCAGGCCCAGTTCCTCGGCCAGCAGCGCCACCACCCGCGGGCCGTCGTCGCCGAGCGAGGCGAGGGTGCCGGCCGCGCCGCCGAACTGCACGGCCAGCCGCTGCGAGCGGACCGTGACCAGTCCGGCGCGGGCCTCGTCCAGGCTGGTCAGCCAGCCCGCCGCGACGAGGCCGAAGGTGACCGGAACGGCCTGCTGGAGCAGCGTGCGGCCGATCATGATCGTGGACCGGTACGCGTCGGCCAGTCCGGCCGCCGCGGCAGCGGCCTGAGCCAGGTCGGCCAGCACCACGTCGATGACCCGCCTGGCCAGCAGCATGACGGCCGTGTCCACGATGTCCTGGCTGGTCGCGCCGCGGTGCACGGCGCCCGCCGCGGTCTGCGGGACCCGGCGGGCCAGGGCCCGGGCCAGGGCGGGAACCGGATTACCGGTCAGCGCCGAGAGCTCGCCAAGCTCGCCGACGTCGAAGTTGCCGGCCTGGGCCACCTCGGTGACCGCGGCGCCGGAGCCCGCGGGCGTCAGCCCGGCCCGCTCGAGGGCCCGGGCCAGCCCGGCCTCGGCGTCCAGCATGGCCTGCAGCCACGCGACGTCACTCGTGTCGGCACCGCCCCGGGCGAAGACGCCCCCGAACAACCCCCGCGTGCTCGGCTCCTCATGGTCGGCCATCTCCGGAATCCGTCCTCCTTATAGGTTTGCGGGCGACTCCCTCCCCGAACCCACGGCACACACGATAGCCCTCGCCTTCGGCCCCATTCCCGCCATCGCGGGTACCGGCCGGACCGCACTTCAGCCGTCCGGCCTGATGATCTATGGTCTGAAACATGACCCAGCAAGCAGCCGCAGAACCCCGCCTCCCCCAGCGCCGCAACCTTGTCACCGAGATCCCCGGACCCGCTTCGCGCGAGCTACTGGCCAGGCGCGAGCGCGCGGTGGCCCGCGGGGTCAGCACGGTGCTGCCGGTGTTCGTCACGGACGCCGGCGGCGGCGTCATCGTGGACGCCGACGGCAACTCCCTGATCGACTTCGGCGCGGGGATCGCGGTGGTCTCGGTCGGCAACGCCGCGCCCCGGGTGGCCGCGCGGGTGGCCGAGCAGGCGAGCCGGTTCACGCACACGTGCTTCATGGTGACCCCGTATGAGGGCTACGTGGAGGTGTGCGAGGAACTGGCCCGGCGCACACCCGGGTCGTACGACAAGCGCTCCGCGCTGTTCAACTCCGGCGCCGAGGCGGTCGAGAACGCGGTGAAGATCGCCCGGCACGCCACCCACCGTCAGGCCGTCATCGCGTTTGACCACGCCTACCACGGGCGCACCAACCTGACCATGGCGCTCACCGCCAAGAACATGCCGTACAAGGACAAGTTCGGGCCGTTCGCGGGCGAGATCTACCGGATGCCGATGGCCTACCCGCTGCGCTGGCCGGGCGGCCCGCAAGCGTGTCAGGCGGATGCCTTGGACACGATCAAGACGCTGATCCACACCCAGGTCGGCGAGGACAACGTGGCCGCGGTGATCATCGAGCCGATCCAGGGCGAAGGCGGGTTCGTGGTGCCGCCTGACGGTTTCCTGCCCGGGCTAGCCGAGTTCTGCGCCGAGCACGGGATCGTGTTCATCGCCGATGAGATCCAGACCGGCTTCTGCCGGACCGGCGACTGGTTCGCCTGTGACCACGAGGGCGTGATCCCGGACCTGGTCACCACGGCCAAGGGCATCGCCGGCGGGCTGCCGCTGGCCGGGGTGACCGGCCGCACCGAGATCATGGACTCGGTGCACTCGGGCGGCCTCGGCGGAACCTACGGCGGTAACCCGGTGGCCTGCGCGGCGGCGCTCGGCGCGATCGAGACCATGGCGGCCGAGGACCTGGCCGGGCGGGCCCGCCGGATCGGCGAGGTCATGCTGCCCCGGCTGCACAAGCTGGCCGAGACCTACCCGGTCATCGCGGAAGTGCGCGGCCGCGGCGCGATGCTGGCCATCGAGATGACCAGGCCAGGCACGCTGGAGCCCGACGCGGCCACCACTTCGGCCGTGGCCAAGGCCTGCCATCAGGCCGGACTGGTGACGCTGACCTGCGGCACGTTCAGCAACGTGATCCGCTTCCTGCCGCCGCTGGTCATCGGGGAGGACCTGCTCGACGAGGGGCTGTCCATTCTGGAGGACGGCTTCGCCTCCGTCTGCGGGTGAGGTCGCCGGAGGAGCACTTCGACCGGCTGGTCATGGCGGCCGAGCCCAGGCCGTTCTGGCTGGACCGGGCCGACGCGCCGCCGGCCAGAGCGCCCTTGCGCGGCGAGGCGGCCGCCGACCTGGTGGTGATCGGCGGCGGGTTTACCGGCTTGTGGACCGCCCTGCTGGCGAAAGAGTCTGATCCCGAACGGTCCGTGGTGCTTGTCGAGGGCCACCGGGTCGGCTGGGCGGCCAGCGGGCGCAACGGCGGGTTCTGCGACGCGAGCCTGACCCACGGGGCCGTCAACGGGCGGGAGCGGTTCCCCGCCGAGTTCGCCACCCTGCAGCGCCTCGGCGCGGAGAACCTGGACGCGATCGCGGCCGCGGTGGGCCGGCACGGCATCGACTGCGACTTCGAGCGGACCGGTTCCATCGGGGTCGCCACCGAGGAGTACCAGGTCGACGGGCTCCGTACGGCCGCGGGGAGCGACGGCGGCACCTTCTTGGACGCCGGTGCCATGCGGGCCGAGGTCAACTCACCCACCTACCTGGCCGGGCTATGGGACCAGCAGGGCGCGGCCATGGTCCAGCCCGCCCGGCTGGCCTGGGGGCTGGCCGCGGCATGCGAGCGGCTCGGCGTCCGTGTCTTCGAGGGCACCCCGGCCACCGGCCTGGCCGTCGACGCGGACGACGTGACCGTCCGCACCCGGGACGGGGTGCTGCGGGCGGGCCAGGTGGCCCTCGGCACCAGCGCGTTCCCCGCGCTGCTGCGCCGGCTGCGACCCTACATTGTCCCGGTCTACGACTACGTGCTGGTGACCGAACCGCTCAGCGCGGCGCAGCGGGCCGGGATCGGCTGGCACAACCGGCAGGGCATCGGCGATTCGGGCAACCAGTTCCACTACTACCGGCTCACCGCGGACGACCGGATCCTGTGGGGCGGCTACGACGCCATCTACCACTTCGGCCGCGGCATCCGCGCCGCCTACGATCAGCGGCCCGCCACCTTCGCGACCCTCGCGGAGCACTTCTTCACCACGTTCCCGCAGCTGGAAGGGATCGGGTTCAGCCACCGATGGGGCGGCGCGATCGACACCTGCGGCCGGTTCTGCGCCTTCTTCGGCACCGCCCACCGCGGCCGGGTGGCCTACGCGCTGGGCTACACCGGGCTCGGCGTCGGGGCCAGCCGGTTCGGCGCCCGGGTCATGCTCGACCTGCTGAGCGGCGAACAGACCGAGCTGACCGAACTGCGGCTGGTCCGGAGCAAGCCCGTCCCGTTCCCGCCCGAGCCGCTCGCCTACCTGGGCATCCAGGCCACCAGGTGGTCCCTGGCCCGGGCCGACCGCCATGCCGGCCGCCGGAACCTGTGGCTGCGAGCCCTGGACGCGGCCGGGCTGGGCTTCGACTCCTAGCTCACGGGCCTCGCGGTGCGGGCCGCTGGGCGGCCAGCAGGGGGATGGCGGCGATCTTCTCCTTGGTCAGGTCCTCCCAGCGGATGCCGATGGCCGGCCGGGGCCCGTGCCGGGGCCGGCAGTCGATCACCCGGTCCGGCGTGACGATAAGGTCCACCGGTACATCGTGGCTGGTGAGCGGGATGGTCCCGGCCGCGACCAGCTGGATCTCGTGCACGGTGGTGACGCAGACGGTGTTCGGTCCGATCAGGCCGGCCGCGGCGGCCAGCGCGAACTCCAGGTCGGCGAACCCGCCGCCCTTGCCCAGCCGCGCGCCGTCCTCGGCGGCGGCGACGCTGCCCATCACCACCAGGTCGACCGGGCACAGGTCGGCTAGCGCGACCCGGCGGGCGGAGCGGGACGCGCCGCTGATCGAGGCCGCCTTCCTGGGTGGCTCGCTGAGGTGGTCCGGATCGAGGGCGAAGAACGGCTCGGCCCCGGCCAGCCGGGGCACGGCCATGTACACGGTCTTTCCGTCTTCCAGCGCGCGCTGGCGCACCGGAAGCTGCGCGGAGTCGGGGTTGGCCTTCAGCGTGCCGGCCGCCTGCCAGGCCGACGTGGCGCGCAGCCGCTCGGCGGCCGCCTCGGCGCCGGTGAAGTTCGGGATCCGTCCGGCCGCGCCGGGAAACCGGGCCACCTTGGCCGCGCGCATCGCGGACCAGACCTCCTGCCGCAGGGCGGCCTTGGCGGCCAGCACGTCGGCGGGACCGCCCGCGCCGCGATCATGACGGGGAACGGGACGGGCCATGTCAGCTCACCCTCCTGCGCTAGAGGGCCTGGAGCAGGACGGCCTTCAGGTCGGCGTGGCTCAACGTTACCGGATTGCCTTTCATGCTGCTCGAGGTCATGGCCTTGGCCGCGATGTCGTCGGCGTCCTGCGGCCCGAGGCCGAACACCGCCAGGCCGGGCACGTGCAGCAGGGTCAGCGTTTCGCGGATCCAGGCCAGGCCGTCCTCGATGGACGCGGCTTGGTGCCCGGTCAGCAGCCGCGCCGCCTCGGTGTACCGGTCCAGGACGTCAAGGGCGGCCGGCCGGGGCCCGGCCGGCCGCAGCGCCCGCACATTCGCCTCGATGACCGGGGCCAGCAGCGCGGCGCAGGCCAGGCCGTGCGGCACGTCCGCGGTCCCGCCGATGACGCCGGCCAGGCCGTGGACCGCCCCGAGCTTGGCGTTGGCCAGCGCCATTCCGCCGAGCAGGCTGCACATGGCCATGTCGGCGCGCGCGCCTAGGTCCCCGCCGTCGGCGTAGGCGGCGCGCAAGCCCGTCCCCGCGCGGCGCAGCCCTTCGCGGGCCAGCCCGTCGGTCAGCGGGTTGGCCTGGACCGACACGAACGGCTCCAGGCACTGGGTGAGCGCGTCCAGGCCGCTGGCCGCGGTGACGGGCGCCGGGCACGAGACCGTGAGCAGCGGGTCCACCAGCGCCACCCGGGGGATCATCAGCGGACTGCGCAGGCTGGCCTTGACCCGGTGCGACGGGACGGCGAGCACCGCGTTGGCGGTCACCTCCGCCCCGGTGCCCGCGGTGGTGGGCACCGCGACGCAGGGCACGGCGGGCCGGGTGATGGCGTGCCCAGCCCCGACCACCTCCAGGTAGTCCAGCGGGTCGCCGCCGTTGCCCAGCAGCATGGCCACGGCCTTGCCGGTATCGATGACGCTGCCGCCGCCGATCGCCACCACCACGTCCGCGCCGTGTTCACGGGCCGCGGCGACCGCAGCCCGGACGAGCTCGACCGTGGGCTCGGCGGCCACCGGGAACGCCGCCGCGGCCAGCCCCAGACCGGCCAGCAGTCCGGCGTGACGGGCCGGGTCCGCACCGGTGATCACCAGCACCCGGGACCCGAGCCCGGCCAGCAGGCCCGGCAGCTCCTGCGACCGGCCGGGACCGGCCATGATGCGGCCGGCGGTGGCGAAGTCAAAGCTCGGCGCGGTCACCGCGGGCCGCTTTCCCAGCTCGCCGCGCCGTCCGGGAAAACCGCCGAGAACCGGGTCGATTGCCGGGGCTCGGCCATCATCTCGGCCACCGCGTCCCGCCACACCGCGTAGTGCGGCGTCGCCTTGTGCGCCGCCGAGGCGTCGGCGTCCCGGTAGACCTCGACCAGCACCACGTGCTCGGGGTCGGCCTGGTCCTGGATCACGTCGAACCGCAGCACGCCGGACTCACCCAGGGACGCCCGCGCGTTGACCACCGTCGCGGCCAGGAATTCCGCGGTCCGGCCCGGCACGATCCGGACCTGAACATGAACGACCAGCATGTGCCAATCTTCCCCTGTCCATCCGCCGCCGGAGCCACTACGGTCATCAGCGTGACGGCGATCGACTTCGAAGAACGAGACCTTGAGGCCAGCGTGCCCGACCTGGCCGCGGGCGGAGCCTGGACCCGGGTGCGGCTGCGCTGGCGGCGGGATCCCCTGACCGGGGCGAGTGCCCGCATCCTGACCGGGGAGAAACTCCAGCCGTCGACCCGGCCGGACCTGACCGAACTCACCGCGAAGCCCGCGTTCTGCCCGTTCGACAGCGAGTACCTCGAGACGGCGACCGTGCCCTTTCCCGCCGAGCTCACCGCCGAGGGCCGCATCCGCGTCGGCCAGGCGGTGGTGGTGCCGAACATCATGGCCTACGCGACCCACAGCGCGGTCGGCATCTACGATCCGGGACGGCACTTCATCGACCTGGACGAGATGACACCGGCCCTGGTGGGCGACGCCCTGACCGCCATGGTCCGGCACGCCCAGGCCGTGCGGCGGGTCGACCCGGCCGCCCAGTGGAGCTCGATCAACGCGAACTACCTGCCGCCCGCGGGGGCGTCGCTGATTCATCCCCACCTGCAGTCCGCGCACGACGCGCACGGCCTGACCGGCCAGCGCCTGCTGGTCGAACGGTCTCGAGCCTGGAAGGAACGGCACGGGTCGTACTGGGCGGCGCTGGTCGAACAGGAGGCCGACGGCCCCCGGTGGGTCGGGCAGATCGGCCGGGTCGCCTGGCTGACCCCCTTCGCGCCGACCGGGTTCGGCGAGGTATGGGGCGTGGTCGCGGGCGCCGCCGACGTGACCGAGCTGACCGACGAGGACTGCCGGTCCCTCGGGCAGGGACTGTCCCAGGTCCTGGCGGCCTACCAGGCCTGGAACCTGGCCTCGTTCAACTTCGGCCTGGTCGGGGGCGGACCGCACGCGCACGAGGACGGATATCAGGTCGTGCTCAAGGTGCTCAGCCGATCGAACCCGGAGCCCGTCTATCGCAGCGACGCGACCTACTTCGAGCGCATCTGGGGCGAGGCCTTGATCGATGTGAGCCCAGAGGAAGTAGCCGAGAGCGTCCGGGCCAGGTTCTGATGAGCAGTCTGAGCTACTCCGAGTCCGTCGTGGTGGCCCGCTCGCCGGAAGACTTGTACGACATGGTCTCCGACGTGACCCGCATGGGCGAGTGGAGCCCGGTCTGCACGGCCTGCTGGTGGGAGGACGGGCAAGGCCCGCGGCCTGGTGCCTGGTTCGTGGGGCGCAACGAGCTGCCGGAACGGATATGGGAGACCCGCTCCCAGGTGGTGGCGGCTGACCGGGGCCGGGAGTTCGCCTTCGTGGTCGGCGGGTCCTGGGTGCGGTGGGGCTACACCTTCACCTCGGTAGATGAGGGGACGCAGGTCACCGAGTCATGGGAGTTCCTCCCGGACGGCATCACCAGGTTCCACAACCGGTTCGGCGCGGACGCCCCGGCCCAGATCGCCGACCGCGCCCTGGCCGCGCGCGACGGCATTCCGGCCACCCTCGCCGCGCTCAAGAAGTCCGCCGAATCGGCATGATCGCGCGGGCGCGCCGCAGCGCCCCGCGCCAGATGCGGCGTTCACGGGCCTGGTCGGTGCCCTTGGTGCGATCCAGCGCGTCGAGTTCGGCCATGTCCGCCGGCGACAAGGTGAAGTCGAAGAGCTGCGCGTTCTCGCGGATCCGCTCCTGGTGGACCGACTTGGGGATGACCAGCAGATCGTGCTGGAGGCACCAGCGCAGCAGCACCTGCGNNGAGGGCGCGCCGGTAGTAGACCGGGCTGAACTGCACCTGGTTGACGACCGGCGGGATCGTCCCGGCGGTAAGCACCGCGGCCAGGTCGCTCGCGCTGAAGTTGGAGATCCCGATGGACCGGGCCAGCCTGCGCTCGCGACACCGTTCCATCCCCGGCCAGGCCCAGACGGGGCCGCCCTGGGGCCAGTGCACGAGGTACAAGTCCACCTGGTCGACGCCGAGCCGGCGCAGGCTCTGCTCGGCCGCGGCGACCGGGTCCCGGTGTTCCGGATAGAACTTGGTGGTGATGAAGACCTCGTCGCGGGGCACGCCGCTGTCGCGCAGCGCCTGCCCGACGCTCTCCTCGTTCCCGTAGACCTGGGCCGTGTCGATATGGCGATATCCCAGGTCGAGGGCCCAGCGCACGGCGTTCACGCAGATCGGCCCGGCGGGCACCTGCCAGACGCCGAGGCCGAGGACGGGCATCTGATGCCCGTCCGCGAGGACCCGGGCTCGCCCGTCCGCCGTGAGTTCGCCGACCGCCATGCGTGTTCTCCTCCGCGTAGCCTGGTGCCATGGACTATCGAACTCTAGGGAACAGCGGCTGCGCGGTGTCGAGCCTGGGCCTGGGAACGATGACGTTCGGCGCCGAGGCCGACGAGGTCGTCGCGCATCAGCAGCTCGACCGCTTCGTCGAGGCGGGCGGCACGCTGGTGGACACGGCCGACGTATACGCAGACGGAAGGTCCGAGCAGATCATCGGCCGCTGGTTCGCGCGCCGCCCGGCCGAGGTCACCGAGCCGGTCGTGCTGGCCACCAAGGGCCGTTTCCGCCGCTCGGGCGACCACTCGCCGAACGGTGCCGGGCTGTCCGCGCGCCACCTGACCCGGGCGCTGGACGCCTCCCTCGGGCGGCTCGGGTTGGACACGGTGGACCTGTACCAGGTCCACGCCTTCGACCCGCTCACGCCGCTGGAGGAGACGCTGCGGACGCTCGACCAGTTCGTCCGGGCCGGCAAAATCCGCTACTACGGGCTCTCTAACTTCACCGGCTGGCAGCTGACCAAGGCCGTGCACCTGGCCCGGGCCCTGGACGTGGCCGGACCGGTGACCCTGCAACCGCAGTACAGCCTGCTGGCGCGGGAGATCGAGTGGGAGATCGTGCCGGCCGCACTCGACGCCGGGATGGGCCTGCTGCCCTGGAGCCCGCTCGGCGGCGGCTGGCTGTCCGGCAAGTACCGCCGTGACCAGCGCCCGGCCGGCGCGACCCGCCTCGGCGAGGACCCCGACCGCGGCATGGAGGCCTACGACCGGCGCGGCACGGACCGGACCTGGCACGTCATCGACGCGGTGCAGAAGGTTGCCGAGGACCGCGGCGTGTCCATGGCCGAGGTCGCGCTGGCCTGGGTGACCGCCCGGCCCGCGGTCACCTCGACGATCCTGGGCGCCCGCACGCTGGACCAGCTCGAGGCCAACCTGCGCTCGGCCGGGCTGCACCTGACCGCGGCCGAGACCGCCGCGCTGGACGCCGCCAGCGACCCGCACCCCGTCGACTACCCCTACGGTGAGCTGGGCGTAGATCAGCGGTCCCGCACCCTGGGGGACTAACCTCCCGTTGTGAAATGGTGGGGTGGCCCCCGCCATGGTCACGCTCGCCTCAGTGGGAGTACCTTGCCACTCCCGTCGCAGCTAGCCGGGAGTATTTAGGCTTCAGGGAGCGATTTGTGCAGCATAGACCCCACAGCGCTCCCGCAAGCCCGAACACTCCCGGATAATTGTTCGAGTGCCGATGACGGTGTGCTTGGTGTGGTCTGAGGTCGCAGTGGTGTCCGGGGAGGGTTGAGGCGGGCCGGTCAGCGTAGGCCCATGGTGGAGTCCGAGACCGAGCGGGGGTCGCGGGGGTGCCAGGCACCGCGCGCCACGGCGCCGAGGAAGCGGTCGACGGCCTGGTTGAACACGTCTGGTTCCTCCAGGTTGGCGGTGTGACCGGTGCGGGGCAGGATGGCCAGGCCGGAGGTGGGGATCGTCCGCTTGAGCATCAGCGCGGGTTCCAGGCAGCCGTCGTCCTCGTCGCCCACCACGACCAGGACCGGGATCCGCACCTTGGCCAGCTCGTCGGTCAGCCCGTACAGGGACGGGCGGGCGGCCTGGACGCCGCGCATGGTCAGCGCGCTGCCCAGGTTCGAGTGCCGGGCCAGCGCGTCGGCGAACTCGGCCCAGCCGCGCGGGTTCTTGTTCTGGAACTGGACCCGAGCCGGGCCGACCGCGTACCGCTCGGCGACCTTGGCCGCGCCCTCGGCGGCGAACGCCCCGGCGGTCAGCATGGACTCGGCCCGGAAGGCGTCGGCGCGCTCGGGCTGGGCGCCGTACCCGGCGCCGGCGACCACCGCCGACAAGATCCGGTCCGGGTGGGCAAGGATCAGGTGCAGCGCGGTGAACCCGCCCATCGACAGGCCAACCACGTGGGCCCGGTCGATGCCGAGGCCGTCCAGTACCGCGACGGCGTCGGCGACGGCCCGCGCCTGGGAGTAGGCGGCGGGGTCGGTGGGCACGTCCGAGGGGGGGTAACCGCGGGCGGCGTAGGTGACGCAGCGGTAGGCGGCGGAGAAGAACCGGACCTGGGGCTCCCAGCTGCGGTGATCGCCGGCGAACTCGTGGATGAAGACCAGCGGCTCGCCCTGGCCGGCTTCCTCGGCGTACAGCGTGACGCCGTCGTCGGTCACGATCGCTGCCATGTTGGCTCCTTGACTCCCCACCGGTGTGACTGCCTACCGGTCCGTTTCGGTCTCTTTTACCGGATCCGCGCCCATGATGTGCTGGTAAGTCCGCGCCGAGGCGCCCGCGGCGTCACCGTCGGCCAGGGCCGCGAGGATCTGGTCGTGCTGGCGCGCCGATTCGGCGTGCGTCCGGGTGACCCGGGGCCCGCCGTGCAGCGACGCCCACAGCAGCCGCATCAGGGACAGCAGCAGCGGGCTGCGGGCGTACTCGTACACGGTGAAGTGGAACTCCCGGTTCAGCTCCGCGTAGGACGGGTCGTGGTCGGGCAGCGCCCGCATCTGGTCGTTCAGGTCGCGGAGCCGGGCCAGGCCGGCCGCGTCGATCTTGCGGGCCGCCAGCGACGCGCCGAGCGACTCCAGGGCCGCGCGGATCTGGAAGTTCTCCTCGACCGGGCCCAGCTCGGGAGCCGCGACGGTAAAGCCGCGGTGGGTGTCGCAGACCACCAGCCCCTCGGACTCCAGCCGTCGCATCGCCTCCCGGACCGGGGTCTGACTGACCCCGAACCGCTGAGCCAGATCACGCTGGCGCAGCTGCTCCCCCGCGGCGAGCTCGCCGGTGATGACCAGCTCGCGGATCAGCGCGGCGACCAGGTCGGTCTTGCTGACGTAGCCTTCGGCCGTCATGGGATGCCCTCCCGTTGCTGGCATAGCTCGCGGACCCGGGCCGGGGTCAGCGGCAGCTGCCCGACGCCCCCGACCAGGCCGAGCGCGTCCCGGACCGCGTTCGCCACCGCCGCGCCGGCCGCGCTGACCCCGCCCTCCCCCGCGCCCATCACGCCCAGCGGGTTGCCGGGCGCCGGGTGGTCCTGGCAGACCAGGAGGTCGACCGGCGGGACGTCGGCCGCGGTCGGCAGCCGGTACTCGATGAAGCTGATGGCCTGCGGCTGGCCCGCGTCGTCGTAGCTGAACTCCTCGAACAGCGCGCCGCCGATGCCCTGGGCCACGCCGCCCCGCAGCTGGCCCTCGACCAGCATCGGGTTGACGGCCCGGCCGACCTCGTAGGCCACCAGGTAGCGCAGCACCCGGACCTGCCCGGTGCCCGGGTCGACCGCCACGACCGCGGCGTGCGCGCCGTACGGGTAGGTCATGTGCGAGACCTCGAAGCGGCGGCGGGCGGTCAGGCCGGCCGGCTCGCCTGGTTCCAGATACCGGCTGGCCGGTCCGGCCGCTTGCGCGACTTCAGCCAGGGTCAGCGTGGTGCCCGGGTCACCGCGGACGGCTATCGCGCCGTCGCGCAGTTCCAGGTCCTCCGGGGCGGCCTCGAGGATCCGGGCCGCGAGCTGGACGGCCCGCTCCCGGACCGCGGCCGCCGCCTGGTGCACCGCGCTGCCGCCCACCACGGTGGACCGGGAGGCCCACGACCCGGCGCCGAACGGCTGGGCCACCGTGTCGCCGGTGGTGACGCGGACGACGGCCGGGTCGACGCCGAGCGCGTCCGCGGCGATCTGCGCCAGCACGGTCTCGATGCCCTGCCCGAGTGAGGTGCCGCCGGAGTACACGTGGACGGCGCCGGACTTGCTCACGGTCACGTCCGCGGTCTCCTGCGGCCCGAGGCCGCTCTTCTCCACGAACAGGGCTAGGCCGAACCCGTATCGGCATCCCGGTTCGCTGGCTTCGGGGGTTTCGGGGTGCAGGGCGCGGTAGCCGAGGCGGTCGGCCTCCCGGACCGCCGCGGCGAGCAGGGCCGGGTAGTCGCCGGTGTCCAGGATCAGGTCGGTGCCCAGGGTGGCGATCGGGCGGCGGTGCGGTATCTCGTCCGGGGTGAGCAGGTTGCGCCGCCGCAGCTCGATCCGGTCCAGGCCGAGCTGGTCGGCGGCCACGTCGAGCAGGTGCTCGCGGGCCGCGGTGCCCTCGAACCGGCCTGGCGCCCGGTAGGTGCCGCACGGCGTCTTGTTGGTGAGGACGACCCGGATCCGGCCCCGGTAGGCGGGCACCCGGTAGGGGCCGGGCAGCATGGCCACGGTCAGCTCGGGCACCGCGACCCCGTGGGTGCGGCAGTAGGCGCCGTTGTCGTGCGCAACGTCGTCGTCCAGGGCCAGGATCTGGCCGCCGTCGTCGAAGGCGGCCGCGATGCGGTGATACTGCTGGCGGGAATGGTTGACCGCGACCAGGTGCTCGGCCCGGTCCTCGGCCCACTTGACCGGGCAGCCGAGCCGGCGGGCCAGCCACGGGACCAGGAAGTCCTCGGGGTAGAACTCGCCCCTGACCCCGAACCCGCCGCCCGCGTCGACGCCGTGCACGTGGATCAGCGTCTCGTCCAGGCCGAGCAGGCGGGCCAGCAGGTCGCGGTTGAACACCGGCACCTTGGTCATGCCGAAGATGTCAAGCGACCCGGTGTCCGGGTCGGGCACCGCGAGCAGGCAGCGGGGCTCCAGCGGTACCCCGCTATGCCGGCCGATGGCGAGCTCGATCCGGACCACGTGCCGGGCGGCAGCGAAGGCAGCCTCCACGTCGCCGTAGCCACGGGTCAACTCGGCCGCGGGCGGGCTGTCCGTGGTGCGGGCATCGAGCACCACGGGCCGTTCGGCGATATCGATCTCGACCAGTTCGGCGGCGTCCTCGCACACGTAGGGGTCCTCGCCGACCACGACCGCGAGCGGCTCGCCCACGTAGCGGACCGTGGTCCGGGCCAGGACCGGCTGCAGGTAGCCGCTGAGGTCGGGGCCGCCCGGCACGGTCAGGCGGACCGGGATGAGCAGGTCGGGGGGCAGGTCGGCGGCAGTGACCACGGCGGTGATGCCGGGGGCCTTCGCGGCCTGCGTGACGTCCACGTCGTTGATGTCGCCGTGCGCGCTGGGCGACCGGACGACCCGGGCCCAGAGTTGGCCGGGGGCGCTGATGTCGTCGCCGAACCGGCCCCGGCCGCGCAGCAGCCGCGGGTCTTCCTTGCGCGGCAGCCGGGTGCCGATCGAGCTCACGTGGCGTCCCCGGCGTCCCTAGTGTCCGTGGCGTCCTGGCCCTGGCGGGCCTGCGCGGTCGCCAGGACCGCCTCGACGATGCCCTGGTACCCGGTGCAGCGGCACAGGTTCGAGGCGACGAGGCCGCGGGCCTGCTCCGCCGACAGCGTCCTGTCCCGTCCCGCTTCGGCCAGGTAGGCCTCGATGAGCATGAGGAAGCCAGGGGTGCAGAACCCGCACTGCAGCGCGTGGTGGTCGCTGAACGCCTGCTGCAGATCCGACAGCTGGTCCCCGTTGGCCAGCCCCTCCACCGTGCGCACCTCGGCGCCGTCGGCCTGCACGCCGAAGACCAGGCAGGCCCGGGCCGGCTGACCGTCGAGGATGACCGTGCACGCGCCGCAGATGCCGTGCTCGCAGCCCAGGTGCGTACCGGTGTAGCCCAGGTCGTGGCGCAGCATGTCGGCCAGCGTGCGGCGGGCCTCGACGGTCAGTTCGTGGTGATGGCCGTTGACCCGCAGGGTGATGTGGTGCATGTCCGTCACGGTGTTGCTTTCATCGGGCGGCTCCGACTCGGCTGAGGGCGGCGCTCAGGTCCTGCGGCAGCACCGGGATGTGGTCGAAGCTCACGCCGACCTCGGACAGCGCGTCGTTGATCGCGCCCAGGACGGCCGCCGGGGCGCCGATCGTGCCGCCCTCCCCCATTCCCTTGGCGCCGGTCTCGCTGAACCGGGACGGGGTCTGCAGGTGGACGATGTCGATGTCGCACATCTCGGCCGCGGTGGGGACCAGGTAGTCCATCAGGGTCGTGGTGACCGGCTGGCCGTCCGGGTCGAAGCAGACCCGTTCCAGTAGCGCGGCCGCCGCGCCTTGGGTGACGCCGCCGCGGACCTGCCCGTCCACCACCATCGGGTTGATGACCACGCCGCAGTCCTCGACGACCAGGTACCGGTGCAGCCGGATGGCGCAGGTGCCCGGGTCGATGACGACCATCGCCGCGTGGCAGGCGTTGGAGAACGTGCCGGGCGGGTCGAACGTGGCCCGCGCCTCCAGTCCGTACCGCAGGTCCTCCGGCAGCCGGTGGGTCTGGAAGTGAACGATCCGGGCGAGCTCGCTGATCGCAATCGCGGCGGCCGCGTCACCGCGGATCCGGGCCGTCCCTTCGGTGAGCTCCACGTCGGCCGGGCGGGCCTCGAACAGTTCGGCGGCGACGCGCTTGAGCTGGCTGGCCACCAGGTCCGCGGCGCGCCCGGCGGCGCCGCCGCCGATCACCACCGAACGACTCCCCCAGGTCCCCCAGCCGTACGAGGCCAGGTCGGTGTCGCCTTGGCGGAGCCGGACCTGGTCGGGGTGCACGCCGAGGCGGTCGGCGACGATCTGGGCGAACGTGGTCTCGTGGCCCTGGCCGTGGCCGCAGGTCCCGGTNNCTGGCCAGGCTCGCTTGCGGACCTGCTCTTCGGCCAGGTCCAGGGCCTCGCGGTAGCTGCCCTCGTCGTAGGTGATCTTGTTGACCCCGGTGTAGGGGAAATCGGCGGGGCCGATCAGGTTACGCCGGCGGACGTGCAGCGGGTCCAGGTCGAGGGCGGCCGCGGCCTTCTCCATCAGCCGCTCCATGACCAGCACGATCTGCGGCCGGGACACGCCTCGGTACGGGGCGGCGGGGGCCTTGTTGGTGGCGATGGCCCGGCCGCGGGCACGGTAGGCGGGCACCTTGTACACCCCGGGCAGTTCGGTGGCGGCCATCAGCGGCTCGACCGCGCAGGTGAACGGGAACACCGAGTAGGCGCCGGTATCGCAGTCGATCTCGGCGTCCAGGGCCCGGATCCTGCCTTCGGCGTCGAAGGCGGCGCGGACCCGGTATCGCTGCTCGTGGCCGTGGAAGGCGGCGGTCAGGTTTTCCTGCCGGTCCTCGGCCCAGCACACCGGCCGCCGCAGCCGCAGCGCCGCGGCGGCCACGGCCACCTCCTCCCGGCCGACCACGCACTTGAGCCCGAACCCCCCGCCGACGTCCGGGGCGATCACCCGGATCTGCCGCTCCGGCAGGTCGAGGGCCTGGGCGATCCCGGACCGGACCTGGTGCGGGACCTGGGTGGAGATGTGCACGACCA
>PLIQ01000637.1 GCA_003140115.1 Actinomycetota bacterium | reverse complement strand
GCCGCCGACCGGCCGGGATACGGCTCCAGCCAGCTTCCGGCCGGCGGGTTCGCCGCGAACGCGCACGCCGTGCTCGATGACCTGGACTCGCGCGGCGTCAAGCGCGCGGTGCTGGTGGGGCACTCCTACGGCGGCGGAGTGGCCCTGTGGGCGGCGAGCCTGGCCCCGCACCGGGTGGAGGCGGTGGTCCTGCTGGCCAGCGTCGGCCCCGGCTGCGTGAACCGCTGGGACAAGTTGCTCGCCGCGCCCGGCGCCGGGCCGCTGTGCGCGCTGGCGGCGTGGCGGCTGACGCCGTGGCTGGCCCGCGCCCGGCTGGCCAGGATCGGACGGCGGCACGGCCGCCCGCTGCAGCCGGACGAGCACGTCAACTGGCAGATCTGGGGCTATGCGGGCGGCGGCCAGCGGCCGCTGTGGCGCACCTTCCTGACCGAGCAGCGCGCCCTGCTGCGCGAACTCGGCGAGCTGGAGCGCGCCGTCTCCTCAGTCCAAGCACCGGTTCTCCTGCTCGCCGACCCAAGGGACACCCTGGTTCCCGTCGGTACCGCCCGCCGGCTCGCCCGCACCCTGCCGGATGCTTGCCTGCTGCTCGTCCATGACACGGGTCATCACCTGCCCAGGCGAGCTCCGGATACCGTCGCCGACGCGATCGCGGCGTTCCTGGCCGCGACGGAGGAACCAGCCCGCCGTTCGGAGACGCGCAGCCGCAGCGACATGAACATCCCATGAGTCCTATCCGTGTTAGTAGACGGGATCCGCGCGTCGCCGGACCCTGGGCATACCGGAAAGGAAAGATTAGGTGGCAAACACCCGTCACGACCAGGCCGGGCGCAAGTCAGCCAGGTCGCAGCGAGGCCCGCAGACCAAGATGCGGGCCCGGGAGCGGCTCGCGGCCGAACGGGCCGCCCGCAAGCGCGCCGAGGCACGTCGTCGGCTCCTGGTGCCGATCGCGGCGGTCACCGCCGTGCTGGCCATCGTGGTGGCCTTGGTCACGGTCAAGCTCACGGCCGGTCCTACTTATCTGGTCGCCAGCGAGGCGCCGGCCTCGGCCGCCGTCGTCCGCCAAGTCAGCACCGTTCCGGCCGCCGTGCTGGCCAGCGTGGACCCGGGCCAGGCCGTTACCTCGCTGGAGCCGGTCAAGACGTCCGGGCCGCCGCTGACCATCGGCGGCAAGCCGGCCATCGTCTTCGTCAGCGAGGAATCCTGCCCGTTCTGCGCGGCCGAACGCTGGTCGGTGGCCGTAGCCCTGTCCCATTTCGGCACCCTGAGTCACCTCGGCACCACCAGCTCATCGGCCACCGACGTGTACCCGAACACCGCCACGCTGTCGTTCCGGACGGTTCGCTACCAGAGCGCCGAACTGACGCTGCGGACGACCGAACTGGCGGATAACGCCGGCCGCCCGCTGCAGCCCCAGACCGCGCTGGACACCAGGCTTATCGACGCCTTCGACGTGCCCCCCTACGTCAACAGCGCCGACCAGTCCGGGGCGGTCCCGTTCCTCGACATCGCCAACAAGTACGTTCTGGCCGGCGCGCAGTACGACCCGCAGGTCCTGGCCGGCCTGTCCGCGGCCCAGATCGCCAGCCAGCTCACCAACCCGTCAAGCCAGGTAGCCCAGGCCATCGACGGCTCAGCCCAGGTCATCATCACGGCCATCGACCAGGTCCTGCACGGCGGGGCCGGGGCGTGATGCCCGCTCCGGTGCTTCCATGTCAGATGAGGCCTGTCCGCGAACACTCGGTGTTCGTGGACATCTGCCGCTATCTTCGTGGTCATCTGGCCGCTTCTACCGGGAGCGGGATGATGAGCACGTCGGATACGGGGGAGCCGGGCCCGTCGTCGTGGGTCCGGGCTACCTTGCGCCAGCCCCACTTCCGGAAGGCGTTCTGCGCTGGGGCGGCCGCCGGCGGGACGGTCAGCGTCGCTCGCTCCTCGGGCCGGCTGGCCAGGATCAGGTCGTGCAGGGCTCCGGCGATGCCCTGCCGCCGCCATGAGGCGCGGACCAGCAGCTCGACCAGCGCGAAGGTTCGGCCGGGATGCTCGGCCGTGAAATCATCCGGCAGCGGCGTCGTCAGGTGCCGCCACCAGTAGGTGGACGGCCGCAGCGGCATCCCGAACGCGTACCCGACTAGGTAGCCGCCGTGACGCGCCTCGGCGAGAACGAAGCCCGGCTGGCGGCGCGCGACCCGGAACCGGTCGGCGAACGAGCCGTCATCATATTCCCCGACGCGCAAAGCCCGCAGGTCGTCCGCGTGCGCCGCGGCCTGCATCCCGTCGAGCAACCGGAACGTGATCTCCGTCTGACCTCCCACGGCTCCATTCCACTCACAACGTGGGCCGATGCCAAACTCCGGAGCGGTCGACTATCGCGAGATGACCGGAATGCGTCATGATCCAGCCATGGCAGATCAGGTCATCGGCCAGCCNNCAGGTCCTGCTCGCGCTCCAGCTGCAGGACATCACGCCTCGCCATAAGATCGTCGCCCTTGGGGTGGTGACCGCGGTCAACGCCGTCTCCTCCGCTCTGGCCACCCCGGTCGTCGGCGCGCTGTCCGACCGCACCGCACACGGCCAGCGGCTGGGCCGGTTCAGCGGCCGCCGGCACCGGTGGACGCTGGTCATGGTCCTGCTGGCCGCGGTCTGCGTGGGGCTGCTGGCCAAGGCGGGCACGGTGGTAGCCGTGGCTGTGCTGTGGTTTTTGTTCGGCGCCTTCCAGAACGGCGAATACGCTACCTTGAGCGCGGCCGTTCCTGATCACGTGCCGGTCCGGCAGCGCGCCACCGTGTCAGGCTGGGTGGGCATGCCGATCGCGCTCGGCCTGGTCCTGGGCACCGTCCTGGTCGTCGACGTCCTGAACCAGGACCTGCTCACCGGATATATCGCGCTGGCGGTGCTGATGGTCGTGCTGGCGCTACCATTCGTGCTGCTCACCCCCGATCACCCGCTCGCCCCGGAGCACCGGGAGCCGTTCTCCTGGCGCCGGATGGCCTCCTCCTACTGGATCAGCCCGCGTGAATATCCCGATTTCGGCTGGGCCTGGCTAACTCGCTTCCTGACTACCCTCGCCATCGCCATGGGCACCTTGTACCTGCTGTACTTCCTGCGCGACAAGCTGCACTACGCGCGCCTGTTCCCCGGCCAGGACGCCGCGGACGGCCTGCTCATCCTGATCCTGATCTACACCGGCGGCGTAGTGTTGGCCTCGATCATCGGCGGGATCATCTCCGACCGCAGCGGCCGCCGCAAGATGCTGGTCACCGTATCCGGCCTGCTGATGGCCGTGGCCGCGCTGCTGCTGACCTTCTGGGAGACCTGGCCGTCCGCGCTGGCCGCGGCCGTCCTCTTCGGCATCGGCTTCGGCTGCTACATCGCGGTCGATCAGGCGCTGATCACCCAGGTGCTGCCGAAGGCCCACGACCGGGCCAAGGACCTCGGCATCATCAACATCGCCATCGTGACCCCGTACGCCATCGGCCCGGCCATCGCCGCCCCGCTCGTCTCGCTGGCCGGCTACCCGGCCCTGTTCGGCGCGACCGCCGCGGTGGCCCTCGCGGCCGCCGTCGGAGTCTGGAAGATCAAGAGCGTCAGCTGAGGTCCGTACCCGGCGGTCGCGGTCAGCTTCGCGTGGCGCCGATGACTCCGCGTTCGGCCAGCCCCGCGATGTCGTCCGCGGTCAGGCCGAGCAGCCCGGTCAGCACCGCGCCGGTGTCCGCGCCCAGGACCGGCGCCGGGCGAGGCCCGGTCGTCCCGTCCATGGCCAGCGGCGAGCCCGGCGCGAGCAGCGGGCCGACCCCGGGCTGGTCGATCTCGGCCAGCAGCGGGTTGGCGGTCAGCGTGCCGTCCTGGGTCAGGTCGGTGAACCGCCGGTACCGCGACCACAGCACCGACGTGGCCGCCAGGGCCTGCTCGGCCTCGGCCAGGGTGCGGCCGGCGAACCACGGCTCCAGCAGCGCGGTGATGACCGCACGGTGCCGGTACCGGTCCCCGTCCTGGCCGAAGTCCGCGCCGAGCAGCCGCTCCAGCTCGCCGAACGTCCCGGCCAGCCCGGTCGCGGCCCCCAGGTCAGCCAGGTGCCTGCCGGTCAGCACCACCACCATGACCCGTCCCCCGTCGGCGGTGACGAAGTCCCGGGCCAGCCCTCCGTACAGGTGGTTCCCGATCCGCGGCCGCTCGGCCCCGGTCACCTGGGCCTCGGCCAGGAACCCCAGATGCCCGGCCACCGCCAGCGCCACGTCAGCCAGCGCCAGCGTGATCGCGCTACCCGCCCCGGTCCGCGCCCGCCGCCGCTCGGCGGCCAGCAACCCGACCGCGGCGTACAGCCCGCAGGCCACATCCCAGGCCGGCAGGACGTGGTTCACCGGCCCCGCCAGGTTCTCCGGACCGGTAATCAACGGGAACCCGGTCTCGGCGTTGACCGTGTAGTCCACCGCGGTCCGCCCGTCGCGGTACCCCTGGATCTGCAGGTGGATCAGGTCCGGGCGGACCCGGGCCAGCCCGGCGTACGACAGCCAGTCCCGCCCGGCGTTGGTCAGCACGNNACCGACCGCTTGCCCTTGTTCAGCGCGGTCCAGTACAGGCTCACCCCCGACGGCGCCAGCGGCCACCGGCCCAGATCCGCACCCCCGCCCACCGGGTCTACGCGGATCACCTCCGCGCCGAGCTGAGCTAGTGTCATCCCGCCCAGCGGAGCCGCGATGAAGCTGGAGATCTCCAGGACCGTCAGCCCGTCCAACGGCGCGATGGCATTCACCGATCGGACATTAGGGTCCGTCCAGCCGGTCCGTCAAGCTCGTCAGGAGTCGGCATCAGCCACACAGCTCTCACTGATCGTAAGAAACTCATCACTCTCCTATGGACGCATGGACCCCAAGAGGTTAGCTTCGGCCTTGTAGCCACCCTTTTTCTTGCCTCGGAGGAGGACCATGGAGCGGGTCAAGAGCAGGCTCTTTGTCGGCCTGGCGGCGTTCGCGTTGGCTGGCGGCGTGCTGGTCGCGGCCGGGCCGTCGGCCGGCGCAGCCACCGAGCAGTGCGGTTCTTCCTGCGTCACCCTCATCACCGCGAACTACGGTTTGAGCTACGTCATGAATATGCCAGCCCGTCGGCTGGGGGTGGGCTCAGAGATCAACCTCGCCGGTCCCGGCCAGTTCCAGGGCGAGGACTTTATCCTCGAATACGAAGGCACCGTGGCCGAGTTCTACGCGGACGGCCTCGTCCCCGCCGCGGTGGGCCAGACGTGGCCGTCCTACCCCGTCTACGAGTACCTGTACGCTCCGGACCGCAACGAGACCAGCCTGTGCGTGGGCCTCGGGAGCAACGCGGCGAACGGCACCGACGTCACCCTGCAGACCTGCGGGGTGAACGACCACACGCTGTGGATCCCGATGGCCTCCAGGGCGAGCAACGGCTGGGAGCCGCTGATCGCCGGCAGCGACACGCTGGTCAACAACCCCTATGTGCTGATGGCAGGCAACCCCGGAGCCCCGCTGACCACGCAGGAGCTGACGCAGGGCGTAACGCCGTCTCAGTACTGGGAGAACGTTTACGGCGTGCTGTAAGCCAGGCCAAGGCCAAGGGGACGCTACGACTCGCCGGACTCCCCGTCTTCGCCATCACCGCCGCCGGGAAGCTCGGCTGGACCGCCGCCCGCGGGCACCGCCACGTGCTCGTCAGCGGGCCCGTGCCCGTTGCCGTGCCCATTCCCGTGACCGTTCGTCTCGACCACGACCGTCTCGGCGAAGCCCCGGTTGGCGATCGCGCGGGCCCGGCCTAGGGTGCCGCTCACCTCCGGCGAGGGCACGCCATTGTCATCCTCGGACCCGGCCGTGGGCATCAGCGCGGACGGCCTCTTGGCCTCGAGGATGGCGCGTTCGTCCTCGGTCACCNNTAAAAACCGATCGCCGGTCCCACGAAGACCAGGACCCGCGCGATCCAGGTCACGGTGTACAGCGGGATCTGCACGAAGTCGGCGATGACGTCGTTGGCTCCCTCGGCCCACAGGACGCCGTAGAACACCACGGCCGCTATGCCGGTAGCGGTCCGGATGGGCGCGTTCCTCGGCCGGTCGTTGATGTTGTGCCAGGACCGGTCCCCGGTCGCCCATTGCTCGAAGAACGGCCAGAGCCCCGCGCCGGTGAAGATGATGCCGAACGGTATCGCAGCCGGGATGAGCACGCTGAAGCTGATCGTGTGCCCGAGGAAGTTCCACTCCCAGGCAGGCATCACGCGCAGCGCGCCCTCCAGGATGCCCATGTAGAAGTCCGGCTGGGAGGCGGAGGAGATCTGCACCGGATTGTACGGCCCGTACAGCCAGATCGGGTTGATCTGGGCGAACGTGGCCAGCAGCGCCAGCGCCCCGAAGATGAAGAAGAACCAGGCCCCGCCCTTGGCCATGAAGTACGGGAAGAACGGCTGGCCTACCACGTTGTTCTCGGTGTTCCCCTTGGCCGGCATCTGGGTGTGCTTCTGGTGCACCATGATGAACAGGTGCGCGGTGATCAGCGCCAGGATCAGGCCCGGGATAAGGAACACGTGCAGGATGTACAGCCTGGGAATGATCGAGTCACCCGGGAACGGCCCGTTGAACAGGAAGAACGCCGCGTACGTGCCCACGATCGGGATGCCCTGCAGCACTCCCTCGAAGATCCGCAGGCCCGCGCCGGATAGCTGGTCGTCGGGCAGCGAGTACCCGAACAGCCCCTCGAGCAGGCCCAGCGTGAACAACCCGATCCCGATCAGCCAGTTGATCTCGCGGGGCTTGCGGTAGGCGCCGGTGAAGAACACCCGCAGCATGTGGATGGTGAGCGCGGCCATGAACAGGTCGGCCGCCCAGTGGTGGATCTCCCGCATCAGCAGGCCGGCCCGGATGTCGAAGCTGATGTTCAGCGTCGACTGGTAGGCCTGGCTCATCGAGATGCCGTCGAGCTTGGTGTAGGAGCCGTGGTAGACGACCTCGCCCGCGGACGGGACGAAGAACAGCGCCAGGAAGGTCCCGGTCAGCAGCAGGAGGACGAACGACCACAGCGCGATCTCGCCCAGTAGGAACGACCAGTGGTCGGGAAAGACCTTGCGCATGAACACGCGCAGGCCGCGGGCTCCGTGGAACCGGTCGTCCAGCCACGAGCCGGTGCCGCTCAGCGCCTTAGGGACGTCTAGGGACTCGCTCATCCGCGCTCCCAGAAACTCGGGCCGACGGGCTGGGTGAAGTCGCTCTTGGCCACCAGGTAGCCCTCCGCGTCGACGGTCATCGGCAGTTGCGGCAGCGGCCGCGGCGCCGGGCCGAAGATCACGGTCGCGCCGGTCGTGGCGTCGAACGTGGACTGGTGGCACGGGCACAAGATGTGGTGCGTGGTCTGCTCGTACAGCGCCGCCGGGCAACCCACGTGCGTGCAGATCTTGGAGTAGGCGACGATGTTGTCGACCGTCCAGTTCATCGTGCCGATCACCGTGCTGCCGTTCGTCCTGGTGGGAACGTTCAGCTCACCGGGCCGGAACTTGATGATGATGACCGCCGCCTTGGCCAGCGCGTCCAGGTCGTCCTGGTAGCCGTCGGGCACGATGGTGATCATGCTGCCCGGCGCGCTGAACTCGGCCGGGGTGATCGGCTGGTTGGTGCCGTAGACCAGCAGCCGCCGCCCGGGGCTCCACACCGTGTGCCGCAGGCTGGTCCCGGGCAGCGGGCCAAGGTCGCGGAGGGCCACGATCGGGATGGCGGCCAGCGGCAGGGTGGCGAGCATCAGCGTGCGCCGGATGATGGGCCGCTTGGCGAACTGGCTCGCCCCGGTGGCCTCGGAGAAGTACTCGGCGAAGGCTGCGCGCTCGGCGTCGGTCGACCGCAGCGCGTGCCGTTCCTCGACCACCTCCGCGTCCGGCATGATGTGCCGGACCCAGATCACCGCGCCGAACCCCAGGCCGAGCAGGGCCACGGACAGCGACAGGCCCAGGGCCAGGTTGGACCGGAACACCGCGTCCACCGAGTGCACCTCGAGGCCGATGTAGGCGGCGATGAACCCGCAGCCCGCGAGGAACGCGAGCACGAAGCTCGCCGCGACGACCTTCTCGGCGTTCTTGGCGTGCGTGGGGTACTCCGGTTCGGCCGGCAGCCGCTCCTCGGCCGGCTCCACCTCGGTGCCGTGTCCCGTGCCGCCGTCCTCGGCCCCGTGCCCGGAGCCGAGCAGCCGCGGCGTCGGCGGGGGAGTCCCGATCACCCGGTGCGGGGCAACCGGGCCTTCCGGACCCGCGACCTCTTCCATGTCGCTCATCAATGCTCCGTCCCCGACGTCCCCGACGTCCCCGCGGTCTGTGACATACGGGCGTTCTCCTCCTGCGCCACATCCCAGGGCTCACGCCGCTTGGCCGTGATCCACATCGCGATCAGCACCAGGAAGCCCATCCCGCCGAGGAAGATGACCAGGCCCTCGGTAACGGGCCCGATCCGGCCGAGCGAGAGCCCGCCGGGGTTGGGCTCGGTCCGCGTGTCCACGACGTAGGCGATGATGTCACGCTTGGCCTGCGGGGGGAGCGCGCCGTCGGCGAACACCGGCATGGCCTCGGGCCCGGTCAGCATGGCCTCGTAGATCTGCGTCGGGGTCGCCTGGGTCAGCGCGGGAGCGAACTTGCCGTAGGTGAGCGCCCCGCCGTCCCCGGCGAAGCCGTGACACTGCGCGCAGTTGGCCATGAACAGCTGGATTCCCAGCGCGGTGTCCGCTCCGGAGGTGGATACCTGCTGGGCGTCGGGAATCGCGGGCCCGCCGCCGAGCGAGGCCACCCAGTCGGCGATCTCATAGATCTCCTGCTGGGAGAACCTGACCGGGCCGCGAGCGTTCTCCGCGCCGACCTCATGCGCCGGCATGCGGCCAGTGGACATCTGGAAGTCCACCGCGGCCGCGCCCGCGCCGATCAGGCTGGGCGCCTGCGAGGTGCCCTGCGCGTCCAGGCCGTGACAGCTCGAGCAGGTGGCCTGGAACAGTTTCTGGCCCGCGGCGATGTCTTGCGAGGCCGAGGTCGGCGCCGCCTGCGCACCGCCGCCGGTGCGGGTCAGGACCCCGTACAGCAGCCCGACGACGACCAGCCCGAGCAGCAGTGCCGCGTAGCCGGCGACCGGGCGCCTACGCCTGGCGTTGATCCAGCCCACTCGCTGTCCCCTGACTAGTGGATGAGGTAGATGGTGGTAAACAGGCCGATCCACACGACGTCGACGAAGTGCCAGTAGTACGACACGACGATCGCGCTGACCTGCTGTTCATGAGTGAATTGCTTGGCCGCGTAGGTACGGCCAAGCAGGAAGATGAACGCGATGAGACCGCCGGTCACGTGCAGCCCGTGGAACCCGGTGGTCAGGTAGAAGACCGAGCCGTAGTTGCTTGACGAGAGCGTGAGGCCTTGCTTCCTGATCAGGTCCAGGTACTCATAGCCCTGCCCGCAGACGAAGTACGTGCCCATCAGGAGCGAGAGCACGTACCACTCGCGAAGACCCCAGCTCATCGGGTGCAGGATCGAGCGGGTCCGCTTGATCTGGCCGCGCTCGACCGCGAACACGCCCATCTGGCAGGTGACACTGGACAGCAACAGGACGGTGGTGTTGACCGACCCGAGCGCGATGTCCAGGTGCGCGCCCGGCCAGGCCAGCCCTTGGCCCTTGTCGACCGACCTGATGGTGAAGTACATCGCGAACAGGGCCGCGAAGAACATCAGCTCGGAGGAGAGCCAGATGATGGTGCCCACGCTGACCAGGTTCGGTCTGCTGGCCGGCGTGCGAGGGCTCGTCTGGACGGTTGCTGTCGCCACGAGGCCATTATTACGACAACCTGTAGGCGATCGCTACGCGACCCCCCGCGAAAGGTCCGAGGGGTTTAGGGGGAGCCCCCTCCCGCGCCGGCACTGCACTAGCATGCCTGTCATGAAGGTCGTTGTGTACAGCCACGACGCGGATGTGCGCGCGCAGATCAGGCTCGCCATCGGACGTCGTCCCGCGATGGACGTGCCGGACGCGGAGATAATCGAGGTCGCCACCGAGCCTGCCCTGTTCCGGCTGCTCGACGCGGGCGGCGCCGACGTGATGGTGCTGGACGGGGAAGCCCAGCCAGCCGGCGGCATGGGCGTGTGCCGCCAGGCCAAGGACGAGATCTACAACTGCCCGCCAGCGCTGCTGGTCATCGGCCGCGTCGATGACGGCTGGCTCGCCACCTGGTCGCGCGCCGACGCCGTGATCAGCCATCCGATCGACCCGATCGCGCTGGCCCACGAACTAGCCGGCCTGATGCGAGACCGCGCCGTAACCAGCTGAACCCCACGCCCGTCACACCTTCATCTCCCCCGAACCCACCCGGGAGCTGCCATGGATGCCCGTACGACGTGGCCCGCGCTGCTCGGCGCGCTGATCCGCGGCGACTCGCTGACCGCGGACGAGAGCGAGTGGGCCATGAACGAGATCATGGATGGGGCGGCGACTCCCTCCCAGATCGCGGGGTTCGGGGTCGCTCTGCGGATCAAGGGCACGTCGGTGGCCGAGATGACCGGGCTGGCCCGCGCCATGCTCGCGCACGCTACGCCGATCCACGTGACGGGTCACCTGACCGACCTGGTGGGCACCGGGGGAGACGGAGCGCGCACGGTCAACGTGTCCACCATGGGTACGATCGTGGCCGCCGCGGCGGGCGTGCGGATGGTCAAGCACGGAAACCGGGCCGCGTCGTCCGCCTGCGGCGCCGCCGACGTGCTGGAGGCGCTCGGCGTCATCATTGACCTGCCACCCGCCGCGACCGCGGAACTGGCCGACGAGGTCGGGGTGGCGTTCCTGTTCGCGCCGCTGTACCACCCGGCGCTGCGGTACGCCGGCCCGACCCGCAGCGAGCTCGGCGTCCCGACCGTGTTCAACTTCCTCGGTCCGGTGGCTAACCCGGCCCGGCCGTCAGCCCAGGCGGTGGGGGTGTTCGACCCGCTGATGGGCGGGGTCATCGCGGGCGTGCTGGCCGGCCGGGGCTGTTCGGCCCTGGTCTTCCACGGCTCCGACGGGCTGGACGAGCTGACCACTACCGGCTCGTCCTTGATGTGGGTCGTGCATGACGGTGAGGTGGCCAGGACGGAGTTCTCGCCTGCCGCGCTTGGGCTGCCCCGGGCCTCGCTCGCCGACCTGCGCGGCGGTGACGCCACGCACAATGCGGCGGTGGCCCGGGCGGTCCTGGCCGGCGAGCGCGGCCCGGTGCGGGACATCGTGCTGCTGAACGCGGCCGCCGCGCTGGCCGTGGCGGCCGGAGTGTCCGGCCCGGAGGCGGTCACCCCGGCGCTGGCCGACGGCTACGCCCGCGCCGCTGAGGCCGTGGATTCCGGCGCCGCCAACGCCCTGCTGGACCGCTGGATACAAGCCAGTCGCCGCCTGGACCCCAAAGGCCGCTAAGGCCCTGACCCACGGGTGGTTGCGGCAACGACGCGGTTTGACCTCTCAGGCCTCGGCGCCCAGCCCCAGAGAGAACGCGGCCTCCAGGTCATGCCGGGAGTAGGTCCGGAACGCGATGTGGGTCTCGGTATGCGACACGCCGGCGACCTTGTTCAGCCGGCCAGGGATGACGTCCGCGAGTTCCTCGTGGCTGCGGACCCGCACCATGGCCACCAGGTCGAACTCACCAGTGACCGAGTACACCTCGCTGACCTCTGGGATCTGGACGATTATCTCGGCCACCTCGGGAATGCGCTGGATCTCTGCTCGCACCAGGACGATCGCGGTGATCACTGGATGCCTCCCAGGTTCTCTCGGCTGGCGCATACGCTACCGGGTTGTCCGCCAGCATGTCTGCGCCAGGCCGACGCCCCCCTCGGACGTCAGTACGTCGGGCCAGGCACGGAGCTGGTCCAGGGTCTGGATGCCGTGGTGGGTTAGCCGCCTGATCAGCCAGCCGAGTACGTCGGCGGTGGCGCGCGCGTCGGCCAGCGCGCGGTGCGAAGGCGCCGTGCGGGCTCGGAAGAACCCGGCCAGCGTTCCTAGCTTGCAGTCTGGCACTTCGTCCGGGTCCATCAGCTGCCTGGCCAGCATGACCGTGTCCAGCACGGTGAAGCGCGGCCAGGCCAGGCCGCACTCTGAGCACGCGGCCCGCAGGAAGCCGACGTCGAACGGCGCGTTGTGCGCGACCAGGACGCAGCCGTCGGCGAAGTCCAGCAGGCCCGGCAGGACCGCGGGCAGCCTCGGGGCTGCGGCCAGCATCCAGTCGCTGATCCCGGTCAGGTCCTCGATGCCCTGCGGCACCGGGACACCCGGGTTGACCAGCGAAGCGAACTCGCCCTGGCGTCGTCCGCCGCGCACCCGGACAGCCGCGATCTCCGTGATCGCCGCCACTCCCGGCGACCATCCTGTCGTCTCCAGGTCGATCACCGCGAACTCCAGCTCCGCGAACCTCGCCTCCAAGGACCCTGCCTCCAAGGACCCTGCCTCCGCGAACCCCGCCTCGGTCCCTTCAGCCGCGGTCGGCTTCACGAGAGCCAGCTCCGGCCGGGCGAGCGGCGCTCCGCCGGACCCATACCCGTGTCCGCTCATTGCTCGCGCGATCGCGGTCGGCCTCGTCACGACCACCACGGTAGATCCGCCCACCGACATTTCGCCGCCGGCACGCCCGCTTCGCCGCCGGCACGCCCGCACCTGGACCCGCCCAGGTACGGGCGTCATGCCGCCCCGTCCATGGCGCCCCGTCCCCTCGTGGTCCCGGTGCCCCGGGAAATGTCAGAGGGCGCCCTTAACGTGTGGATGTCCAATTCGCCGAATGGAAAAGGGAGGCGGCATGATGATTGACTGCGGCCGTTGTCTGACGGGCGAGACCCGCTGCCACGATTGCGCAATTGCGATCACCGGAACACGAAACGTGACGTCCTACCTCGGGCAGGCCGAGCTGCGGGCGCTCCGCGTTCTCGCGGATGCGGGCCTGGTGCCCCCGCTAACCCTGGCACTGACCAGCTCAGCGGCCCGGAGCTGGGTCTTTCCAGATACGAAAGCGTCGTGATAATAGCGGATCCGCGTCGTTCCTGCCGGTGAATCGCGGCATTGTAATAGAGTAGTTGGAATTAGGGGAACCGGTTGAATCGCCCATTTGCCTTCACTACGCTAGCTCCAAATGTGCCCTGGTCAGTGAGATGTATCTAGACCTGGACGAACAGGCAAATAACGCGTGGGATGACGAGGAGCGTGGTAGGCACGTGGGTACGCGGCCAGCGGGCGGCGGGTCCCGGTTCCGCAGCGCCGTCGCGGTCGCGACCGGGCTGGTGGCAATCGGTGGGCTGGCCGTGTTCGCCTCCGCGGCGGGCGCCTCTCCGCAGCCGACCGTAGCCCAGGTCCAGGCCAAGGTGAACCAGCTCACGTCGCAGTACGACCAGGTCACCGAGCAGCTCGACCAGGCCGACGAGCAGCTTTCCGCCGCGCAGACCAGGCTGGCCCAGGTACGTACGGCCGTGCACCACGCCAACGCCCAGTTTGTGGCCGCGCGCACGACCGTGGCCCAGATCGCCGCGGCCACCTTCGAGGACACCGGCGCGACCTCGATCGCGGGCGTGCTGACCTCTGGCAATCCCTCGGATGTCCTCCAGCAGGGCTCGCTGCTGATGGAGCTGTCCGGCAACCGCAACGCGGAGACGGCGCAGCTGCTCACCGACGCCAGCCAGCTGTCCGGAGTCGAGCAGGAGCTGCAGCGCACCGAGAGCGGGATCGCTACGCTCAAGGACCAGCTCGCCGACCACAAGAACTCCCTGGGCAAACTCATCTCAACCGAGCAGGCCACGCTCGACAGCCTGACCGTGCCGCAGCAGCAGGTGGTCAAGAGCAACACGATCGGCGCGAACGGCAGTGCCGCGCCCGTCACGTATAGCGGGCCGACCGGCACGCAGGCGGACGAGGCCGTCGCGTTCGCCTACCAGCAGCTCGGCTGCCCCTACGTCTACGGCGGCACCGGACCGTGCCAGATGGGTTTCGACTGCTCCGGGCTGGCCCAGGCCGCGTGGGCCTCCGCCGGCGTGGCCATACCACGTGACAGCTACGAGCAGTGGGCCGACCTACCGCACGTCTCGCTCTCCGCGATCGAGCCTGGTGACCTGCTGATCTACAACGGCGAGGGACACGTCGCCATCTATGTGGGCAACGGCTACATCATTGATGCGCCGCAAACGGGCATGGACGTGGAACGAATCCCGATGAGCACACCCTGGTACGCCGACAACCTCGACGGAGTGGTGCGCCCGTAATCCCCGCCGCCCGCGGTCCTAGCCGACCGGGCTGATGTCGGCGAGCCAGCCCGGGCCGGGGCCGGATCAGACTGCCGTGACCCAGTTGGCCTAGCCTTATCGGGTGGACGATGGCCTAGAGCCCGTAAGTCCCCCCGCCGTCGCACCAGTCACGGCAGGCCCGCCGTCACAACCGCNNCAACCGCCGACCCGGCCGCGGAGCCGGGTACGCCAGATCGTGATGATCCTCGTCTTCGACCTCGGCGGGCCGCTGCTGGCCTACAGCCTGCTGCACTCGGCCGGGATGAGCTCCGTGGGCGCGCTCATCCTCAGCGGGATATTCCCGGCGGTGGGCATCCTTATCGGTGCGCTGGTAGACCGGCGGCTCGACATCGTCGGGGTGGTCGTCCTGGCCGGCCTGGTCGTCGGCACGATAGCCGGCCTGGTCAGCAACAACGCGCGGCTCTATCTCGTCGAGGGAGCGGTGCCCTCGCTGGTGTTCGCGCTGGCCTGCCTGGGCTCGCTGCGGTCCACTAAGCCGCTGATCTACCGGTTCGCGGTCGAACTGCTCGGCCCGGACACGCCTAAGGGCCGCGAGGTCGTCGGCGCTTGGAAGTATCCCGTGTTCCGGCGGGCGTTCCTCGTCATCACGGCGGCCTGGGGCGTTGCCTACCTGATCGAGGCCGCGGCGCGCCTGGTGGTCGTGGAGACCACCTCGACCGGGATCGCCCTGCTGTTCTCCAAGCTGTTGCCCTACGCTCTCGCCTTCTGCCTGTCTCTGTGGACGCTGGGCTACGGCGAGCACGAGAAGAAGAAGGCGGTTCGGCTCGCCGCGGCCACGCAAGACGTTGTGGCCGCGGCCACGCACGACCCCAGGCCCGCGGCCACCCAAGACCCTGAGCCTCCGCCCGCCCTCTCTGCCGATGCCGAGTGGTGCGGCCCCGGCCGATAAACTCATCCGGTGCCCCGGACGCTGATCGTCACCAACGACTTCCCGCCCCGGCAGGGCGGCATCCAGTCGTTCGTGTACGGGCTAGCCACCCGGCTGCCGGCGGACACGGTGATCGTGTACGCGCCGGCCTGGGACGGCGCGGCCGAGTTCGACGCCCAGCAGTCGTTCCCGGTGATCCGTCATCCGACGTCGCTCATGCTGCCGGTGCCGTCGGTGTCCCGCCGGGCCGCGGCCATCGCCCGCGAGCACGGTTGTGACACGGTCCTGTTCGGTGCCGCGGCGCCGCTCGGCCTGATCACCCCCGCGCTGCGCAGGGTCGGCGTCACCCGAGCGGTGGCGCTGACCCATGGCCACGAGGCGGGCTGGGCGGCGCTGCCGGTCGCCCGCGCCCTGCTCCGCCGCATCGGCGACCAGGTCGATGCGGTGACTTACCTAGGCGAGTACGTACGGGTCCGGCTGGCCCGCGCGCTGTCCCCGGCCGCGGCCCGGCGCATGGTGCGGCTGGCGCCCGGCGTCGACGTGACGTTCTTCCACCCGGGAGCGGGCGGACCGGCCATCAGAGACCGGCTGGACCTGGGGCAGCGGCCGGTCGTGGTCTGCGTGTCCCGGCTGGTCCGGCGCAAGGGCCAGGACACCCTGATCCGGGCCTGGCCGCAAGTGCGCGCCGAGGTGAGCGACGCGACGCTCCTGCTCGTGGGCCACGGTCCCTACGCCCGCGGCCTGCGTCGGCTGGCCCGCCGGCTCGGCGTCAGCGACGCCGTCCGGTTCACCGGAGCGGTCCCATGGCCCGAACTCCCTAGCTATTACGATGCGGCCGACGTCTTCGCCATGCCGTGCCGGACCCGGCGAGCCGGGCTTGATGTCGAGGGTCTCGGCATCGTCTACCTGGAGGCGTCGGCCACCGGCCTGCCGGTGATCGGCGGCGACTCGGGCGGTGCCCCCGACGCCATCCTCGAGGGCGAATCGGGCTACGTGGTCGGCGACGTGGCCGGCACGGAGGCCCGCCTCGTCGAGCTACTCGCCGATCCGGCCAAGGCCCGGGCCATGGGGGAGAAAGGGCTGGCCTGGGTGGACCGAGAATGGCGCTGGGAACTGGCCGCCGCCCGCCTCAGCGCCATCTTGGCCGGCTAAGCCATCTCGGCCGGCTAAGCCGGCTAAGCCGGGTCCAGGCCCGGCTAAGGCCCCCCTCAGCAGG
>PLIQ01000058.1 GCA_003140115.1 Actinomycetota bacterium | reverse complement strand
CAGGAAGCCTACGACCGCCCGGATCGACCTCCATCTCGGTGAGGGCGCAGCGGCTGCTGTCGACTACGCGGGCGGGGTGTTTTGACTCCCGGGTCTCTGTACGCTCTCCTGCCCGCCGCGCGGCTCCCGGCGGCTGTCTGCCCAGGCCTGCAGCCTGGCGTCGTAGAACCAGCGCCCGAGCAACTGGCCGCCGTAGATGACCCAGCCGACGCCGATCAGCCACGATTGCACGATCAGGAAGCTGCCCAGCGCGCCGTAGCTGACCGCATTGCTGGCGATCAGCGGCTCGAAGACCAGGCCGGAGAAGACCCGCAGGCCAGCCAGGCCCGCCATCGTCGCCACCGCGCTCGGCAGCGCCGCTAGGTAGCTCACCCGGCCGCCGGTCAGGAAGCGCAGCCCCCACCAGAAGAAGGCGATGCCGAGCACCACCGCCACCGCCACCCGGCCCGCCGTCTCGGCCGGCCCGCCGTGCCTCGGGCCGACCGTGGCCGCCGCATAGATGTAGGCGACGAGGGCGACGGCCCACACGGCCTGGCGCCAGATCTTGTGCCATGGCCCGGCGGGAAGGCCCCAGATTCTCTCGAACCCGGCCTGCACGCTGCCCGCGAACGCCACCCCGGAGACGCTCAGGACCACGGCACTGAACACGCTGGTGGTGCCGTGCACCCGGGTCGGCGCCGAGAAGAGCAGTCTCACCCCGTCGGCAGCGGAGCCGGTCAGGTCCATGCCGTAGACCACCCACCCCCCGAGGCCGTGGTGCCGGGCAGGGTCAGCGGCGGCGACGAGGATAAGCAGCGGGATCACGGTGAGGATGGCCAGGGCAGCGAAACCCATGGCCCGTTCCATGAGTTCGAAGTCCCTGCCGGTCCGGTAGAGGTCCTTGAACCGGAGGTCGCGCCCGCCTCCTGGACCGCGACGGCCGCCACTCCAGCCATGTGATCGTCGCGTCATCACAAGCTTGTTCCCCTGGTGGTGGGCACTACCCGCTCTGCGGGATCCAGACCTGGCGGTCTTTAGTACGGCTCGTCGTAGCGGACGGGGGTGGAGTAGCGCGGGTCCTCGTGGCTGGCCCAGTAGCGGTCCCGGAGCTGGCGGGTCAGCGGCCCGGGAGCGCCCGTGCCGACCGGCTGCCCGTCGATGACGGTCACCGGCATGATTCCGCCCGCGGTGGAGGTGACCAGCACCTCGGCCGCCCGGTACAGGTCCTCGGCGCTCAGGCGGCCCTCCTGCACGGGCTGGCCGGCCTGGCGGGCCAGCTCGATCATCGAGCGCCGGGTGATCCCCGCCAGCGTGCCGTGGTCTGGCGTCAGCCAGCGCCCGTCCACGTAGGCGAACACGTTGTACCCGGGTCCTTCGGTGACCGCGCCGGACAGGTCCCGGAGCACCACGAGGTCGGCGTCGTGGTCATAGGCCTCCAGCAGGGCCAGGTCCAGGTCCAGCCAGTGGTAGTTCTTGACCGACGGGTCCACGCTCTGGGACGGGATGCGGACGACCGGGCTGACCCGCATGCTCGCGCCCGTCTCCTGCCTTTCCGGGCTGCTGACCCAGATGAACGGCACGGCGTAGCAGTAGAACCTGTTCCGCGCGGTGCGCAGGTCACGGCTGCCCGGCGCCATCCGGCCGCGGGTGCAGGTCATCGACACGTACGCCTCGCGCAACCCGGCCCGGCGGACGCACCCGTGTAGGACCGACTCGATCTCGGCGCGGCCGCACCCAGGGTCCAGCCGCAACCGGGCCATGCTCGCGACGAACCGGTCCAGATGGTCCCCTAGCCGGTAGAACCGCCCACGCCAGACGTGCACCACGTCATACGTGCAGTCCGAGCGGGTGACCCCCAGATCCAGTACCGAGAGCTTGGCCTCCTCGATCGGGCAGTACCGCCCGTCGATCCAGGCCGCCCCACCCGGCCACGGCGCCGCCGCACCTGGCTCTGCTCCATCCACTGCTACCTCCCGGCCCCGTCCGAGCGACGTCATCCTTAATCCTCTGGGAGGAGTTTCAGGCGCTTCGGACATCCGTCGGTAGTCGTAGGCGTGACTTCTATGACCCGAAGTTCGTCATCAGCGATAGCAGCACAGGATCACGCGGATTCTGCCCCGCCGGACTCGTCGCGATCCAGATACGTCAGGTACTTGTCGTGGTTTCGGCCCAGATCCGGCGGGCCCTGGAGCGAACCGATCAGCGCAGACAGATGCCGCGGCAGCCGGGAAGCGTCTTCTCGCCCATCCGCTTCGCCGTCCGCCGATGCGCTGTCAGTCATACCGGGAGTCTAGCCCGGTGAGGCCCAGTGAGGGCTTCGCGGCTCACGGTAGCTCTGGATCTGGGTGGCTGGTCAGGAAGTGGTCGGCGGCCTCATCGTCGATGAGCGAATTGTCGGCCAGCCACTGGACCGCACGGCGGGTGGCACGGGCATCGCGAAAGGCGTACCACGCCGGCAGCAGGCCGGGATGCTCCTCGTGGAGCTGATCTTTGAACCGGCGGAAGGCTCCCTTGCCCTGGATGGCCCGGGCCAGCGCGCGCCCAGCCCGCTCATCGGTAATCGCCTCGGCGAAGTCCGCCATGTCCTGGTACCAGATCCAGGACGGCAGCGGATCGATGCCGACCAGGTCGAGCTCGTCGAGGTCGACCGGCGTCTGGCCGTCGATGCCGGTATCGGCCGTCCAGAACACGATCTTTCCGGTCTCCGGGTCGATCAGCCACCGGTGTTCGTAGCCGGCCTGGTCGGCCAGTGCGATAGCGATCTCCTCCAGGTCCAGGCTCTCCAGCTCAAGCACGAGGCCAGGATAGACATTTTCATCCCCCTCGTCACCGCACAACCACGAGCCCGCTGACCCGCCAAGGCCGCGGGAGCGCCGCCGGCGGCGCTGTGAGTCCGCGCGGGTAGAACCACGGCCGTTCGGGGGCAAAAGGAAGCTCAGTGTCCCGGACGGGCGCTGGCTCTACGGTCCGAGCTGGACGCGGGTCATGGCCCGTTCTCTTCGCTGGTGTCGTCTGGGGGGTGCAGGTGACTGCCGGTCAACCGGGGTCCGTCCAGGGAAGGGGTCCAGGTCAGCGGGCCGGGGCGGTCGACGGGGACGCGGTTGGCGCTCAACCACAGTTCCCACACGAGGACCTGCTCGTCGTGGATGGCCCGTAGTGCCCGGGCGGCGCGGCGGACGGTGCGCCAAGCAGACACGGCCTGGCGACGGATGGACTGGCTTCGCGTTTTCTTCACCCGAGCACGCTATGAACGCCTCCCGAGGCTGGGCGTCACCACAAGGTGCCATCACCGGGTGGAATCTTCGGCGCTGGCCGGCTGGCACGAAGGTGTGATCTGGCCGGCCTACACTGATCAGCACCCAGCGGCGAAGCTGGCCATCGCCTGACGCGCTGAGGAGTGGTCGCGGATGGCTGAGCCGTCTGAGGCGGCGCCGACCGGTTCCGCCGCAGCCGGGCAGGATGTCCTGCTGGCTACCAAGCTGCATATGCCACCTCCGCGCGACTTACCATCGCACGCACGGCATCTGCTACTTCCACGGCTGCTACTGCGTGGGTGATGACCAGCGGCGGGGCGTGACCCGCGAGCACAAGGGCGCCGTGCACACCCTGGCCGCGCTGAAGTCGATCCGGGCCTCCCCGGCCCGGCGGGTACCGGCTGTTCGTCATCTTGGGCAACCTGGCGGCGGACAAGGCCCCGGTGATNNAGCGCCGCGAACGAGCCCGCATCCGCAGCGAACGCCAGCAACGCTGGGGCCGCCCCAGGCCTGAAGCCGCATGACCAGCATGGTGGACCTTCGTAGCCAGCGCACGAGAACAGCGCGGCAACGTGAGCTGGGCCAATTCAGTGGGTACCTGAGTGCCGGCGGATGCGGGCCGAGCGCGTCGGGGAGGTGGCCGGGCAGGGGATCTGCGGCGGTGACGGTGCGGGTCACCCTGCGGGTGGCTATTGTGCGTCCATGGGCGAGGACTGGCGCGTCCGCATTGCGTTCGATGAGGATGACCCGCCGGAGCTGCCGGAGTCCGGCGAGCAGGCGCTTGTCGCTGCATTGCGCAGCCGCCTCAGCGATCAGGTAGCGGTCACCTCGAACGGTACCGAGATCTTCGTGTATGCCCCCGCCGCCGGATCGGCTGATGAGGCCGCGCAAGTGGCGCGTCAGGTGGTTGCGCGGCACGACGTCAGCGCGTCCGTCCGGACGGAGTTCTGGAGCTCACTAAAAGAGGAGTGGCGGGATGTGACGGACGAGCCGTCCGCCGATCCCGTTGCCGAGCGGCGGGCGGTAGGGCGGGAACTGTCGCGGAAGGTCGGCTTTCCCGTCTGGCAGGTGCAGGTCGAAGTGCGGTCACACCGCGATGTGGTAGCGCTGGCCGGGTATCTTGCCGCCCAGGGATGGCGGGTACGCCGGCGCCGCAGGCACCTGCTCGTCGGGGCGGACTGCGAAGACGACGCTCAGGGCCTGGTCCGGGAGCTCTGCGGTGACGGCGGCGCTGATGCGGAGACTGCCTTCCGGGTCGGGCGGGTCAGCTATAGCTACATGCTGTTTGACGCCTCCAGCACCCAGGTCTTCGGCGGGACCGGCTAGCGCCCGACTTGGTCGTCACCGTCGTGACATACGGCACCAGCCCACCCTGCGGGCTGCCGTCAGTGCGCAGTTTCAGCTCTCCCGGCCAGCAGACTCGCAGGTCATCGCGCCGCACCATCGGTTACACCCGAATCTTGTCCCACGTCAGGGGAGAACGCCGACGCCTGGGGGGACCCGGAAATAAAATCGTGAGGATCCTCATTATGACAGGTATCAACGTGAGGGTCGTCAGCGTGAGACGGGTCGGCGTTGGTGCATGGCAGAAGGGCCAGTGATGATTACACCTGAGCAGGTTGGTGAGCGGTATCTCGCCGTCCATCACCGGATGCTCCGGGCCGTCAACGACGAGATGCTTGGATGCGGTCTGTCGATGGCCCGCACCAAGTTGCTCCGGCGACTCCACGAGCAGGGGCCGACCAGGCAGAACGTGCTGGCAGCCGATTTCGGGCTGTCTCCGCACTCTATTACCGACCTGGTCGACGGGCTGGAGCGCATGGGCATGGCCGAGCGGCGGCCGGACCCTACGGATCGCCGGGCCAAGCTGGTCTCGATCACCGAGGCGGGCGAGGCCGGCCTGGAAGTGGCGAACGCTACCCGGGATCGGCTGCTCACGCAGGTGTTCGGGGCGCTGAGCGAGGCGGACCGGGCGACCTTCCTGCGGCTGCTCGACAGCCTGGACGAGGCCGCCCAGCGGCTGATCTCACCATCGGCCACGCCGGACCTACTGACGGCGGTCTCGGCATGACCGCCGGATCACGTCCCACCGTCAGTCACGTTTCTTATCGGGGGTACAGCTCGTTATGTCATCCGTTACACCTGTCGCCGGCAGCAAGCGCCCGGCGGAAAGCGACCATCGGTGGCTGGTCCTGGTCATCGTGGCTATCGCCCAGCTCATGGTGGTCCTGGACTCGACCGTGGTGAACATCGCCCTGCCGTCGGCTCAGCGCGCGCTGGGCTTCCCCAACAGTGACCGGCAGTGGGTGGTGACCGCGTACGCGCTGGCGTTCGGCAGCCTGCTGCTGCTCGGCGGCCGGCTGGGCGACATCTTCAGCCGCAAGCGAGTCTTCGTCGTCGGTCTTGTCGGGTTCGCGCTCGCATCGGCGCTCGGCGGTGCCGCCACGTCGTTCGGCATGCTGGTGGCCGCGCGGACCCTGCAGGGCGCATTCGGCGCNNGTGGGCGGCGGTGCGGTGGGCCTCATCCTCGGTGGCGTCCTGACGCAGTACCTCTCCTGGCGCTGGACCCTGTACGTCAACCTGGTCTTCGCCGCGATCGCGGTGGCCGGCGCCTTGACCTTCATGCGGAGCAACCGGCCGGAAACCCGTCCCCAGATCGACTGGGTGGGAACCGTGCTGGCCTCGACCGGGCTGTTCGCGATCGTGTTCGGGTTCTCGCATGCCGAAACGGCCGGCTGGACCTCCGCCCTGACCATCGGCTCGCTGGCCCTCGGGGTGGTCCTGGTGAGCGCGTTCGCGTTCGCCGAGAGCCGGGTCGCTCACCCCCTGCTGCCGCTGCGGGTGATCCTTGACCGGGCCAGGGGCGGCTCCTACATCTCGGTCGGGCTGACCGGGATCGCGCTGTTCGGCATCTTCTTGTTCCTCACGTACTACCTGCAGGACGTCAAGGGCTTCAGCCCGGTGACCAGCGGGCTGGCCTTCCTGCCGATGATCGGCTGCCTCCTGGTGTCCTCGAACCTCTCCAGCATCGTGCTGCTGCCGCGGGTCGGGCCGCGGGCCCTCATCGCGACCGGCATGCTGGTCGGCGCCGCCGGGATGGCCTACCTGACCCAGATCAGCGTGACCTCCAGCTACGCGGCGAGCGTGCTGCCGGCCTTGCTGCTCATGGGCCTGGGCTTCGGCATGGTCTTCTCGCCCGCCATCAACACCGCGACTGCCGGAGTCGCCCGGCGTGACTCGGGCGTGGCTTCGGCGCTGGTCAACACCATGCAGCAGGTGGGCGGTTCGATCGGGACCGCGGCGCTGAGCACGGTGGCGCTCACGGCGACGGCTAGTTACCTGACCGCTCACCACACCGGACCGCTGGCCGCGGCCACGGCCGCGGTGCACGGGTACCGCGCGGCGTTGCTGGTCTCCGCGATACTTCTCGGCGTCGGCGCGCTGACGGCGGTTCTGCTGCTGCCGTCCCGGGCCAGGCTAGAGGAGCTGCGGAACATGGCGGCCATGGCCGAGGCCGAGCCGGCGTTTAGTGGCGCGCCGGCGGNNCGGTGCCGCCCGGACGGACAGTGTTTCCGCCGGGGATGGTGGTGTCTCGGGCTAGGTGCTAGCGGGCAGAGGCTCGATCGCCGCCGCTCGCAGGATTGTGGGCCGCTACCTCGTTGTGAGCGAGGTAGCGGCCCACGATCATTGCCGGGCCGATCGCCCGGGCCCGGGGCCCGTTGGCGCGGCCGTGTCCGCCGACACCGCGGATCGCGGCCCAGGTCGCGGCACTTGGCTGAACCGCTCATCATCGACAGCCATAGGTCACCGTCCAGCACCAGCGGCTCCACGCCGCTGATCCGAGCCGTGCCGTCACGCCGGATCGTCCCGGCCAGCAGCACCCCCGGCTCGATCAGCAGCCGGTCCGCGACCGCCCCCAGGGCGGGCTGCCGGGCCGAGATGTCAGACCAGTGCATTGCTCTCCCCCCGGAGTCCCGCAAACGAGGACAGTTCGCCGAGCATTAAGGATCAGCACGCGTCCAGGAACGGCGTGATCAACGCGAGCACTTCGCCGGGTCGGCGTGTCACGCCGACGTGCGTGGTCCCGGGGAGCACCGCGAGTTGCGCGTCCGGCAGGAGATCGAACATCTCCACCACGTCAGGCAACGGTGAGAAGTCGCGGTCGCCGAAGATCAGCAGGGTCGGCGCCTGCAGTGATCGCAGCTCGTCGGTCCATCCCGGGAACTGGTGCACCATGGCCGAGGTCTTGGCCGCGATCGCGTCGAAGTGCGCGGGGTCGGGAGCGACCGCGTCGTAGGCGTCGCGCATCGCCTGGAAGTCGGCCGGGGCCGGCATCCGGGCCTCGTTGAGTGGAGCGCTCTCCCGGCCCGGGGGGCGATGGGCGTCGGCCGAGGCGACGATGAGCTTGCCGACCCGGGCAGGCGCGCCGAGCGCGACCGCGTACGCGACGAGACCGCCGAGGCTGAAGCCGAACAGATCGGCCTCGGCGATCCGGAGATGGTCCAGCAGCGCGATGACGTCACCGGCCAGCGCCTCGATCGTCATCGGGCGGCCGGTGTCGGCGGTGTGCCCGTGGCCGTAGAGTTCCACCGCGACCACCTGCCTGCTCGCCGCGAGGGGTTCGAGCAACGGCCCGAAGCTGAGGTCGATGGTCATCAGGCCACCGTGGAGCAGGACGAGTGGCCGGCCCGAACCGCGGGTCTCGTAATAGAGCTGCAGGCCGTTCACCGGTGCGTATGCCATACCGGATAGGACGGTACGCGGCCCGCGAACTCATCGCCAGTCGGGGACGACGGCAGGAACCACGGCCGTTCGGCGAAAAGAATTTCAATTATCCCGAACGGGCCGTGGCGCTACGGCCTGGGCCGGTGCGTGCGCGGCACGGGAACTCCGGAGGAAAACGGATTCCTTCCATGTTTAGCCCGGTACGGATGGGTAGAAAGTGCTGCTCTGGGAGGAGCAGTCCTTGGCCAGAATCGACGTACTGACGGACCGGGCGACCGGCGCGCTTGACCGCCGGGTCCCTACGGCGTCCGGTACTGGGGTCTGGGCAACGAGATGTACGGCCCGACGATGATGACCATCCCGGCTGGCATCGGCACGGTGGTCAGCGGGGTCGGGATCGTGAACGCCCTGCAGATGGCTTCGGCGGTCCTCGGAGCGCTGCCCCTGGTCTTCGTGTTCCTGCTGGCCCAACGTCAGATCGTGGAGGGCGTGGCCGGCACCGGCCTTAAGTAATTGCCCCCGCTTCGCCGCGGTCTGGTCCCTAGCTCTTGAGCGCTTCCTGCAACTCGCTGGTGATCTCGTCGGTGGTGGCATCCACGGTGTGCTTCACGACCCTCTCGGCCTTCGTCAACGCCTGGTCGAGGGCCTTTTCGATCGTGGGCTCGCCGACCGCGATCAGTCCCGCCTGGCCTGCCGTCAGCTCTGCGGCTGCTTCCTTGAGTTCCTTGCGCGGCAGCGTCCCGCCCCCGAACCACTCCGGGATGACGCGCACCCCCGGGCGGTCCATTCGCTTGGCGATGTGCGGCTTGCCGTCCTGCTGATCGATTACCGCCGCGTCGTACTCGCCGATCACCCGGTCCTTGTGCAGCTGCTCGAGCGCGACCAGGTCGGCCAGCGCGTCCGAGACGCTGTCGTAGGCCGCGGTGTACAAGACCATGGACTTGTTGTCGGTCACGGTTTCTCCTCGCTCTTGGGCCACCCGGTGGGCGACCTGGCGCCAGCCCGGTCCGTGAACTGGTCACTCAGCCAGTAGTCCACACCCCAGCCCGGCGGCGGTAAAAGCGATGGTGGCTCTCGGGGTATTGCTCCGTGCTATGACAGCTCTAAAGAGGTCGTTAGGCTGTAAAGGTGCCCGTCAGGCCGAGACAGGTGTTCGCTTTCTCCGGGGTGCTGAACCGCCCTCCAGGTGAGAAGCGTGACCCGGCGTTCCTTGAGTACGCGGTGGACCTCGCCGCTGGCGACGGGAAGAAACGGGTCTGCTTTATCCCTACGGCTACCGGCGATTCTCCGTCCGCCATTGAAGCGGTGGCCGAGGTTTTCGTCGGCCGTGAGGACGTCGACTTCAGCGTGCTCACGCTGTTCACGCAGCCCAGCGTGCCCGATGTCGAGGCGCATCTGATGGCGCAGGACGTCCTGCTGGTCGGGGGCGGCAGCGTGGTCAACCTGATGGCGGTGTGGCGGGCGCATGGCCTGGCCCCGGTCATGCGGGAATGCTGGGAGGCGGGGGTGGTTCTCGCCGGGTGGAGCGCCGGCAGCCTGTGCTGGCACCCCGGTGGGCCGACCGACTCGTTCGGCGACTCCCTGGCCGTGTTCACCGACGGCCTAGGCCTCCTGCCCTACAGCAACGGAGTTCATGACTCGCTCGACGACCAGCCCCGCCGCCGCGTCTACCGCGAGTACGTGGCCAACGGCGAACTCCCGGCCGGGTACGCCACCGAGGACGGCGTCGGTCTGCACTACATCGGCACCGAACTGCATGAAGCCGTCGCCATGCGGGACGGCGTCCGGGCCTGGTGGGTGGAGCCGTCCTCCGACGGCGGCTACCACGACGAACCGATCCCTGCACGCCGGCTCTGACTGGCCGGCGGGGTCTCAGGTGGTGGCTACCAGGAGCTCCTCTCCGGGTGCGGTGCGAAGGTCATCGGTCCTGGCGGCGAAGTAGCGCTCGTTGAGCAGGGCCGCGCTGACGTGGCGGGCGCCGGTGAAGCCGGCCTGGCGGGCCAAGGTCAGGATTTCCCGCGGGGCGAAGGAACTGAGCCAGGGCGTGCCGGACGCGCGTGCGCCGTTCTCCGCGGTCAGACGTCCGGCGCGGGCTTGCGCGTCGAGCAGGTCCAGCGGCGGCGCGAACGTCATGATCAGCGTCGAGCCGGGGGCGAGCGATGCGAGCTGGCGCAGGGTAGCCGCGTTCGCGTCCTTGGTGAGGTACATGCTGACGCCGAGGGAGGCCACCACCGCGGGCTCGGCGGCGTCGAATCCGGCGGCCACCAGGCGGTCCCACCACGACCCGTCCGCCTCGAAATCGACCGGCACCAGCCGCAGCCACGGCGGGATGCCGTAGCCGAGCTCGGTCAGCCGCTCGCGTTTCCAGGCCTGGGGGCCGGGCCGGTCAACCTCGAACACCCGCAGCCGGGAGGCAAGCTCGGGCTGGCGCTGGGCGAAGGTGTCCAGGCCCGCGCCCAGGATGACGTACTGGGTGACGCCATTGGCGGCCCGTTCGGCGACCAGGTCCTCGGTGAAGCGGGAGCGGGCCACGATGCCCGCGCGGAACGTGCTGGTGCCGGCCGGATGCATGTCGCCGCGACTCCGCCAGGCGTCATCGGGGGCGGCCAACTGCAGGCCGATCTCGTCCCGGAGCACGTGCGGCGGCGGATCGACCTGGACGTGAATGGCCCGCCACAGGGCCACCCGGACCGCCGTGCTGTCCGGCGCCGCGGTCTGCTCGTCGGTCATGATGTCAGGTCCGGGCCGGGCCGGCGAGATCGGCTGGGTAGGTCACCTGTATCTCGGTGATCGTGGCCGGGAAGTCGCGTTGGTTGTTGGTGATGAACCGGTCGGCACCCATGCCCACGGCAGTGGCCAGGTGCGTGGCGTCTGCGGCTTTGAGCCGGTAACGGCTGGACAGGGCGGTCGCGAGCTCGGCCGTGGCCCGGTCTACCGGACGCAGGTCCAGTCGGGCCAGCAGGCCGGCGAGGATGCGGACCTCGTCGGCGGCGCCGTCGCGCAGCGGCTTGCTGAGTACTTCGGGCAGCAGCAGGAGCGAGCCAGTGCCCGCCATCGTCGCTGGAGCCGCGGACCGGAACAGCGCAGCGACGCCCTGGCCGAGCGGGTGACCGGGTACGGCGGCGTAGATCAGCGCGTCGGCGTCGAAGGCGTCCATTAGCGGGCGTCTCGCCCGGCCCTGATCTCGGCGATCAGCTCCTCGGCGCGCTGCGCGGTCAGTCCGGGACCCGCGGGAAGGTCGGCGGCCGCGGCTTGGGTGAGTAGCTCATGGATCCGGTCCGCGTCGTCCAGCGCGGCGCCTGCCCGCCGGGCGCGCAGCACGTCGGGCCGGACCAGGACCGCCACCGGCCGGCCGTGCCGGGTAATCGTGATTTCCTCACCGCCGTCGACACGAGACAGCAACTCGGGTAGCCCGGCCCGTGCCTCGGAAACGGTGATCGAGGTCATAACAGGAATTGTACATCCATGTACATCAAGGTACAGCAGGCCAACACTACGGGGACGGCCGTCCGGTCACGCCTGGACGGCGAGCACCTCGTTGGCGGCGGGATGGGGCACCGAGACCTCGACCGCGGTGCCGCGGTGCGTGGTCACCAGGCGGTACGCCACGGGCGCGCCGTTCAGCGTGACCGAGTGCACCGTCGCGCCCGCCGCCAGCACCGTGCCGATGGTCAGGGCCAGGCCCTGGGCGCCGGTCACCTGGGTCCGGTAGGCGCCGCCCTGGCGGCTGACGGTCTCACCCAGCGTGCTCGTTCCGACGTGCAGGTTCTGCACCGACATGGCCGGCCAGGAGGGCGGGATCTCGGGAACCACGGCGACCGAGCCGGCCGGCGCATCGGGGCTGACGCCCAGCAGGTCGTTCACCACCGTCCACAGCAGCCCGTAGCCGGACCAAGCCTGCATCACGTTCGCCCGGCTGGTGAACGCCTCGAACGGGTTGTACTGGGCGCTCGCGGCCAGTTCCGGCAGCGCGCCAGGCATCTCCACGGTGAGCTGGCTGGCGATCTCGTCCATGTCGGTGACGGCCTGCGGCAGGCGCCCGTAGTTGGCTTCGCCCACCGCCAGGGCCCCGGTGTTGACCAGGTAGCAGGTCTGGCCGCCGGTGCCCGACGGGCCGCCCACGCCGTCCACGTACAGGCCGCACGACCCGCTAAAGGTGGGCGTCTCCAGCTGCCCGAGCGCCGCGTCGGCGTCGGGGACCGGCGCGATGTCCTGCTCCATCGGGGCGACGCTGGTCCACCACCGCTGCTGGAGCTGCTGGCCCGCCGCGGTGCAGTCGGTGCCGTCCGAGGCTGAGGTGCAGATCGAGTCCGCGTACAGGTGCTGGCTGGAGATCCACCACTGACCGAACGCCGCCAGCATGGCCTGCTCCCGCTGGGCGGCCCAGCGGGCGGTGGAGGCGTCGTGCACGGCCACGGCCATGTCGTGCAGCGCGGCCAGGGCCTGGATGTTCTCGGAGGCTACGTCCAGCGCCTCGCCGCCGAGGGAGGTGTCCTCGACGATGCCGTCGCCCACCGGCCACAGGCCGCCGGGACCGGTGGCCAGGCTGGCCAGGTAGTGCTCCCCCTCGTCGATGAACTTGTAGTTGTCGGCCAGGACCGCGTTGTCCCCCGACCACCGCCAGACCAGGTCGGCGGCGATGGCGAACTGGGCGGTTTCGTTGATGTCCCCGGGCTCGGTGGTGTCGCCGTAGTAGACCGCGCCGGTGGCGGTTACCTCGTGCACCACCTTGCCGGTGCTGCCGTTGACGATTTGCGACACCGTGCGCATGGCGTTCAGCCAGTTGACGGCGGTCTGCCACTGCCCGCTGACGGCCAGGCCGTAGCTGCTGTAGGCGCCGTCGGTGCCGAAGAACTCGGCGTAGTCGGGGTAGGCCGCGTCGATGGCGGACAGCTGCGGCACGGTGGCCAGCGGAGCCGGGTAGACCGTTCCCGCCTGGGTGTCCCTGATGGCGGCGTTATCGATCGTCCGGCTGAGGTCAGCCAGGTTGAGCTTGCTCCACAGCAGCGCCTGCTGGACGCCGGCGTCCGGGACCTGCAGGTTAGTCTGCGCGGCGACGTTGTCCCGCTCGGCGATCTTGCTCAGCAGCAGGCCGGCCGGGTTGGCC
>PLIQ01000293.1 GCA_003140115.1 Actinomycetota bacterium | reverse complement strand
GTGGGGCGGGTGGGGCTCGAACCCACGACCGGCGGATTATGAGTCCGCTGCTCTGACCGGCTGAGCTACCGCCCCCGCATCGGGTGCACACTTTACCAGTCCGTCCCGGCCCGTCGACGCCGCCACGGACCGGCTCGGCGGGTTAGGGTTTGGAGTGGTTTCAGCGAGGCGCGACCGGCACGATGGAGCATCGGACCGGTTATAACCGGCTCACCGGGACATCGTGCCGGTTAGGTTGGGCTCCGGTGGGCGGCTGGCGTGGGTCGGGTTGGGCGGGTGTGCATGGAGGTGGGAAGGTCATGACGGTACAGGATCAGGAGACGTTCGGCTTTCAGGCGGAGGTGGTCCAGCTCCTGGACTTGATGATCAACTCGCTGTACAGCAACAAGGAGATCTTCCTGCGCGAGCTGATCTCGAATGCGTCGGATGCCATCGACCGGCTGCGGCTGGAGCTGCTGGCCAAGGGCGAGAACCCGGAGGACGAGGGGCCGCTGCGGATCCGGGTGTCCTTCGACCGGGACGCGGGGACGATCACGGTCGCCGACAACGGGATCGGGATGAGCCGGGCCGAGGTGATCGAGCACATCGGCACCATCGCCAAGTCGGGGACGCGGGAGTTCTTCCAGGCCCTGACCGGCGACCAGCGGAAGGACGCGACCCTCATCGGGCAGTTCGGGGTGGGCTTCTACTCCGCGTTCATCGTGGCGGACCGGGTGGAGCTGACCACCCGGCGGGCCGGGTTGACCGCGGACGAGGCGGTCCGGTGGAACTCCGACGGCCGGGGCCAGTACACGCTGGAGGCCGCCGAACGCCCGGGCCGCGGGACCACGGTCGTGCTCCATGTCCGCGACGACGACCGGGAGCTGCTCAGCGGGTACCAGCTGCGCGCCATCATCGCTAAGTACTCCGATCACATCAGCCTGCCCATCGTCATGCCGGTGGAGAAGAGGTGGGAGGCGCCGGAGGCGGAGGGTGCGGCGGAGGCGGCGGAGGCGGCGGAGGAGACCGTCAACCAGGCTTCGGCGCTGTGGACTCGGCCTAAGAACGAGATCAGCGACCAGGACTACATCGACTTCTACAAGCACATTGCCAGCGACTACGCCGATCCGCTCAGCTGGGTGCACAGCAAGATCGAGGGGACCTACGAGTACACGCTGCTGCTGTTCATCCCCTCGCGCGCCCCGTTCGACCTGTGGCTCACGGACTCCTCGCGCGGCGTCCGGCTGCACGTCCGGCGGATCTTCATCATGGAGGACTCCGGCCAGCTGATGCCGCGCTACCTGCGGTTCATCCGCGGTGTGATCGACTCCGCCGACCTGCCGCTCAACGTGTCACGGGAGCTGCTGCAGGGCAGCCGGGTGGTGGACCGGATCCGATCCAGCGCGGTCAAGAAGGTGCTGCAGCTGCTGAAGGACCTGGCCGAGAAGGAGCCGGACAAGTACGCGACGTTCACCAGGGAGTTCGGCGCCGTGCTGAAGGAAGGCATCGTCGAGGACCTGGGGAACCGGGACGAGATCGCCCGGCTGGTGCGGTTCAGCACCACGCAGGGCGAGGATGTTGCGCTGGCCGACTACGTGGCGCGGATGAAGGACGGCCAGGACAAGATCTACTACCTGCTCGCGCCGACGCTGGCCGCGGCGCGCAGCAGCCCGCACCTGGAGGCCTTCCGGGCCAAGGACGTCGAGGTGCTGCTGCTGGCCGACGTCGTGGACAACTGGCTGGTCACCACCTTGCGCGAGTTCGAGGGCAAGCAGTTGCAGTCGGTCGCGCAGGGCGCGTCGGACCTGGGCGGCCTGACCGGCGAGGCGGAGAAGGCGGCCCAGGACCAGGCGAGCACCGAGTTCGCCGGGCTGGCGGCCAAGCTGAAGGAGCTTCTGGACGGCCAGGCCTGGGACGTGCGCGTGACCAGCAGGCTGACCACCTCGCCGGCCTGCATCGTGGCCAACGAGCCGACCTCGGACATCAACCTGATGCAGCGGCTGCGTGGCTCGGGGCTGCCGAGCCAGCCGGTGCTCGAGGTAAACCCGAAGCACCCGCTGGTGGAACGGCTCAACCGCAATCAAGACGATCCTCGCCTGGCCGACTGGGCGTCGGTGCTGTTCAACCAGGCGGTGCTCACGTCGGGAGCGCGGATCGACGACCCGGCGGCGTTCGTCAGCAGGCTGAACGACCTGCTCACCGCGCTGACCGAGGAGGAGGAGCAGGCGGCGGAGGAGCGCGGCTCAGACGGGCGGGAGGTGGACGCTGATGACAGCGGAGCGGCCGCCTCGGACGACGGCTAGGGCGTCCTTGAGGATCTGGGGCAGTTCGTCCGGGTCGGTGACGGTCGCGGCGTAGGCGCCGCCGGCCGCGGCCGCGATGGCGGGCAGGTCGGCCTCCGGCTCGAACGAGACGGGGAAATCGTCGGCCTCCGCGGCGGCGCCCTGAGCGTGCACCCGGAGCGTGGAGAACTTGGGCGCGGCCCAGCCGCGGTTGTCGTAGATCACGGTCAGCGACGGCGCGTTGTACCGGCGCGCGAACCACTGGGCCGAGGATGGCACCCCGAACAGGTACGAGCCGTCGCCGACCAGGGATACCACGGCCCGTTCGGCAGGAGAAGCGAGCTTAGCCCCGACGGCGCCGCCGCCGGCCCAGCCCAGGGAACCACCGCCGGACCCTAGATAGGACCCGGGCACGGTGCGCCGCAGGTGCTCGGCCACGATCTGGTAATTGGTGATCGCCTCGGTGAGCACGATCGAGTCGGTGCCAGCCAGCAGGTCGCGCACGCACGCGGTCAGGTACCGGGGTGTGATCACGTCCGCCTGGGGCTGCTCGAGCGCGTCGAGCGCGGTGCGGCGGGCCCGGTTGGCGGCGGTGATCTGGACCCGGCGGAACTCGACCTCGCCCTCTTCGAACAGAATGTCATCCCGAACGAGCCTGGTGATCTGCTCCAGGGCCACCTTCGAGTCGGCCGCGGCGAAGCGGCGCGCGGGGATCTGCCACATGGGCATCGTGGGCCGCAGCGGGTCGACGTCGATGACGTAGATGGCGGCGTCGGGCGCGGGCCGGTTGGTGGTGGGGATCCACGGCACGTGGCTGTCGAGGACCAGGATGACGTCGGCCTGGGCGAGGACCGGGTTCTGTTCGGTGGTGGTGAACTGGTAGCCGCAGTGCAGCGGGTGGTCGCCGGGGAAGTTGACGCAGAAGGCGGCCGACTCCAGGACACCGATGGCGAGCAGCTCGGCCAGCTCGACCAGGGCGGGCACCGCGTCCGGGTTGCGGCCCAGGTAGGACGTGACGATGAGCGGGTGCTGCGCGCCGGCCAGCGCGGTCGCGATCTCCCGGGCCACCTCGGCGGTGAGGGCGGCGGGTTCGACCGGCCTGAACTGCGCCGGGTCCACGGTGTACGGCTCGAGCGGCTCCTCCATCACCTCGCGCGGGCCGACCAGGTACACCGGGCCGGCTGGCTCGCTGCGCGCGATCTGCAGGGCCCGGTGGACAAGCTGCTTGGCGTTGCGCCCGGTACGGATCTCGTTGTCGTACTTGACGAACCCGCGCAGGATGCCGCGCTGGTCGCTGGCGTCCTGGATCCAGTGGATCCACTCGTTGCGGCTCCCGGGCAGCTCACCGTCGAGGGTGTACGGGGAAGCGCCGGCGAAGATGAGCACCGGGATGTGGCCGCGCATCGCGTTGCTGACCTCACCGCCGAGGTTCTGGGTACCCCCGTCGACGTGCACGACAACCGCCTGGGGCTGGCGGGTCACGCTGGCGTAGGCGTGCGCGGCCGACAGCGCCACGATCTCGTGCGGGCAGATGAGGAGCTGGGGGTAAGCGTCTTGGCGGCCCTGCGCCTTGGCCTGCGCGTACGCCTCGATCAGACCTGGGTGGTCGCTGCCGAAGTTGGCGAAGACGTAGCTGACGCCGGCCTCGGTCAGGGCCTCGAGAAATGCCGTGCTGGTCGAGTAGTAACCAGCGGCCACCTATCAGTACCGTCCGGCCGTCTGCATCGACATCGCGTGCTCGACCAGGGTGACCAGGGTCGCCTTCGTCGATTCGCGGTTCCTCGCGTCACATGGGATCACCGGCACGTCGGGCGAGATGGCTAGCGCCTCGCTGACGTCTCGGGAGCGGTGCGGGAACTGCCCGTGGAACCCGTTGATCCCGATCACGAACGGGAGCCCGGACGCCTCGAAGTAGTCCACCGCGGGGAAGGAGTCGGCCAGGCGGCGGGTATCGACCAGCACCACCGCGCCGATGGCACCCTGGATCAGGTCGTCCCACATGAACCAGAAGCGGTGCTGGCCTGGCGTGCCGAACATATACAGCACCAGGTCCTTGTCCAGCGTGATCCGCCCGAAGTCCATCGCCACCGTGGTCGTGGTCTTGTCGGGCACGTGCGACAGGTCATCGACCTCGGTACTGGCCACGGTCATCACGGCCTCGGTGGTCAGCGGCGTGATTTCCGAGACCGAGCCCACGAAGGTCGTTTTGCCGACGCCAAATCCGCCAGCCACCACGATCTTGACCGACGTCATGGCGGGAGCGTCGGACCTGGGCTGGGCGACGCTAGATCTTACGGAGTCCACTGAGCACCCTTTCGAGCAAATTGAGGTCCGGACGGCCCTCCGAGTCATCGCGCTGCTGGACGCGGACGAGTCCGTCAGCGCTCATGTCCGCGATGAGAATCCTGGCCACGCCGAGCGGCAGCCGCAGTACCGCCGACACCTCCGCCACCGATCTCCAGTCCCGGCAGAACTGCAGGATCGCCTGGCATTCCGGTGCCAGCACGGATAGATCACGGGGCTCCAGGACGGTGGCAGTCACGAGAGCCTCGATGGCGAGCTGGTACCGGGGCTGCGTGCGCCCACCGGTAACCGTATACGGGCGGACGAGCCTGGTGGCACCGTCCTCCTCGGTCGCAAAACCGAAACCGGATCGCGCCGGCCCCGGCCCCTCATCCCACAGGCCCCCCCGGGCCCCTGTACCCTGCCAGGACCCAGGCAAGCCCACGAATGGTGACCGGTCGTCACGTCGCCCTTGGCCCGCCACTTTAAACCTCCGGTAACCTTCGCCCGTCACCGGGGATGGCCGCTTGCATGACACTTCGGGTGGCGGGCGTCAGTACCCGCCCGGCCCGCTCAACCAGCAGGGTCATCTCGTAGGCTACGAGACCGAGATCGCAAGTGGAAGCGGCCAGCACAGCCAGACTTGAGCCGTTGCTGATCGCCATGATCACGAGCACACCTCGCTGCATCTCTACCACAGTCTGCACGACCGCGCCGCCCTCGAAAACCCGCGACGCGCCCTGGGTCAAGCTGGTCAGCCCCGACGTCACGGCCGCCAGCTGATCGGCCCGTTCCTGGGGGAAACCGGCGCTGAACGCCAGCGGCAGGCCATCGGAGGACACCACTACCGCGTGCGCAACATCGGGAACCCGCTCCACGAAGTTGGTGATCAGCCAGTTAAGGTCCTGCGCGGGGCGCCCTGGCGTGCTCATGGGCACTCCTCTCGTCGCCCGTCCATACAGGTTCCTCCTCCTGGTGTCGCCGTGCCTGGGACTTCAAAGTTCATCGGTCCTGTGGCTCCTCGGTCTGGGGTGTGGCGGCGCGGCCCTCGCGCACGCCTCGCTGGAAGCTGGCCATTCGGGTTCTGGCCACATCCGGCGACCTGGCGGGTGCGTCGGCTTCGGGTTCGTTGCCTCCGCTACCTACCGAGCCGGGGACGAGGTTAGCCCTCGGCACCCGCCTGGGCAGGCCCGCCTCGGTGGTGTCTCCCGCCGACGGCACCGCAAGCGCCTGGGCGGCGCGCCAGCCTTCGTCGGCGGGCGAGGTCCACGCCGCCTGGGCGGCGGCCGACTCGGCGGCCTGGACCCCCTGGACCCCCTGGGCCGCCTGAGCGGGCCGGGCCGTGCTGAGGCTCTTACCGCTGCGGCGGAACCAGTCGGACTCGAGCGAGTCGAAGATCGGCAGCCGCTGATCGTGGGTGGCGGGCGGCGGAACCGTCACCTGGCCGGAATCGCCCGCGCCGTCGGTCCCCGCAGCGCCGTTCACCCCGGGGCCGCCCGCGCCGGGACCGTCGCCGCCGTGAACGTTCTGGCTGCCGATCGGGGACTGCGGAATCTTGGGCGCCGGCGGTGGCACCTGTCCGCCGAACGCGGGCAGCCTGCTGGGTCCGGGACCGGGGGCCCCCAGGCCGGTCGGCGCCGCCGGGATCCGCGGGATCATCTCGTCCGCGCCGTCGTCGGCCGAGCCGTTCGCGGGCGCCGCGCTGCCGTTTGGTTTTCCGCGCACCGGAAGCGTCTTGGGCTCGTCGGCCCAGCCGTTTCCGGCGGCCGGGGCGGAGCCGGTCGCGTCCGGTCCGGCGTCCGCGGTCGGGGTGAAGGACGGCGACGGCAGCGACGGCGGCGACATGGGCGAGAACCTCGGGATGCGCCCGGCCGTGGCGGCCTGCGGCCCCGTGCCGGAGGCCTGAAGCGGCGCGGACAGGGACGCCGCCGGCCCGTAGTCGTCGGCCTCGAAGCGGCGCAGCCGGCCGAGCGGCGGCGCGACCTCGGGCGCGGCCACCGTGTCGGGCAGCCAGATCAGCGCGGTCAGGCCGCCCGTCTGGGCGTGCCGCAGCCGGACCCGGACGCCGTGCCTGGCGGCCAGGCGGCCGACCACGAACAGGCCCATGCGCCGGGATACCGCCACGTCGACCACCGGCGGGTTGTCCAGCCGCCAGTTGGCGTGCGACATTTCCTGGTCCGAGATGCCCACGCCGTTGTCGGTGATGTCCAGCAGCACGCCGCCGCTGGACAGCGGCTGGCCGGAGACGTAGACCTGGGTGTCCTCGGGCGAGAAGGTGGTCGCGTTCTCCACGACCTCGGCGACCAGGTGCACGACGTCGTTGACGGCCTGGCCGACGACCACGATGCCGGGCTGCACGTTGAGGACGACCCGCTCGTACTGCTCGATCTCGGAGGTCGCCGCGCGGAGCACGTCGACCAGCGGCACCGGCTGGCTCCACCGCCTGGTGACCTCGTGGCCTGCCAGGACCAGGAGGTTCTCGGAGTTACGGCGCATGCGGGTGGCCAGGTGGTCCAGGCGGAACAGGCTGCTGAGCCGGCCGGAGTCCTGCTCGCTCTGCTCCAGGGAGTCGATCAGCGACAGCTGCCGCTCGATCAGCGACTGGCTGCGCCGGGACAGGTTGATGAACATGGCGTTCAGGTTGCCGCGCAGCACGGCCTCGTCGGCCGCCAGCCGGACCGCCTCGCGGTGAACCTGGTCGAAGGCCCGCGCGACCTCACCGATCTCGTCGGTGGAAGTGACCCCGATCGGCTCGATGTCGACGCTCTCGTCGGCGCCCTCGCTCTGGCTGAGCCGGAGCACCATCTCCGGCAGCCGGTGGCCGGCCACGTCAAGCGCGTCGGCGCGGAGCTTGCGCAGTGGTCGGGTCAGCGAGCGGGCCACCAGGATGGAGATGAGCAGGACCAGGAGCAGCAGCAGCAGCGCCACCAGGCTGGTGACCAGCAGGCCCGTGCTGGCAGTGGTCTTGGACGTATTCGCGAGCGTGGAGATGTTGCCGGTCAGTTCGTCGGCGACTTGCCGCACCTTGCCGATGGTGAACGACATGTCGTCGTTCACGTTTGCCGCGGCCAGGGTGCGCGCATTCGCCGGGGTGAGCGGATGCGCGGAGGAGGCGCCGGGAAGCAACGCCAACGCGAGTGATTCCTCGCGGGCGGCCCTATCGACCGGCGGCCCGCTCACCGTGTCGCTGTAGTTCTGCTGCTCGGCGAGATCTACGGATGCGTTGAAGTTGGCCAGATCCACCGTTTCCTGCCGCTGTGCCTGCTGGAGGCTGGCATCGTCGTCGGACGACAGCGACGGCTGCGGAAAACTGACCGCCCTCAGCAGGATGGCCCGCTGAACCGACACGGAGTCTTCGACCTGGAGCAGTGCGCCTAGGGAGATGACGTCGCGCCGGAGATCCGTACTGCTGGCCTCGCTCCCGACGACGCTGGTGAATGTGCTCGCGGGCTGGAGGATGTTCACGGTGTACACCTGCATGATTGCCGTCACGGGGAATAGCGGGTCCGCCACCGCCTGGCGGACGAACGGCAGGGTTTCCACGCTCACTTGTACGGCGTTCACCGCCTGCACCGCGACCAGCTGATAGCCGCCTCCGACCGTGATGCCATCCGCCAAGGCGACGACCTCTGCGGCGGCGCCATCGGTGACATGCTGTGCGGTCCTCAGCCCGGCAGAAAAACCACCCCTATTCGCTGTGGAGGCGACTGAATAGTCGCGTTCATCTTCCACTGCCTGGATGTACTTGACCACCGCGCTGTTGAGCTGGGCGAGGTGCTGAACACGGCCGGTCGTCTGCCAGTTGCTGACGTCCCCGTTGATGGTCACCGCACCGAGCACTGCCGCGGTCAGCAACGGCACCGCGATCAAGGCGGCCAGCCGCCACCGGACGCGCCAGTTCCTCAGGGCGAACCGCGACCGGGCCGGGCCGGGCCGTCTCGGATGCGGATGGGTGGTCCCGACCATGCCGACCGCGGGCGTCTGGCCGCCGGAAGCGGCCGGGCTGATGACGGGCTGCGGTCCCATGCTCGCCGCGTCCCGTCCGCCGACGGCATCCGAGCCGTCACCCGCGGCGATTCCGCCCGCACGAGGGGCCGAACCCTCCCCGTCGGCTGGCCCCCCGCTGACGGCCCCGGCCACGCCAGCTGGGTCGCCGGGATTCGTCACCGATCGTCTACGCACTACGTTCGCACCTCGCATCGGCAAGCCTGAGCCGGCGCACATGCCCGGCTGAAGTGGCGCAAGCCGCCCTCCATACGCACCCTCTTTCCCTTCGCAACGATCGCCGCTGCTCGGGTCAACAAGGCGGCCGAGCCACACTCTCGCGTTACAAAACGGGTAAGGACATATAATCATCTTGTGGGTGGCCGTCACGGGGCATTCGCCAGTAAACCGGCGAGATCTTCGCCGAGAAGGTTAAACGGCGCCGTCCGACCTGGCCGGGATCGGCCGCACCGGGCTTGCACTTAGTGATTACATAGTAACTCTTCGTATCGCCTCCCGCCAGGCACGCCGCCCCGGTGACCACCGTCGGCGGCCCGGCCGTCAGTCCGGCGTATGGGACATATCGGTCGCCGGCCGTGTGCCGCCGACCCAGGCTGCCGGCCCTCCGGGGAGCGGCGCGGGCGCAAGCGGCAAGCGCCAGCTAATCAGCCCGTTATGACGATGATTACATGCCATTATTACCTCATTAGAATCACGCTGAATAGCATGCTCGTTACTGGGAAGGACTAGGCTCCGAAGCCGCACGTACCCGAAATCGTGTGACGGGGGGGCGTTGGCGCGGACGTTGTGGATGGCGACACGCCGACGCATGATGCGTGATTTGCGGTTGGCGAGGGTGGGTTTCCCCTCTCCAGCACTAGGCGCAGCTGGAAGCCATCGCCGCGCTGACGGCCGCCGAACGCGCCCGCGCCGAGCGCGCCGAGCAGCACCATGTGCCGGATCATGGTGATCCGGTCCCCGCGCGTCGGCATGACTCGGCCGGCGGCCGGCCGGATGCCGTCGCCGTGGTGCCGGTCCGGGTCTGGCGGCCGGGCCGGCTCGCCGGGCCGGCCGCGGTCAGCCCTCATCGTGACTGGCCTGGTGCGTGCCGGCGGCGGTGACTGCCGGGCCGGCAGTGGCCTGGGGCAGGTGCCGGCCCGGCGCAGCTGGCTGCTGGCTGCGGGCGGACCGGCCGAGGAACAGCTCGCCGAAGTCGGGCCGGGCGAGCAGGGCCGCGGGTGCGTCGTTCAGTTCGACCCGGCCGGCGACCAGGACGTAGCACCAGTCGGCAATCTGCATGGCCTGGTGTGCGCGCTGCTCGACGAGCAGGATGGTCACGCCGGCGCGGGCAAGTGAGGTGACGTGGTCATCAAGGATGCCGCGGGCCAGGCTCGGGGACAGCCCCGCGGTGGGTTCGTCGAGGATGAGGAGCTTCGGCGAGCTGATCAGGGAGCGACCGATGCCGAGAAGTTTCCGTTCGCCGCCGCTGAGCAGTTTGCCGCTGCGTTTGAGGAGTGGCCGCAGCAAGGGGAAGGTCTGCAGCACGTAGTCGATCCGTTCGCCGACCTGGGCTTTCGGCAGGAGGTAGCCGCCCATTTCGAGGTTTTCCCTGACGGTGAGGGTCGGGAAGATGTCGTTGTGCTGCGGGACGTAGCCCAGGCCGCCCTTGGTCAGGGCGTTGCCGCTGGCCGCGGTGACGTCGTGTCCGTCCAGGTGGACCTGCCCGGCCCGGGGTCTCAGCCGTCCGGTAAGGCACTTGAGTAGTGTCGATTTGCCGGACCCGTTGGGGCCGATCACGGTCACTACCTCACCCTTGGCCACGGTCAGCGAGATATCGTTGATGATCGGCGCGGCGTCGTAGCCGGCGGTCAGGCCGTGGACGGTCAGGTACCCGGTGTCCTGGCGGCGGCTCTCAGTTGAGGTAGGCATCGAGCACCCTCTGGTCGGATCGGATCTGCTCCATGGTTCCCTCGGCTAGGACTTCGCCTTGTGCCATCACGATGACCGGGTCGCACAGCCGCTCGACGACCGCCATCTCGTGCTCGACCATCAGCATGGTCAGCCCGTCTTGCTTCAGCTGGAGCAGGTAGTCCTCGATTCGCTCGGCGAGGGCGGGGTTGACCCCGGCCATCGGCTCGTCGAGCAGGAGGATCTCCGGCTCGGTCATGAGCGCGCGCATGATCTCGAGCAGCCGCCGCTGGCCGCCGCTGAGGTTTCTGGCGAACTCGTTCGCCATCCGGGCCATGTCGAAGCGGGCGATGACGTCCGCGGCGCGCGCGGTCAGGCTTTCCTGCTCGGCGCGCCAGTAGCGGCGGCCGAGCAGCGCGCCGCGCAGCGTGTCTCCGCGCTGCCCGTACCGGGCGGTGAGCAGGTTCTCCATGACGGTCATCCCGGAGAAGTCGCTGGACTGCTGGAAGGTCCTGGCCAGCCCGCGCCGCGCGACCTTGTGGCTGGGCCAGCCGGCCACGTTGGTGCCGTTGAGCAGCACCGAACCACGGCTCGGCTTGATCGCGCCCGCTACCATACCCAGCGCGGTGGATTTGCCGGCGCCGTTCGGGCCGATAAGGCCGGTGATGCGGCCCCGCGGCACGTCGAAGGACACCCCGGCTACGGCGTGCACGCCGCCGTAGCTCTTGGCCAGATCATCGACCCGCAGCAACGCTGCCTGCGCCGCCGGTGCCGCCCGCTGTCGCTGCACCGAGGTCATCGGATCTCGGCCGTTTTCTCGTAGTCGACGGGTCGCGGCCGCCCGGTCCCGGCCTGCGGCAGGCCGGGCAGCTTGATGATCCGTCTGCGCTCGGGCAGCACGCCGCGCGGCCAGAACCACACGAAGATCAGCGCCATGAGCCCGACGGCGACCCACTGCAGCGCGTCAATGAGCCCGGGGGGGCCGAACTGGGGCAGGAAGCGGCTGCCTTCCAGGAACGCGACGGGTACCAGCAGCGCACCAAGCGCGGCGCCGGCGTTGTTGGCCGTGCCGCCGACGATCAGCGCAGTGAACAGGACGAAGGTCTCCTGGTAAAGCCAGCCGCCCGGGGACCAGGCGCTGATGAACTCCACCAGCACGGCCCCGCTGATCCCGGCGATCACGCCGCCGATGACAAACGAGGTCATGCGCAGGCCGGTCACGTTCTTGCCCAGCGCGGCGGCGCCCTGCTCGTGGTCGCGTACGGCACGAAACGACCGGCCGAGCGGGGCACTGGTGATCCGCTGCAGGAACGCGTAGACGATCAGGCAGATGACGGCGGTTAGCCCGACGTAGAACCACCGGTAGCCGACCAGCGAGAAGTTCAGGGCGGTGCTCATCGGCTGGGGGATGAGCGACAGCCCGGCCGGGCCGTTGAACAGGCCCACGTCGCTGGTGACTACGGCGGTGGCGATCAGGGAGATGACCAGGAAGACCATCGCCTGGTAGTCGCTTCGCAGCCGACGCAGCGTGATCACGCCGGCGACCGCCGACAGCAGGCCGCCCGCGATCCCGCCGGCGATAACCGGGAGCGGGAACGGCAGGTTCGCGCCGCCGATGTATTGCTGGAAACTGCCGGCGGTGTTCGGCCCCAGGGTCAGCACGGCAGCGGTGTACGCACCGGCGGACTGATAGATGATGAAGGAGAAGTTCAGGATCCCGGTGTAGCCGTATTGCAGGTTCAGCCCCCAGCAGGCCATCACGTCGACCCCGAGGTAGACCAGCACCGTGGAGATGTAGAACGACCAGGCGAGGCTCATGCGGCGACCTCCTTCTGGCTGGCGACCTCGGCGAAGATTCCCTGCGGGCGGAGCAGAAGCACCACGATGAGCACACCGAACGCCACGACATCTTTATAGACCGGATTGAAGTAGGTTCCGGCCAGCTCGGTGGCGATCCCGATGACCAGCGCGCCCAGCATCGCACCGTACGGCTGGCCGACCCCGCCGAGCACCGCGGCGGCGATGACCGGGATCAGGAACGCCGAGCCGGTGGTGAAGTCGAAGCTGCCCAGCTCGGTCACCAGCGCGACCCCGGCCAGCCCGCACAGCAGTCCGGACAGCAGCCAGGCGGCGTCGATGACCCGGCGCGTCGGCACGCCGCAGTTGCGGGCCAGCTCGGGGTCGCTGGCCGTGGCGCGCATGGCCTTGCCCAGCCGGGTGTACCTGAGCAGGCCGTGCAACGCGGCCAGCGCGACGGCGGCGATCGCGATCAAGATGAGCTGACTGCCGGTGAAGATCATGCCCAGCACGTGCACCGAGGCGCCGGCGGCGATGTTCGCGCTGACAAAGTCCGGCCCCCAGATCGCCTGCAGGCTGTTCTGCAGGATCAGGCTCACCGCGATCGTGACAATGATCATCGTGAACAGCCGGGCCCCGCGGCGGATGAACGGCGTATACAGGAACCGGTTCAGCAGGACGGAGAATACGGCGCCGAACAGGCCGCCGAGCACCAGTCCCCACCACGGGTTGAGCCCGGCCGAGTGGCTCACGTAAGCCACGAACGCCGATGCGGTCATGACATCGCCATAGGCCAGGTTGAGGATATTGGTCACCCCGAACTGGACGGTGAACCCGACCGCCGCCAGCGCCATCACCGCGGCGGTGATAATCCCGAAACCGATAGCGTGCACGAACATGCTCTGGCTCCCTTCCGGGTGGGGGCCCTGCCGACGACGGCCTGACGCCCGGGCCCCCGGTGAGCCGGGGGGCCCGGGCGCGACCGCTTACTTGGTAAGAGCTGCGATTTGGTCGGCCGTGATAGTGCCTATCAGAGGGGTGCTCCCGTTCGTCTGGTAGCCCGTGACCTCGAAGCCGCCGGTCGAGTTGTGCCACTGGTTCCAGGCGATGAGCCCGGTGGCGCCGACGTAATCGATCTTCTTGCCCGCCTTGAGCGCCGCGACGCCCTCCGCGTACGAGTGCACCGTCTCCGCCGCTGAGGAGGCCGTGGTGACCGCTTCGATGTACTTGTTATAGACGGCCGGGTTGGTGGTCTTCGCCGCCTCCGCGGCCAGCGCCATGACGATGAGCCCGTCGTAGTCCACCATTGAGTACGAGTCGTCGCTCCACTGCGACGCCGGCTTGGTTACCCCAGGTGTGGACAGCACGTACTTGTTGTACACCTGCCACGCGGGCCCCGTCGCAGGGGCGTAGGGGATGGCGCCCACGAAGTATTTGCTCAGCGCCGGCTTGCCGATCGCCGCGGACACCGCCTGCAGCCAGGCCGCCTCGACCGTCGCGTCGCTGCCGACGACCGGAATCAGGTGGCCCAGCTGCTGTAGCTCGGCCAGGATCGTCGCGTCGGCCTGCGGTGAGGCTTCGGTGAAGATGACCTGCGGCTTGGCCGCGATGAGCTGCTCGACCTCCGGCTGATAGGAGCTCTGGCCCAGGGCGATCTTCTGGTTGGAGACCATCTGCCCGCCCAGTGTGCTGTAACCCTTCAGCAGCGTCGGCACGACGGACTGCGAGCCCACGTCGTTGCCGAAAACCGCCGCGCCCCGGAGATAGCCCTTCTCCTTGGCCCACAGCGCCATCGCGTAGCCCAGCACGTCGTCCGCGGGGGTCATGCGCCAGAAATACTGCAGCTTGGTCTGGTCGAACGACGCCTCGCCGGTGTCGGCGAACATCGGGATCTTGGCCGCGTTGATCAGCGGGGCGGTCGCGTCCGCCTCATCCGAGCTCGGGCCCAGCACGCCGAGCAGGTGCGGGGTGGTCGCCAGCATCTTCGCCGCGGCAGTGACCGCGTCGGCCGGGTCGCCGCGCGTGTCCACGGCCGAGCAGACCACCTTGTTACTCAGCACGCCGCCGGCCGCGTTGACCGAGTTCGCCGCGGCCAGGCAGCCCGCCATCATCTCTGGCCCGAATGCCGCATCCCCGCCAGTAAACGGGTTAAACGCCGCGACCGTGAGAGTAGTGTTCTTCACGGCTCCGGACGGCGCGGACGAGCACGCCGCCGTCACCGAAACCGCCAGGACAGCAGCCGCCGCGACCAGCGCGCGAGCGCGCGTCCAGCGGGATCTCTGAGAAGTCACCTGCGGATGCTCGCACTCTGTTCCTATATATGTCAAGGTTCCTCCTCAAATGAGGCTAATAGTTGTATATGTGAACGCACTCTGGCAGACTCGCACCCGGGCCCGCTCGCACGCCTGACAGGTTAAACGCCGGGGGGCAGACGATGAACCCCGGGCCCAGCCGGTACGTGCCGGGGCGCGCCGCAGGCCGGATCAGCCGTCCGCGCAATCGGAGCGTCATGAGCACCTCGGTCATCAGGGCGGTGCGAATCCTCGACCGGCTGGCACGGAGCCAGACTCCGATGACGCTGGCCGAGATCGCCGGCGAGCTCGACATACCCAGGAGCACCGCCTACACCATCCTGCGCGACCTGGCCAGCGAATCGTTCGTGACCGTGTCCTCGCCGCCCGCCTACTCGATCGGTCTGAAGGCATTCGAGGTCGGCTCGGCGCACCTGCGGGCCTTCGGCACCGCCGGCGCCGTGGCACCCGAACTCGCCCGCCTGACCCACGCACTGAACATCACCTCGCACTACGCCGTCCTCGACGGCACCGAAGTCTTCTACCTGTGCAAGGAGGACCCGCCCACGCTGGGGATCCAGCTCGCGAGCGGTATCGGCGCCCGCCTGCCGTCCCACCTGACCGCCGTCGGCAAGGCCTGCCTCGCCTGGCTCGAGGCCGACTGCCTGCCCGGCCACGTCGAACTGGCCGCCCGCGGAGCCGACGGGCAGGCGATCTCCCTGCCCGACCTCACCGCCGAACTCGCCCAGATCCGCGTGCAAGGCTTCGCCACCGACGACGGCGGCGCCGCGGCCGGCATTCAGGGCGTCGCCGCACCCGTATTCGGCCTCACCGGGCTCAAAGGCGCCATCGGCGTGAGCCTCCTGCGCGGCTCCACCCCCTCCCTCGACCCGGTCGCCGACGACGTCAAGACAGCCGCCGCCCGCGCCACCATCGCGCTCGGCGGGACCACACCCAACCACCATGTCCTCCCGCGCAACGACCACGCCGATCAAACCAGCGTGGCCCGCCGGTAGTTTCCGCCTAGCTCGACGAACGCGGCCGCCACGGCGGCAAGCCCCTCACCGGGCCGACACTGGAACGCTTCCTGCCCTGGAACGCCAGCCCCGACGACCTCCGCACCCGGGCGCAGCCACCGCCACCGCCAGACGGAATCCCCGCACCGGCAACGCCCGCACCGGCGTTGGCCATCATGAACGGCCATACCGGCTGCCGGGCGTGCTCTCTCACACGGCTTTCGAATACTTACCCGAATCCCAGTTCCCTGGCGATGAGCATCCGCTGCACCTCTGAGGTCCCCTCGCCAATCTCGAGGACCTTGGCGTCCCGGTAGAAGCGGGCGACAGGGAACTCGTTCATGAATCCGTACCCTCCGAACACCTGGGTGGCGGCACGCGCGTTGTCCATGGCCGCGTTCGACGCGGTCAGCTTGGCGATCGCGGACTCCTTCTTGATCGGCTGGCCGGCCACCAGCCGGGCGGCCGCGTCGTACCAGGCCAGCCGGGCGACGTGGGCCCGCGCCTCCATGTCGGCGATGGCGAACTGGATGGCCTGGTGCTGACCAAGCCGGTGGCCGAACGCCTCGCGCTGCCCCGCGTACCGGACGCACTCGTCCACGCAGCCTTGAGCCAGCCCGGTGGCCAGCGCGGCGATCGCCACCCGGCCCTCGTCCAGGATCCGCAGGAACTGGGCGTAGCCCCGGCCGCGCTCGCCGAGGAGGTTCTCGGCCGGGACCCGGCAGCCGGAGAAGGACAGTTCCCTGGTGTCGGAGGCGCACCAGCCGACCTTGGAGTACTCCGGGCCCGGCACGAACCCGGCCGTGCCGGCCGGGACGATGACCGAGGAGATCTCCTTGCGGCCCTGCTCGTCGCGGCCGGTGATGGCGAGCACCGTGACCAGGGAGGTGATCGAGGTGCCCGCGTTCGTGATGAACTCCTTGCTGCCGTCGATCACCCAGGAGTTGTCCTCGAGCCTCCCGGTGGTCCGCATGCCGCCGGGGATGTCGGATCCGCCGCCCGGCTCGGTCAGGCCGAAGGCGGCCAGCCGCTCCCCCGCGCACAGCTCGGGCAGCCACCGGCGGCGCTGGTCCTCGGTGCCGAACCGGTAGATCGGCATCGCGCCGAGCGACACCCCGGCTTCCAGCGTGATCGCGACCGAGGAGTCGACCCGGGCCAGCTCCTCCAGGGCCAGGCAGAGCGCGAAGTAGTCGCCGCCCATGCCGCCGTACTCCTCGGGGAACGGCAGGCCGAACAGGCCGAGCTTGCCCATCCGGGCCACGATGTCGTAGGGAAACTCGCCGCGCTCGTAGTAGCCGCCGATGACGGGCGCGACCACGTCGCGGGCGAACTGGGCGACGGAGTCCCGCAGGTCTTGCTGCTCCGCCGCGAGCTGGAAACTGACCATGACACCACCTTCGCACGGTGAAAGGATCCGGTGCGGATCTCCCCCCGGATAACCCGGAACGACCCGGCGATGAACCCGGGATGACCCCGGATGACCCGCGATGACCCCGGGATTACTCCGGGATGACTCCGGGATGACGGAGCCCGCTGCCAAAGGCTCAGCGGCGGCGGTACTCTAACGTGGGCTCGTATTCCTATCTGAGAGTGAGGCCATGGCCAGCCTGAGCTGCCCCGACTGCGGCGTGAAGGTCCAGCCAGAGGATCTGATCTGCTTCCGGTGCGGCGCGAACCTGCCGCACACCATCGGTCCCGACGACGACCTGCTGACACCGACCATTTCGCAGAAGTTCATCGCAGCGGACCCCGCGGCGATCTGCCCGCGCTGCGGCACGCCGGTGTCCGACGCGGCGGACGTCGTCTGCGCCACCTGCGGGGAACCGCTGCCCACCGGCCGGCGCCGCCGCATCTCACCCGTCGTCATGCGGATCACCTTCCCCACCGGCAACGTGGACATCCCGGCCGGGACGTCGGTCCTGCTCGGGCGCGACCCCGCCGAGTCGCTCGTGGCCGCGGCGTTCGCGCACTTCGACAACGTCTCCCGGCGGCACGCCACGGTCCATGTGGACGACTCGGGGCACGCCTCGATCAAGGACGAGAACTCCACCAACGGCACCTACGTGAATGACGACCGGGTACTGCCCGGCTTGGAGGTCCGCCTGGTGGACGGGGACCGGGTGCGGCTGGCCGCGGACGTGACCGGCGACGTGTCCTTGCCGCAGGGCGAGCCTGATCCCTCGGGGCTGAGCCGGAACGGCCGCTAGCGCCCCGGCCGAGCACCGGGCCTGAACGAGGGAAGGCGCGGGCCGGTACGGGAAGCGGCGCGGGGCCGAACGGGGACTAAACATGGCCAGCCTCGGGTTGTCGGTTTATCGGTGGGTGTCTGCGGGTGATTGCCTGACGTTTCGGGGGCTCGGCCGTGCCGCATCTGATGTTGTCCTGGCAGGACGCGCTGATCATCGCGGGCTGCCTGGTGATCCTCACGACGGTGAGCCGGGTGCCGCGCGTCGCGCGGACCTGGACCGGCTGGAGTCTGTGGGGCGGGGTGGCCTGGGAAGCCGGGCTGCTGTTCGGGCTGTACGGGCTGTGGCAGTTCGCCGGGTCGTTCACCGTGATGAGCCCGGCCGGGGCGGTGCCCCGGGCCCGCTGGCTCTGGCACGCCGAGCGGCTGCTGCACCTGCCCAGCGAGACCAGCGTGCAGCGGTTGTTCCTGCCGCATCCGCTGGTGATCCAGACGTTCAACCTGTACTACGATATCCTGCACTTTCCCGTCCTGGGCGCCTGCCTGATCTGGCTGTACGTCCGGCACCGTGACCGGTACCCGCGGATCAGGACCACCGTGGCCCTGTTCACCGGGGCCAGCCTGCTCATCCAGTTCATCCCGGTGGCGCCGCCGCGGCTGCTGCCCGGCACCGGGCTGGTCGACACCGCGGTGAAGTACGGCCAGTCCGTGTACTCCTGGCACGGCGGTTTCGACGCGGACGAACTGTCGGCCATGCCCTCGGTGCACGTGGGCTGGGCGCTGATCGTGGCCTTCGCGGTGATCACGGTGTCGCGGAGCCGGTGGCGCTGGCTGGCCGCGGGCTACCCGGTGCTGACGTTGCTGGTGGTGGTGGTGACGGCCAACCACTTCTGGCTGGACGGCATCGCCGCGGGTCTGCTGGTGGCCATGGCGCTAGCCGCGCAGCACCTGATGCGGGGGCTCCGGCCTGGTAAACCTTCCGAGCGTGTCCAGGCCACATCCGCGCGCGGGGAATTGTCCATGCGCTGATGACGCCACGGTGGGCTCGGACAAAGCGGCCTGCGAATCGGCGCCGGGCCTGCGACGCGACGCGATCGGCCTACGCGACCTGGCTCGCGAGGACGAAGGCTGCGGCCTGGTCATGTAACAATGCTCACCCCAGTATCAGCGCTCACCTCAGACCACGCCGCCTACCGGTACTCGAACAATTATCGGGGAGGATTGCGGCTCTGGGGAGCGCTCTGGGG
>PLIQ01000468.1 GCA_003140115.1 Actinomycetota bacterium | reverse complement strand
TCTCCGGCGGGGTGGACTCCTCGGTGGTCGCCGCGCTGGCCGCGCGGGCGCTCGGGGAACAGGCCCTCGCCGTCACCGCCGTCTCACCGGCCCTGGCGTCCGGCGAGCTGGATGGCGCCCGGTCGGTGGCCCGGGCCGTCGGCGTCCGCCACGAGTTGATCAGCACCGCGGAGCTGGAGCGCGAGGATTACCGGCGCAACGACCGGTTCCGCTGCTACTACTGCAAATCGGAGTTGTACGAGCGGCTGGCCGTGCTGGCCCGGCGCCGCGGATTCGCCGCCGTGCTGTCCGGCGCCAACGCCGACGACACCGGTGACTGGCGGCCCGGGCTGCGCGCGGCGGCCGAGCACGGGGTCCGGCATCCGCTGCTGGAGGCGTCCGTGGGGAAGGACCAGGTGCGGGCGCTGGCGCGGCACCTGGGGGTGCCGAGTGCGGAAAAGCCCGCGTCGCCCTGCCTGGCCTCGCGGCTGCCCTACGGCACCCCGGTCAGCGCCGACGTGCTGTCGCAGGTGGACCGGGCCGAGCTGAGCCTCAAGCAGCGCGGCTACCACGAGCTGCGGGTGCGGCATTTCGGTGATCTGGGCCGGGTGCAGCTGGGCGCGGCGGAATTGCCGCGGGCGGCGGATCCGGACGAGCAGGCGGCGGTGCTGGCCTGCGTCCGGGCGGCCGGATATCAGCGCGCGGAGATCGACGAGCGGCCGTTGCGGTCCGGTTCGCTGAACCTCGACATCACTCCGGTCAGCCGTGCCGGCTGAGGGTCCCGGTGGGCCCGGGGCGGCGGGCGTCCCGGTGGGCGAGTTCGCCGTGCTGGACGTGGACCGCCGGCGGCGGACCGGCGTCCCGGAAGTGGTCTTCGGCGAAGGCAAGACGTCCGAGCAGATCTTCGCGCTGCTGGCCGAGTTGCGGGCCCGCGATCCGGAGGCACCGGCCCTGGCGACGCGTTGCCCCGCCGCCGTCCTGGACGGGGCGGCCGCCCGTTTCCCCGGCGAGGCCGTGGACTTGGATCGAGTAGCCGGAACGCTCGCGGTCGGGGTGCTGCCGCCCGCGCGCGGCAACGTGCTGGTCGTGACGGCCGGTACCACGGACCTGAAGGTGGCTAGGGAATGCGCGGCGACGCTGGCCGTGCTGGGGGTCCGCGCGGATGTTCTCGCCGACGTGGGCGTGGCCGGGCTCGGGCGGCTGCTGGCCCGGCTCGAGCACCTGCGCGCCGCCGAGTGCGTGGTGGTGGTGGCCGGGATGGACGGGGCCCTGCCCAGTGTGGTCGCCGGACTGGTCAGCGCGCCGGTGATCGGCGTGCCGACCAGTGTCGGCTACGGCGTGGCGGCGGGCGGCCTGGCCGCGGCGGCCGCCATGCTCGCCTCGTGCAGCCCGGGCCTGGTCGTGGTCAACATCGACAACGGCTTCGGGGCGGCGGTGCACGCGGCCAAGGTCATCCGCGCGGTGCACCGGTGACCGGCCGGCCGGGCGCCGCCTACATCGACGCGACCGCGGGCGTGGCCGGCGACATGCTGCTGGCCGCCCTGCTCGACGCGGGCGCGGACGTGGAGCGGGTGCGCGCGGCCATCGCCTCACTCGGCGTGCCCGGTCTCGGGCTGCGGACCGAGACCGCCCGCCGGGGCGGCCTGGCGTGCCTGCGGGCCGTGGTCATCACGCCGGCGGCGGCCGACCGCCCACGGCGCCTGGCCGACGTGCTTGAGCACGTCGCCGCCAGCGACCTCGGGCCGGCCGGGAAGGGGCTGGCGACACGGGTGTTCCGGCTGCTGGCCGAGGCGGAGGGGGCGGTGCACGGCGAGCCGTCCGAAGACGTGCACTTTCACGAGGTGGGTGCGTTCGACGCGCTGGCCGACGTGGTGGGATCGGCGGCGGCGCTGGAGGATCTGGGCCTGCTACGGCCCGGCGCGGTGGTGTGCTGCTCGGCGCTGGCCGCGGGAAGCGGGTTCGTCACCAGCCAGCACGGGCGGCTGCCGGTGCCGGCGCCCGCGGTCCTGCGGATCGCCGCCGCGGCCGGACTGAACTTGGCCGGCGGCGGTCCGGCCGGCGGAGACCTGGCCGGCGGCGGGCCGGCCGGCGGCGACCTGAGCGGTGAGCGCACTACCCCGACCGGTGCGGCCCTGGTCGCGGCGGCGGCGATACCGGGCGGCTTTCCGGCCATGACGGTGCGCGCGGTCGGCACCGGTGGCGGCGGCCGGGACACCCCGGACCGGCCTAACATCACCCGGGTGGTGGTGGGGGTGTCCGGCGCGGAGCGGGACCTGCGCGAGGGCGAGGTGACCGTCGTGGAAAGCACGGTCGATGACCTGGACCCCCGGCTGTGGCCTTCGGTCCTGCAGGCGGTGCGGGCGGCCGGCGCCTGGGACTGCTGGTGTACTCCGATTGTCGGCCGGCACGGCCGGCCGGGGCAGGTCCTCACCGCCCTGTGCGCCGAACCGGTCTTTTCCGCGGTGGCCGCCGCGATGTTCGCCCACACCGGGACGCTCGGCGTCCGCTGGTCCCGGATGAACCGGCTGACCGCCGCCCGGACGTCGGTGCAGGTGGAAGTGGGACCGCCGGGCAGCAGCCAGGTCGTGACGGTCAAGGTGGCCGGCACCGCCGATGGCCCGTCGGGCTTCGGAACGGCCACGGCCGAGCTGGCCGAGGCCGAAGCCGCCGCCCGGGCCCTGGGCTGGCCGGTGCGCGCCGTCTGCGAGGCCGCTGTCGCGCAGTACCGTGCGCAGGACCGCCGGGGTGGCACGTGAGCGTGATCGACTGGCTGCTCGAAGGCGACTCCGCGATCCGCTGGCAGGTGCTGCGGGATCTTACCGACGCGCCGGCCGGCGACGTGGCCGCCGAGCGGGCCCGGGTGGAGCACGACGGCTGGGGCGCGCGCCTGCTCGCGCTCGAGGACCCCGACGGGCTCTGGGACGGCGGCGCTTGCTTTCCGGCGTCCTACACCGGCGGTGAGCCGGGGCAGCCCTGGACCGCCACGATGCACACGCTGCAGACCCTGCAGCTCCTCGGGCTTGATCCGGGCTCGCAGTCGGCCCGCCGGGCGGTCGGGCTCGTGGCGCGCAACGGGCGGTGGGAACACGCCGGGCAGCGGTACTTCGACGGCGAGGTCGAGCCGTGCATCAACGGCAGAACGATCCAGACCGGGGCGTACTTCGGGGTAGACGTCGCGGCGGTGGTCGAGAGGATCCTCGCCGAGCGGCTCGCTGACGGCGGCTGGAACTGCGAGGCTGAGAACGGATCGGTGCGATCCTCCTTCGACACGACGATAACCGTGCTTGACGGCCTGCTCGAGTTCGAGGGCGTCGCCGGCGGGTCCGAGCAGGTACGCGCGGCCCGCCGCGGCGGTGAGGAGTACCTGCTGCGGCGCGGGCTGCTCCGCCGCCAGAGCACGGGGGCCGTCGTGAAGCCGGCGTATCTGGAGTTCGCGTTCCCCTTCTATTGGCACTACGACGTGCTGCGCGCGCTCGACTACTTCCGTCAGTCGGGTGCGGACCCCGATTCCCGGATGGCCGAAGCGGTAGCGGTCGTGCGGTCCAAGCGGCAGCCCGACGGGCGGTGGCTGCTCGACCGCGTCCATCCCGGTCGCGTCCACTTCGATCTCGAGGGTGGCGTGGGCACGCCGAGCCGCTGGAACACGCTCCGCGCGCTGAGGGTGCTCACGTGGTGGGACGGGGCGCGGTCTGCGCACCGGGATCAGGCGTAGTTGCTGACCTCGATCAGGTTCTGGTCCGGGTCACGGAAGTAGACGCTGAGGATGGGACCAGTGGCGCCGGTGCGTTCGACCGGACCCTCCTCGATAGGGACGTCGTGGGCGGCGAGTTCCTCGATCACCCGTTCCAGCGGGTCGGCGGCGATCAGGCACAGGTCGGCACTGCCGGGCGTCGGACGGCGCGCCTTCGGCTCGAACTCGTGACCGGCCGGGTGCAGATTGATCTTGCTGCGGCCGAAGTTGAGGGCGGTGCGTTCCGGGCCGAACGTCACCGCCTGCATGCCCAGCACGCGGGTGTAGAACTCCACGGTGGCGTCGATGTCGGCAACGGTCAGCACCAGGTGGTCGAGGCGATCGATGCGCACGGAGCCCATCNNCGGGGCGGCTGCAGGACGGATGAGCCGAGCCAGCGGCTGGTCTGGAGCGCGAGTTCCACGTCCTGGCGGTTCTCGGCGGCGGGCCGGCCCAAGCTCTCCTCGGCCTTGCGGATCCGGTACTGCACCGTGTTCTTGTGCAGGACGAGCTGCTCCGCGGTCGTCTTGTAGCTGCCCCCGGCTTGCAGAAAGACCAGCAGCGTGTCCCGCAGCCGGGCGTGATGCTCATCGTCGGTGGCCAGGCCGCCCAGCGTGGCCAGTACCCAGGCCCGCAACAGGTCCGGCGAGCCGAGCATCATCGCCACCGGAGCGACGTCGGTGAACGTCACCACCCGCGGCGGGGAACCCGCGGCCAGCGCGACCGCCTGGGCGGCCAGGGCCTGCCGGTGGGTGAGCCGGAACCCCGTGACGCCCTTGACCGCGTCGCCGAAGGCGAAATGGATATCGCCGTCCGCGCCGACCGTGCTGGCCGCCTCGGCGTCGAACCGGTCGCGGATTCCAAGCGGCAGCCACGCCCACGCGCTGGCTTCGTCACGGGGCAGGAACACCGGATCGCCGGAGCCGACCACCTTGGCCGCGACGTGGCTGATCGCGTGCTCCAGCCGGGTGATGTTGTCGACGGCGGCCGTCACGTCGTCCGCCCAGCACACCACGCCCACGTGGTACTGCCGCAGCCGGTAGCCCAGGGTGGCCTCGGTGGCGCTCACGTTGACCCGCCCGCCCGACAGCAGATCCCGGATCCGGGCGGCGCGCGCGGCGCTGCGGTTCCGCAGCCAGTTCTCCCGTTCGCCCGTGTAGGCCGCGACGATTTCCTCGGAGGTCTGGTCGACGTACCCGGCCACGGTCTTGGACATGCTCAGCGTGGCGGCGGTGATCATGTGGGCGTCATCGGCCTGCTCGGCCAGCTCCTTGAGCAGCCAGTCGGAGAAACACGTATGCCCCAGCCGGTAGGCACGCAGCAGCGCGGTCAGCGGCGTGCCGCGCTGCGCCCGCCGGCGCGCGTACTCCAGGGACGCGGCCGGGGCATGCACGGCGCTCAGCTCGATCTGGTGCTGCAGGATCTGCAGGCAGGTACCGACGTTGCTGTGGACGCTCGAGGACAGCAGGGTGAGGATCGACTGGTCGTCGGCCAGCTCCGGGATTTCCCGCAGGACCACCGCATAGACGTCTTCGGACACCACGGCGACCCGCTCGCTTACCGCCGCCGCGACGTCGGCGACCAGCCCGGCGACCGCGGGACCATCGATGTCCACCTGCGGATTCTCGCACATTCCGGTGAACGTGCCGAAATGCGGCGCAGGGCCCGGTGCTCAGGCCGCCGGCGGGCCCAGATGCTCGGCCAGCCACGGGCCGGTCACGCTGGCCGGGTCCTGTGCGACGTCCTGCGGCGGGCCGACCGCGAGGATGCGGCCGCCTTCCGGGCCGCCGCCCGGTCCCATGTCGATGAGCTGGTCGGCGGCGGCGAGCAGGTCGAGATCGTGGTCGATGACGATGATCGTCGCGCCGGCCTCCAGCAGCCGGTCGAACACGCCGACCAGCGTGGCCACGTCGAGCGGGTGCAAGCCGGTGGACGGCTCGTCGAACACGTACAGCGCGCCGCGCTGGCTGCTGCGCAGCCGGGAAGCGATCCGCAGGCGCTGCGACTCGCCGCCGGACAGGGACGGCGTGGGCTCGCCGAGCCGCAGGTACCCCAGGCCGACCTCGCTGACGGGCCGCAGCGCCGCGGCTACCGGAGCCCGCTCAGCGAACCGTTCCAGGGCGTCGTCGACGGTCAGGCCGAGCACGTCGGCGATGGTCAGGCCGTCTACCCGCACGGCCAGGGTGGCGTCGTTGAACCGGGCGCCGTGGCAGGTCGGACACAGGACGGTGATGTCAGGCAGGTACTGGACGTCCAGGTCGATGGCGCCGAGCCCGCGGCAGGTCGGACACTGCCCCTCACGAGTGTTGAACGAGAAATGCCCGGGCTTCCAGCGCCGCCGCCGGGCGTACGCGGTCTCCGCGAACACGCGGCGGATCTGGTCGAACGCCCCGGAGTAGGTCGCGGGGGTCGACCGCGCGTTCTGGCCGATCGGCGAGGAGTCGACCTGAACGACCTGGCGGATACCGGCCAGATCCAGACGACGGACATGCCCGGGCAGCGCCGCCCCGGTCAGCAGCGCCCGCGCGGCCGGGATGAGGCTGTCCAGGATCAGGGCGGTCTTCCCGGCCCCGGACGGCCCGGCCAGCGCGGTCAGCCGGTGCAGCGGGAAGGAAGCGGTCACGTCGTGCAGGTTGTACAGGTCGCCGACCGCCAGGACGATCTGCTCGTCCGGACCGGACCGCGCCAGGGGGTCACGAGTCACGGCCACGGCGCCGGCCAGGAACGGGCCGATGATCGAGTGCGGGTCGGTTTCCAGCTGCCCGGGGGTGCCCTGGGCGATCACCGTGCCGCCCTTGGCGCCGGCCGCCGGGCCGAGTTCGATGACCCAGTCCGCGGCGCGGATGATCTCCCGCTCGTGCTCCACCACGACCACGGAGTTACCGTTCCCGGCCAGGGCCGCGAGCGTCTTGCGCAGTCCGGTTACGTTGCTCGGGTGCAGCCCGACCGACGGCTCGTCCAGCACGTACAGCATGCCCGTGGTGCTGGCGCGCACCGTCGAGGTGAGCTCGATCCGCTGCCGCTCCCCCGTCGACAGCGAGGCGCCGGCCCGGTCGAGGGTCAGGTAGCCCAGCCCGACGTCGAGCAGCGGCGTGAGCCTGCCGTCCAGTTCGGCGAGCAGGCCGGTGGTCAGCCGGCTCAGCTCGGCGGGCAGCCCCGCGGGCAGCCCGGCCGCGAAGCCCCGCAGCTCGTTCAGGGTGAGCGCGCTGATCTCGGCGAGGTTCCGGCCGCCGAGCTGCGAGGCTAGCGCTTCGGGCCGCAGCCGGGTGCCGTGGCACACCGAGCAGACGCGGGTGACCAGGAAGCGCTGGACCAGGCGGCGGGTGCGCTCGTTGTTGCTGCGCAGGGAGCGTTCGACGGCGGCGACCGCGTTGTCGTAGTTGACCGACAGCTGGACCGCCCGGCCGTTCCGGCCTGAATGCAGGGTCACCTGCTGGCGGACCGGTTCGCCGTGCAGCACAATGTCGCGCTCGTGATCGGTCAAATCCCGGTAGGGGACGTCGAGCCGGACCCCGAGCTCGCCGGCGGCGTACATCGACAGCCGCCGGCCGCCGGAGTTCCACGGCAGCACCGCGCCGTCGGCGATCGTCTTACCGGGGTCGGGAACCAGGGTGGCGATGTCGACCTCGGACCGGACGCCTAGGCCCTGGCAGGCGGGGCACGCACCGTAGGAGTTGAAGGCGAAGGATTCGGCGCTCGGATGCTCGAAGTGCGCGCCGCACACCGGGCAGACGATCTCCTCGCGCAGCGTGGCGATCGACGGCGCGACGAGGTGGCCGTTCGGGCACAGGTGCGAGCCCAGCCGGGACATCGTCAGGCGCAACACGTTGAGCACCTCGGACATGGTGCCGACCGTGCTGCGCGGCCCCGGTACCGGCGGGCGCTGCCGCAGCGCCAGCGCGGCCGGCAGGTGGTCGATCCGGTCCACGTCTGGGCGCTGGGCCTGGGTCAGCCGCCGTCGGCTGTAGGTGCTCAGGCCCTCCAGGAACCGGTGCATGCCCTCGGCGTACAGCGTGCCGATGGCCAGCGACGTCTTGCCCGATCCGGATACCCCGACCACCGCCACCGTCCGCCACAGCGGCACGTCGACGTCGACGTCTTGCAGGTTGTTGTGCCGGGCCCCGCGCACCTCGATGACCGCGGGCAGGGTTTCCGGCACGGAGATATCGTCAGCCGCCATACCGGGCACCTTAAGGCCGCCGGCCACTGGATGCCCCGCCAAGACGCGCGCCGGCGCTCACCTTATCCGGGTGATGCGGGCTCACCTGGCGGCCGCTGACGATGGACGTCATGGACCCTGCATCGGCCTGGTACACGATCCGGATCAATGGCCACCTCGGCGCGACGATGCAGTCGGC
>PLIQ01000303.1 GCA_003140115.1 Actinomycetota bacterium | reverse complement strand
GATCCGCACCTGCGCCAGTCCGGGAACCCGACCCGCGCACCCCCGGATCCGCGCGATCGGAGGCGCGAACCCGGACGGTGGACCGGCCGCGGATACGGTAGCACGGCGGGCCGGCCGCGTACGCGAGCGACCTGAGATGCCGCTGGGTCGGGCTGCGGGGCGGGGCCGCGGGGCGTGGGGCGGCGGCCAGGACCGCTGGCCGACCGCCGCTGGGTGGAGCCGCCGCTGGCCGACCGCCGCTGGCCGGCACGATGCTCCATTGGGCCGGTTGTAACCCAATGCCAGGACCTTTACGGAGCGCCCTTCAGTCGGGCCTTCTTCATGATCGCGGGTAGAAATGGCCAAATACGGACCAAAAGTGCCCGCGATCATTGTTCGCGTCCGGAATGTCTCGATGTCAAGTTAAGACATAACGGGACATAACCGGATCGGATAGCGCGGCAGGCCGACAAGCTGGCGCTCTACCACAGCAGATCGCCATCCGCGTCGCCCGCCGACGCCCCTCTCGCCCGCAGTGGCCACCCTGACGAGCAACGAAGCCCATAACTTCAGCACCACGGGCGCCTTAAGTTCCTAGCATTGGGTTGTAACCGGCTCGATGCTCCATGGGTGCCGGTCGAGGGGGCGGCGAAGCCGGTCTCGCAGGCCACGTCAGGCTCGCGGACAACCTGGAGCACAGAAATCCGCCTGCTTCCGACATCCATCCCCGGAACCGAACACGGGTGGGAAACGTCTCACTTGGTACGGACGACGCCATCCAGGACCACCGCACGGGTCCGGGCGCTGTCCCCCGCAACAAGGAGGGAAAGGACGGATGCTAGCCAGACACCGCCAGTCGCTCATCCTGCAGGCCGTCAGGAGCGACGGCAGCGCCCGGGTCAGTGATCTCACTCAGCGGCTCGGCGTCTCGGATATGACGATCCGCAGAGACCTTGAGGTGCTCGCCCGCGACGGGCTAGTGGAAAAGGTGCACGGCGGCGCAGTGCTACCGGGCACGCCCTCGAGTCATGAGCCGGGCTTCGAAGCGAAGCTCGTGCTCGAGCAACCGGAGAAGACCGCGATCGCGCGGGTGGCCGCGAGAATGGTCACGCCCGGCATGGCGGTCGCGCTGGCCGCCGGGACCACCACGTTCGCGCTGGCGCAGTGCCTGCTCGACGTGCCAGGGCTCACCATCGTGACCAACTCGCTGCGCGTGACGAACGTGTTCAGCGGGATGCGCGGCGGCCTGGACGGCACGGCCGACTCGGTCGTGCTGACCGGCGGCGTTCGTACCCCTTCCGACGCGCTGGTCGGCCCGATCGCCGACCTGACCATCCGCTCGCTCCACTTCGACGTGCTCTTCCTCGGCTGCCACGGCTTCGACGCCGACGCCGGGCTGACCACGCCCAACCTGGCCGAGGCCGAGACCAACCGGACCTTCATCAGGGTCGCGCGCCAGGTGGTCGTGCTGGCCGACCACACCAAGTGGGGCCTGGTCAGCCTGAGCTCGTTCGCGCGGCTGAGCGAGGCAGACGTGCTCATCACCGACGACATGCTGCCTGCCGACGCGCGAGCCGCCGTCGCCGAGCAGGCCGGCGAAGTGGTCTATGCCGAGAGCATGACGGCCAGCCACACCCACCGCCAAGCGGGCTAAAGGGGGGTCGTTGGGAGCGGACGGCTAAGGGGGTCGTTAGGGGCGGCTAGTCCCGTTCCTCGTCGGGGGCCTGGTCCGGCCAGACGCCGATGTGGTCGGGCTCCTCTTGCAGTTCGACGCGCTTGCGCATGCCGAGGCGCCTGGTCATCTCGCGCGGGAGCTGAACCCGGCCCGCGCGGTCCAGCGTCGCGTACTCGCGTGCGTGCAGCGTGGTCTCGCCTTGTTCGTCGGTGGCCGTGTGCCGTATCGTCTCGCTGCTCGTCTTGCCGTCCCTGATCGCGATCGTGCGGCGAACCTGCGTTGACACGGCCGGGTCGTGGGTGACCACCAGCACCGTGGCGCCGAGTTCGGTGTTGGCCGTCTGCAGGGCGGCGAACACGTCCCGGGCGGTCGCGGAGTCCAGCTCGCCGGTGGGCTCGTCGGCCAGCAGCANNGTCCGGTCGGCGCAGTGCGCGATGCCCAGGGTGTCGAGCAGTAGACCGGCGCGCCGCCGCTGCTCGCCGCGGCCGAGCGCGCTCAGCCGCATGGGCAGGAGCACGTTCTGCCGGGCGGTCATGTAGGGCAGCAGGTTCCGCGACGTCTGCTGCCAGATGAAGCCGGCGACNNCCCCGCCGTCGGCGTGTCCAGCCCGGCGAGGATGTTCATCAGTGTGGATTTGCCGCTGCCCGCCGCGCCGATCAACGCGGTCAGCTCCCCCTCGGCGATCAGCAGATCCAGCCCTTGCAGAGCTTGTACTTCGATGCCCTTGCCGGAGTAGATCCGGACCAGCCGGTCACAGACGATCATCCCGTCCGCCCCGGTGGGGGCCTGGTCCTGCGGGGCAGGCGCGGGAGGTTGGGTCATGTTCCTGGGCTTCCTTCGTCACTGATCCGCAGCGCCCTGGCGCTGCCGCGATGGTAGGTGATTACGGCCTGAACGGCCAGCACGAGCAGCGCGGCCAGCACCAGCCCGACTGCGGAACCGACCAGCGGGACTACCGCGGGAGTCACGGCGGCGGCCGACCCGGTCCCGGCGAACGCCGCCAGGTTCAGCGATGACCCGACCAGTGGCACGAGCAGCCAGGCACACGCGACGCCGCCGATGGCGGCGGCAATGACCGGGGGTAGCGTCTCGGTCGCCTGCAGCAGCTGGGCCTGCCAGCGGCGCAGCCCCATCGTGGCCAGGCGGGCCAGCGTCATGTCGCGGGTCCAGGCGGTGAGCAGCAGCGACAGCAGCAGGACCAGCGCACCGAAGCCGGCCGCGGCGGCCATTCCCTGGGTGAGGGCCACCTGCGCCGCCTGCGGCACCGGCGCCGTGGTCAGCGCGGCGAGGGCCGCGGCGCGGAACGTCACCGACGCGCCCGGCAGCGCGCGGCTGACGTCCGCGCTCAGCCGCGCCGCATCCAGCCCGGGCCCGGCGACCAGCAGCACGTTCGGCGCGAACGAGCTGGCGGCCTGCGCTGGCACGATCACGGTGATACCCGGGCCCACGCCGACGGCGCCGGGAACGCCGGGGACGCCGGTCTGTCCGACCCGCCGGATCGTGATCGTACTGGCTCCAGCGTTGACGCTGACCTGCGCTGTCGCGGGAATCTGGGCGGCAGCGGCAGTGGCGACCGCGGGGACGTTCGCCCCCGACTGGCCGCTGTACCCCGACAGCGCGGCCAGCGGGAACCGCGGGCCGGGTGCCTGCTCGATCACGGCCGCGTACTGGGCCGGGTCGACGTACATCACGGACATCTCGGTCTCGGAGTTCAGCAACGCGGCGTCGACCTCCGCGGTAGCGGTGGAGACGACGCCGGGCAGCGAAGAGATCTGGGCCTGCAGTCCGGCCGGAATCACCTGGTCGGGCGGGGCCTGGATGATAGCGTCGGCGCCCACCTGCTGCCAGGATTCGGCCACCTGGCTTCGGGTGACCGAGGTGCTGACCATGTCCGGGAACGCCACCATGGCCAGCACCAGCACCAGGGCGAACGCCGGCAGGACGGTGCCGGGCGGGGTACGGGTGGCCCGGGCCAGGCCGACGAACGCGACCACCCCGCGGGTCAGGCCCGCGATCCGGGCCAGCTCGCGGGCCAGGAGGGGGTAGCAGCGCAGCAGGACGACGGCCACCGGGATCGCGACGAGCACCGGCGCCGCGCTCGTGTACAGGCCGCTGTTCCCGGAGCTCAGGCCCTCGTTCCGGAGCAGGACCAGCCCGCCCACGGACGCGGCGACCAGCGCGATCTCGACGATGATTCGCCGGGCCGCGGGCCTGCGGCCAACTGCCCGGCGCTCAGTCCGGCCGGTGGCAGGCGCCGCCACGCGCTGCGGGATCACGCTGATCAGCACCGGGCCGACGAGCGTCACGGCGATCGTGAGGCCAGCCAGCCACCAGGCCACCGTGTCGCCGTCGCCGGGGGTCAGGCCGATGGCGAGCAGCGCGGCCAGCGCCCCGGCGACCGCGGCGACGACCACGCTGGCCCGCAGCACCAGCCAGGCGAGCTGGTACAGCGCCGCGCCCCGGGCTCGCATCAGCGTGAACTCCGCGGCGCGGCGCTGCGCCACCAGCCGGGCGCCGAGCAGCACCACGACCGCCCCGATGACGGTCAGGCCGACGTACAGTAGCTCGAGCGCGGGGGCGACGGCGTTTTCCCCGGAGATGAACGGCGACAAGATCGCGGGAATCTGGGAGGAAATCGTCACCGTGACCGGGTTCCCGGCGGGGGTGAACACCGTGGCCCCGGAGGAGGCCAGGCTGGTGACGCTGGCCTCCAGTTCGTCGGCCTGGCCTGCGGTGATCCCGCCGAGCGCGGCCGTGTACACCCAGGTCACCTGCATTTCAGTGGTGCCGATGGTGGCTTCGACCAGCGGGAGCGCACTGGGGCCGATGAAGGCCGCCGCGATCCAGTACGGCAGCTGAGGCGCCGCGGCTTGGGTCAGCGCGGGCGTGGCCACCCCGGGATCCTCGCTCCAGAAGGTGGCCGCCGGGTCCGTCGGGCGGATGATCCCCGTGATCACCAGTTCCAACGACCCCGCGTTCAGCCGGGCGCCGACCTTCAGCCCGAACCTGGCCGCGGTGGTGGTGGTCACCGCCGCCTGCACCACGGCGTGGTTCCCGGGATACGAGCCGCTGACCGGGAGCCGCCCGGCCACGATCTGGCTGTAGCGGGCCAGTTCGGTGCGGTAGGTCATCTCGAACTGCGGCGTCCCGTTCCCGGCGGCCCGGGCGGCCCCGGTAACCGGCACGTAGCCCGTGGTCAGGCTCGCCCAGGCGGCCGGGTCGCTGGCTATCGGCATCCCGCC
>PLIQ01000428.1 GCA_003140115.1 Actinomycetota bacterium | reverse complement strand
GGGTGAGTCGGCCTGTAGGCCGGGTTCTGTGCCCCGCTTGCGCGGGGCGGCGGTCATCCATCTGGGACTGACGTTGCCGACAGCCTCTTGCGGTCTACCCGCGAGCATCGGGCGGGCCGCCCTCGATCGCTCGCGCAGGGAACCGCTGGTTCCCCTTCTTGACCTTGCTCCGGGTGGGGTTTACCAAGCCGCCGCAGTCACCTGCCGCGCTGGTGGTCTCTTACACCGCCGTTTCACCCTTACCCCGCGTACCAGACGCGGGGCGGTCTGTTTTCTGTGGCACTGTCCCGCGGGTCACCCCGGGTCGGCGTTACCGACCACCCTGCCCTGTGGAGCCCGGACCTTCCTCACCGGACTTGCGCCCGGTGCGACCGCCCGGCCGACTCACCCACGCTCAGGATACGCGAGTTCAGTTGACCGGGCCGGGGACCTGGCTCGTCAAGTCGTCCCGCGGCTCGTCGTCCCGCTGCGCCGCGGGCGGCTGCGCGGCGGGCCGGACCCGGGCCGGGGCGAACGCCAGGCCAGCGGCCAGGCCGGCGAACGGCAGCACCGGGAGCAGGTACCTGTAGTCGAAGTCGGCGGTCGCGATCGGGAACACCAGTAGCACGACGCCAGTGACCCAGGGCAGCATGCTGCCGGCGCGGCGGGACCAGGCTAGTCGTGGCCGCCGTTCCCTGAGCCCTTCGATCCGCACCAGTCCGCCGAGGCCCACGACCATGATCAGCCCGAACAGCGGGCCGTAGGTGTAGAGGACGCGCTGGCTGAAAATGATCAGGGACGCGAACGGCTCGACCACCGTGCTCGGGGAGGCGTGGCCGTAGCTCACCGCGTCCTGGTACGCGGTACCGCCGGCGATCCACGAATGGTTATCCGGGATCGACTGGGTCTGCAGCCGGAAGTAGTAGTAGCCCACCGTGCCGGAGTCCGGGTACTTCTGGCGCGGCCACTCCACCGACAGCGCCAGGCCCTTCACCACCGCCTTGACGTAGCCCAACGGCTGCGCCTCGATGGCGCGGATGGCGAAGTCGCGCAGCAGCCGGTCGTTCGCGACGCTCACCGGTCCGCCCGCGATGTTGTGCACCGGCCCGAAGTGCCAGATGTAGTCTCCCGGCGCGGTCCGGCTGGATGGCAAGCCCGACGGGCAGATCTTCAGCTCGTTGGCGGGTGGCTTGATGATCGAGCACTCGGCGAAGGAGGACACCCGTCCCCACAGGAAGAACCCGTCGGCCCGGCTCAGTGTGAAGCTGCCCTGCACGTGGTCGAACCAGGTCGCGTAGGCCACCACCGGCGCCGCGCAGCCGATGGCCATCACCACGGCGGCGAGCCAGCCACGCCAGGACCGGCGGCCACACCACAGCAGGTAGAGCGGGAAGAGGACCAGGATGGGCAGCCCTTCGGTGCGGACGATCACCGCGTAGCCGACCAGCAGGCCCGCGATCAGCGCGGTCACCCAGGAGGTCCGGCTGCGCCACAAGATCAGCAGCATGGCCAGCACGACGAGGAAGGTGAATAGCGCCTCGGCCATCACCATGTGCTCGTCTTCGATCTCGAACCCGTCGAGCAGCACCGGCAGGGTCGCCGCCGTGGCCCACAGTTTCGAGACCCCGGCGCGCCGGGCCAGCACGTAGACCATGACCGCGATGCCCAGCCCCATCAGGTGCTGCACACCAGTGACCAGGGTGAAGCTGTGGAACGGCAGCAGGGCGCGCAGGAACAGCGAGTAGCCCGTGGTCTTGGACTGGTCCGGCGTCGGGCGCAACGCGGCGCCCACGTAGACGTAGGAGTCGCCGGCGAACCACAGCGCGCCCGGATAGCCGAGCATCGCTACCAGCCGCAGAGCCGCGCCCACCGCCAGCGCCACGGAGAACTGCGGGTGGCGGGCGACCAGTACACGCAGCTGCGCCAGCGGAGCGCGTGACATGACTGCAACCACGCCGATCCCTTCTCCGCAACGCGGGACACGCAACAATAGCACGCGTCCGGCCAGCGGTTATGGTGTCTTTGCCCAGGCTTCCAGCTGGGCCACGAAGGTCCGCGCATCGGCCGGCCAGCCCAGTGACTTCAGGGCCGCCTCGTGCCCGCGGCTGCCCATCTTGGCCCGCAGCGAGGCGTCGCCAGCCAGCTCAAGCACCGCGTCGGCCGCCGCGCGCGGGTCGCCGAACGGCACCACGAAGCCGCACTCGTTGCGGGTCACCAGGGCGGCCGCGGCGGGCAGCGGGGTGGTCACCACGGGCACGCCCCGCGCCATGTACTCCACCACCTTGGTGGGCATGGAGTGCCGGAAGTTGGGCTCGTCCTGGAGCAGCGACAGGCCGGCCAGGGCGCCGTCCACTTTTCGCATGGCCTGGTCGTTCGGCACAAAGCCGGGCCACTCGACCAGGCCCTGGCCCTGCGCGGGCTCGATCAGGGCCCGGGCGCGGGCGTCGGCCTGCCCGACCAGCTCCACCGTGATGCCGTGCGGGCGAAGCAGGGCGCCCAGCTCGATCATCTCGGCCACGCCCCGGTCCGGGGACAGCCAGCCGACGTAGATGACCCGCTGGGCGGCACCAGGGGGATCCGGTGGCGGCACGGTTTCCGGTACGTAGGTGGTATTCGGCACTACCGGATGCGGCCGGCTGAACCGCTCGACGTAGCCCTGCTCGGCCAAGATCAGGCGCATGCGCCGCTCGGCGAGCCGTTCGGCGGCGTGCACGGCCGCGGCGGCCGCGGGCCGCAGCGGACGCGGCAGCCACGCCTTGGTGCTGAGCGCGGCGGCGGTGTCCTCATGCACGTCCCAGACCGTGAGCGGCCGTTTCTGCCGCGGCGGCAGGGCCAGCAGCAGCTCGGGGTCGTGGACCAGCAGCAGGTCGGCGCCGGCGCTCTGCCGGGCCAGCTCGCGCCGGGCGGCCCGCAAGGCGCCGAGTCTGCGCCGGCCCGCGGCCCGCGGGACGGCGATGATCTGGAGCTGTGGCCCGGGTCGTTCGGCTGAAAAATCCTCCGCCTGCACCGGGGCGATGTAGATGACCTGGTGACCGGCCTCGAGCAGGGCCGTGATCTGGCGGTGGTAGATGCGCGCGTCGGCCGGATGGTGGACGATTGTGCACACCACTACCCGCACCGAGACCTCACAGCGCCTCGACGTGCGGTGCGGCGGGGATCACGCCGCGGGTGTCGAGCAGCAGGCGGGCGGCCCGGGCGAGCTGGGCCGGGTCGTAGGCCTGGTGGGCCTGCAGCAAGATGACCAGGTCGGCGTCGGCCAGGGCGGCTTCCAGGTCGTCGGCGAGCGGGATGGACCGCCCGTCGATCAGCCAGCTGGGGACGTACGGGTCGTGGTAGCTGAGCCGGGCGCCGCGGGCCAGCAGCTTACGGGCCAGCGGCCGGGCCGGAGATTCCCGCTGGTCGGCGATGTCCCGCTTGTAGGTCACGCCGAGCAGCAGCACCTTGGCCCCGTTGACCGCCTTGGCGTGCCGGTTGAGCAGCTCGGCGGCCCGGTCGGTGACGTAGCCGGGCATCCGGCTGTTGATCTCCTGGGCCAGCTCGACGAACCGGAACGGGTAGCCGAGCGTGCGGACCTTGTAGGACAGGTAGTTCGGGTCGATGGGGATGCAGTGNNTCCCACAGGTCCACGTCCAGTTCCCTGGAGAAGATCGCCATCTCGTTGACCAGGGCGATGTTCACGTGCCGGTAGGTGTTCTCCAGCAGCTTGGCCATCTCGGCCTCGCGGGCCGACTTGGCCCGGACCACCTGCTCACAGATCTGCCCGTAGAACGCCTCGGCGGCATCGGTGCAGGAGGGGGTGAGGCCGCCGACGATCTTGGGCGTGTTGGCGAAACCGTACACCGGGTTGCCCGGGTCGATCCGCTCCGGTGAGAACGCGAGCGAGAAATCGAGCCCGGCGGTCAGCCCAGAGGTCTTCTCCAGTAGCGGCCGGACCACCTCCTCGGTGGTACCCGGATAGGTCGTGGACTCCAGCGATACCAGCGTCCCGGCCTTCAGCAGCCGGCCCGCGGTCGCGGTCGCGGCCCGCACCGCGCTCAGGTCCGGCCCGTCCGCCTCCGACAGCGGGGTCGGCACGCAGATCACGATGACATCCTGCGGTCCCGCATCCGCCTCGTCGGCGGTGGCCCGGAACCCGCGGCTGAGCATCTCGGCCACGTCGTCCTCGGTGAGGTCATCCACGTGCGATCGCCCGGCCATCAGCCCGGCCACCTTCTCCGCGTTCAGATCCAGCCCGGTAACCCGGAATCCCGACCGCGCCGCAGCGATGGCCAGCGGTAGGCCGACATAGCCCAGCCCGATCACCAGTACGTCCTGCCCCGGCATGTGGACCCCCCTCTAGAGCGCGCCCAGGCGCGTGTAGGCGTCTCGGTACCGTGCCGCGTTGTGGGCCCAGGTCCGGTCCCTGGCCACCCATTCGCGGGCGTTGTCGCCGAGCTTCCTTCTGACATCCGGACTGCTAACCAAGAGTTCAAGGGTATCGGCTAGGGCCACCGGATCTTGCGGTATCGTTAGCGCCCCCGTCACGTCAGGTTTGATGATTTCGGCGAGTGCCCTCACGTCACTAGTGACCACGCACAGCCCGCTGGCCATCGCTTCTACCGGTTTCAACGGCGTAACGAGCTGGCATACCCTGTCCGGGGTGCGGGGGACGACGAATACATCGAGGAGCGCGTGAAATTCACGTACTTTCGCCGCGGGCACGCGGCCGGTGAAGATGGCGGCCTCGCCCAGCCCGAGGTCCGCCGCCTGACGTTGCAGGGCGGAGCGATCCGGCCCGTCGCCGACGATCAGCACCCGCACCGGCAGGCCGCGCTCGCGCAGCAACTGGGTCGCCTCGAGCAGGGTGCCGAGGCCCTCGTGCGGGACGAGGGTGGACACCACGCCGACGACGTGCTCCGCGGGTTTGATGCCCAGCTCTGTGCGAAGTGCGTCAGCGTCGGGCAGCGGGCGGAGGAACTCCTGCGACACGGCGTTCGGCACGATGAGGACCTTCTCGGCGGGGACGCCGCGGGCCACGATCTCGTCCCGCATGGCCTCGCCCAGGGTGACCACGAGATCGGCGGCCAGCATGCAGCGGGTCTCCAGGTCGCGGTTGCGCTGGTACAGCTCGCTGCGGGCCAGGTCCACGCCGCGCGGGTGCCGGGACAGCCAGGTGTCCTCCCAGAACCCGCGCACCTCGTACACCACGGGCAGCCCGTACCGCTGCCCCAGGGCCAGCGCGATCATGGCGTTGGCGTAGTTGCTCGCGGCGTGCAGCACGCTGGGTTTGAGCTGCCCGGTCAGCCGGGCGGCGAGTTCCAGCCCCAGAGCGGCCGCTTTGTCGGCGCGGGCGGGCATGCGCCAGGGCAGCAGCCGGTGGTACGGGATGTCGTCCAGCATGACCAGGCGCCGGCCGTCCAGCGTGCCCTGGGTGACCGGGAACCCGCAGCGGGTCACCACGTGCGGGTCGAGCCCGGCGGCCTGCTGGGCCAGCACGATCTCGTGCGTGCGGATCGTGTACCCCGCGCTCGTGGTGGGCAGCGCGTCGTTCACCAGGTGCAGCACGCGACCGGGGGTCGCCCGGACCGTTTCATGATCGCGGGCAGAAATGGACGCTATGTGGCCCGAACTGCCCGTGATCATGGACTCGCCCGGCGCGGCGAGCAGGACGGCTTGCTCGGCGGTGAGGGTGTTGCGGAGGCGGCGGGCACGGCGGCCGCGGGCGTGGTCGAGAGCTTCGAGCGCTTCGGTGAGGCGGCCTTCGCGCCAGGCCAGACGGGCGGCCAGCACCGGGCGGGCGGGGTCGTCCTCGGACAGCCGGGCCAGGGCGGCGGTCGCGGTCTCGGGCTGGTCGACGGCCAGGCTGAAGGCGGCCAGGCGGCGGGGCGAGGCATCGAGCGAGGCCAGCGCCCCGGCCCGGTCCCCCGCGCCCCACAACGCCGCCGCCCGCCCGTAGGGTCCGGCGAGCCGGAGCCACCCGCGCAGCGGTTGGGGCAGTACTCTCTGGGCCAGGACCACGGCACGGACCGGACCGGCGGCCACGTGCCGCCAGGCAATCGAGATCGCGAGCGTAAGAGCGCGAGGCGACACATGCGTGCCACGCGAGAATTGGGGTCCCGGCCGGCGCGGGGCGGACGTCATCACGGCAGATTTTACCGGTTCAGGTGAACGGAAAGGACGCGATGCGCGCACCTATCACTCACGTCCTGGGCGCGAGGCCGAACTTTATGAAGGCCGCGCCGGTGATCGCGGCCCTGGCGGCGCTGGGTCACGAGCAGCGGATCGTGCATACCGGGCAGCACTACGACGAGCGCATGTCCGAGGTGTTCTTCGTCCAGCTGGGCCTGCCGCGGCCGGACGTGAACCTGGGCGTGGGATCGGGCAGCCACGCGGGGCAGACCGCCGAGGTCATGACCGGGATGGAGCAGGAGTTCATCCAGAACTCCCCGGCGCTGGCCGTGGTCTACGGGGACGTCAACTCGACGCTGGGCGCGGCGCTGGCCGGGGCCAAGCTGGGGGTGCCGCTGGCCCACGTGGAGGCCGGGCTGCGCAGCTTTGACGACTCGATGCCCGAGGAGATCAACCGGCGGCTGACCGACCAGCTGTGCGCGCTGCTGTTCGCGACCTCGCCGGAGGCGATCGGGTACCTGGCCCGCGAGGGTCGTCCGGTGAGTGCGGTGCACCTGGTCGGCAACCCGATGATCGACACGCTGCTGGCCCACCTGGACCGGTTCGACGTGGCCGCCGCCCGGGCCGCCGCCGGGCTGCCGGAGCGTTACGTGGTGGCCACCTTGCACCGGCCGTCCAACGTCGACGACCCCCGGGCGGCGACCGCCCTGGTCCAGGCCTTGCACGAGGTGGCCGACGAGCTGGATGTGATCATCCCGGTGCACCCGCGCGGCCGGGTCGCGCTGCAAGCCGCGGGCCTGGACGCGCACCCCCGGCTGCACGTCTGCGACCCGCTGGGCTACCTGGAGTTCATGGCCCTGGTCAAGGGAGCCTGCGCGGTGATCACCGACTCCGGCGGGGTCCAGGAGGAAACCACCCTGCTGCGGGTGCCGTGCCTGACCCTGCGGCCGAATACCGAACGGCCCATCACCATCACCAGCGGCAGTAACCGCCTGGTCACCGACGCCGAACTGGCTGCCGCGGTGCTCAAGGCCTGCGACGACGGGCCCTACACGGGCGAGCTGCCGCCGCTGTGGGACGGACACGCCGGCCCGCGGATCGCCCGGATCATCACCGCCTGGCTGGACCCGGAGGACCGCCGATGACTGAGCAGGAGGGCCGCGGCGTACCGCAGGATGCAGCTGAAGCGAGCGCCGGCACCGATCCCGGCCTGGCCGCCGAGCGCGACCGGCTGGCCCGGACCCTGCGCGACACCCGGCTGCAGCTGGCTATGACCCAGGCGCGGCTGTCCGCGCTGGAGGGCTCCGCGACGATGACCCTGGGCCGGACCCTGGTCCGCGCGGCGCGGCGCCCGTGGTCCCGCGGCGTCCAGCTGCCTGTTGACCTGATCCGGATGTGGCGGGAACGCGGCGGCCCGACCGGGCCCGGGGCGGCCACCCTCGCGCTGGCGTCGGCGCAGCTCAATGACCTGGCCGGCGGCGGGGAACGGTTCCTGTCCGCGTTGACCGCGCCCGGTCTGGGCGCGCCGGGTGCCGCCTCGGCCAGCTTCAGCCCGCCAGGGCTGGTCGTCACCGGCGTGCTCCGCGCGGCGTCGTCCGCGACCCTGGCCCCCGACGCGGCGGTGTTCCCGCTGCTGCCGCACGACGCGGACGTGATGCTGGAGAGCGTGGGCGCTGACCTGGTCCTGATCGAGGCCGCGGCGATGCTGGCCGGCTCGGCCTGGGCCTACGCCGGCGACCCGGCCGCGGCCGACCGCGGCCGGCGGCTGGGGCGGCTGATCGCGGCGGCCCGGGCGCTGGGCAAGCCGGTGATCTTTGTCCGCAACGTCCCCGCGTATCTGGCGCCGGGCCTGGACTGGGTCGCGGCCAGCTGCGATGCGGTGTCCGACGACGGCTTCGGCGTGCAGCTGGCCCGGTTCAACCCGATCGGGCTGGCTAGCCAGCGTTCGTCCGACCCGGTCTACGCCGACCCCCGGGACCCTCGGGAACCGCCCGCGGTCCGGGCCCTGCTCGACTCGCTGACCGGGGTGGGCGGGCCGGTGACGGTCGCCGGCGAGATCGGGTGGCGCCGACGTCCCGCGCTGTACCGGGAGCACGCCCTGTTCGTCACCGTCTCCCCCGACCAGGCACGCGAGCAACGGGCGTGCGGCGCGCGCGTAATCACGGTCAGCGGCGAGCAGGCCGCACTGCGCGAGCAGATCGCCGCGGCCCAGACCCAAGCGCCGCCGACCGAGGCCGAGACGATTCCGGAACTGCGGGAGATCTTCGCCGCGCACGCGACCGCGGTGCGGCTGACGGGACTGGCCAGCCTGGTCGGGCTGCCCGATCACCTGGTCAGCGGGCGGCAGATCGCGGTGCTGGCCCGGGTCGAGGATGCGGCCGGCGCCGCGGCCCTGGCCGCGCGGCTGCGCCAGCAGCGCAGCGCGCCCGCCGAGCTGGTGGTGGCGGTCGCCGCCCGGGCCGGGGAGTCCGCCGAGCTGTCTTGCCACGCGGTCAGCACGGCGCTCGCTGACCTGGCCGGGCCGGGCATGCTGGTCACAGCCGTCCCCGAGGAGGCGGGCCTGTCCGGGCCGGCCGGGTGGGTGGGGCACGCCGCGAAGGTGGCGCGCTCGCCCTGGGTCGCGCCGTGGCAGGCCGACCGCGAGTACGACGAGTGGTACCTGCTCGACCTGGCCTGCGCGCGGGAGTGCGCGCAGGCCGACGCGGTCGGCTACGCCCGGGACGGCGGGGCAGGCTATGCGTACGTGACCTCGCTGGACCCGGCACTGGCCCGGCGGGAGTTCTTCGGCCCGAACGGCCCGGACGGCTCGGACGGCCCGGACGGCTCGGACCACGGTCTACGGCTTTTCTCTCTCAGCTAAGGAGTTGTCCGCGTTGACCACGCGCGCGCTTGTCTACGGAGACATCGACCTGAACCTGATCGATGGCTCGGCCATCTGGCTGCAGTCCGTCACGCAGGCGCTGGCCGGAGCGGGCTGCGCGGTGACGCTGGTGCTCAAGGCCCCGGTCCGAACCAGCCGCCTGATCGCGCCGCTGCTGGCCGAACCCGGGGTGACGGTCCGCCGGCCGTTCGAGGAACACCTGCTGGAGGGCCCAGGTCCCGTCACCGCCGCCGCGGCCCCGGACCTGCTCGCCCGCCTGGACGCCGAGGCCCCGTACGACCTGGTGGTGCTGCGCGGCCGGGCGGTCACCGCCGCGGCGGCCAAGAGCGGCGCGTTCGCCGGGCGGCTGTGGCCGTACCTGACCGACGTCCCGCAGTCGGTGCCCGGGCTCACGCCCGCGGCCGCCGAAGAACTCGGCATGATCGCCGCCGCCGCGCGCTACGTGCTCTGCCAGACCGAGGAACTCCGCTGCTTCCTGGAGGGCAGCATTCCCGCGGCGTGCGGCAAGTGCGTGCTGCTGCCGCCCATCCTGGCCGAGATTCCCCCGCCGCGGGGCGCATCCGCGGCCGGGACCCCGCTGCGCCTGGTCTACTCCGGCAAGTTCGCGCCGCGCTGGAACACACTGGAGATGACCGAACTGCCCGGCCTGCTCGCCGCCCGGGGCGTCGCCGCCGAGCTGCACATGATCGGCGACAAGATCCACAACGCGCCCGGCGACTACCAGCAGCGGATGCGGTCCGCCCTCGACACCACGGGCGTGACCTGGCATGGCGGGCACTCCCGGGAGGACGCCCTGCGGCTCGCGGCGTCCTGTGACATCGGGCTGGGCTGGCGTCACCCCGAGCTGGACGCGAGCCTGGAACTGTCCACCAAGGTGCTGGAGTACGGCGCCGTCGGGCTGCCGGTGATCCTCAACCGCACCCCGATGCACGAGGGACTCCTGGGAGCCGACTACCCGCTGTTCGCGGCCAGCCTGACCGACGTGGTGGACGTGGCCGCCGCGGCGGCGGCCGATCCCGTCCTGTACCGAAAGGCGGCCGACCGGAGCAGCCGGGCCGCCGAGCAGTTCACCTTGGACCGGGCGGCGCAGCGGCTGCGCGGGTACCTGGCCCGGGCGGTCCCCGCCAAGAGGGTCACCACCACGGAGACGTTGAAGGTGGTCGTGGCGGGCCACGACCTGAAGTTCTTCACGCCGCTGCTGGATTACCTGCGGCTGCAGCCGGGCCTAGAGGTGCGCCTGGACCAGTGGGCCGCGCTCGGCAAGCACGATCAAGGTGCCAGCCAGGAGATGGCGGGCTGGGCCGACGTGGTGGTCTGCGAATGGTGCGGGCCGAACGCCGTTTGGTACAGCAAGCACAAGCGGCGCGGGTCACGGCTGCTGGTCCGGCTGCACCGCTTCGAGCTGGCCTCGCCCTACCCGGCCCAGGTCAAGATCGGCGCGGTGAGCCAGGTGGTGTGCGTGAACCCGCACTACGCGCGGCTGACCCGGGAGCAGACCGGCTGGCCGGAGGCGAAGGTGGTGACGATCCCGAACGCGATCGACGTGGCCCAGCTGGACCGGCCCAAGCTCGACGGCGCCCGGTTCCACCTCGGCCTGATCGGCATCGTTCCCTCTCGCAAGCGCCTGGACCTCGCCCTTGACGTGCTGGAGGACCTGCGCCGCGAGGACGACCGGTACCTGCTGTTCATCAAGTCCGGGATGCCGTGGGAGCACTGGTGGGTGTGGCAGAACCCAGCCGAGCGCGAACACTACGCCGACGCGTTGCGCCGGGTGCAGCGGTCGCCCCTGCTGCGCGGGGCCGTGGTGTTCGATGACGCGGGACCAGACGTCGCGGCCTGGCTACGCCGGGTCGGCTTCATGCTGTCCACCAGCGACGACGAGAGCTTCCACGTCGCCCCGGTCGAAGGGATGGCGTCCCGGGCGGTGCCGGTGGTGCGGCATTGGCCGGGTGCCGAGACCACCTACGACACGCGCTGGATCCGCCGCGGCCCCGCCGAGATGGCGGCCGCGATCGCGGCCCTCGGCGACGAGGCCGACTGGCGGCGCGCCGGAGACGAGGCCCACGCGCAGGCGGCGGCCGCGTTCAACCTGCCAAGCGTGTGCGAGGCCTGGCGTGACCTGCTGACCACCGACCGGGACCCGGCGGTGCCCGGGCCGATGCTCGAGCTGCTCAGCTCCGGCTGAGGCGGCACATGTACTTCACGCTCGCCATCAGCGCGGCCACGCGCGAGACGTGCGCGGCGCTGACCGACGCGGCGACGGGCACCGATCCCGGGATCATGCCGATCCCCGGGCCTGCGGAAGTCGTGTGGCACGACGACCGGATGGCCGTGCTGTGCTGGCCCGGGGGGCCCGCGGGCACCCCGGGCCGGGAGCCGGAGGCCCGGTCGCACGCGGGGACGATCTGGGCCGACCAGGGCGGGCTGCACGCGCGGACCGGGGTGACCCGGGTCGACCCGGTCTACCTGGCCGAGGTCCCGGGGGCGGTGGTGGTCAGCGACCGCGCCTCCTGGGCCGCTGCCGTCACGGGCCGGCTGGCCGAGCCCGACCCGGCCATGGTCGCCGCCTTCCTGAGCCTCGGCTATCCGGTGGGCGGCGCGACCCCGTTCCACGGCGTCCGGGCGCTGCGGGGCCGGCAGCAGCTGACGGTCACCGCCGGCCGTTCCGTCATCACCGAGGTCCAGGTGGAGGGGCACGGCGCGGACGGGTCGTACGGCGCGGTCGCTGCCGCCCTGGTCGAGGAGGTCCGGCCGCTGGGCGAGCGAGGCGTTGCGGTCGAGCTGTCCCTGACTGGCGGCAAGGACAGCCGGCTGATCGCCGCCGCGCTGACCGCGGCCCAGGTACCCTTCCGGGCCCGCACGCACGGCTTCGCCACCCACCCCGACGTCATCGTGGCGGCCATGATCGCCCGCCTGCTCGGCATCGAGCACGTGGTCACCGAGCCGCGCCGGGCGGCCCCGGAGCAGGCGCCCGACGCGGGGGACGTGCTGGCCAGGCTCCGTTCGGCCGTGCTGGTCTCCGATGGGATGCTGTCCGCGTTCGAGAACGTGGGCCGGCCCGACCCGCAGCTGACCGCCGAACCGGTGCAGACCGGCGGGCACGGCGGTGAACTGCTGCGCGGCGGCTACGCGCCCGCAGCCTGGAGCGAGCGCCGGCCGCCGGCCCGGGCTTGGAGCGAGGCGCGGGGCGCCGAGTTGTTCCGCCGCATGATCACCCGCCGCCTAGGCCTGGTGCGTCCGGCCGCAGCGAGCGCGTACCTGGCTAGCGTGGCGCCGTTCGCCGCGTCACTCCCCCGCGGGCCGCTGCGCACCCTGGACGATTTCTACCTGGTGAACCGGGCCGGCCGGTGGTCGGCCGCGGCCCGCCAGGCCTACCTGCTCCGCGAACTGCTGGTCCAGCCGTTCTTCGGCGACCAGGTCGTCCTGGCCGCCCGCGCGGTTCCGCTGCCGGACCGGATCACCGACCGGCTGCACCGCGGCGTGCTCACGGCATTGTGCCCGGAGTTGCTCGACCTGCCCCTGGCGGGCAGCGGCTGGAAGTCCGGGCCGCGGACGCCGCCCATCCGGGCCGCCGCGGCGGCCGGCGCGG
>PLIQ01000544.1 GCA_003140115.1 Actinomycetota bacterium | reverse complement strand
GTCTGCGGCGATGCAGGGGATCCCGGTGGCGGCCGCTGCGCGGGCGGCGTCTTGGTCACGATCGATGCCGATGCAGGTGCCGCGGGCTGGCTGCGGCCCGCAGCCGAGTTCCAGCAGCCGGCGAGCGGGCGGCACGCGGGTCCCCATATCGGCAAGTCTGGCAGCGGCATCGGTCCGGCTAGGAGAGTCGCGCCCCTAGGCCTTGCGGGACGGCCCGGTCCAGCCAGCGGGGAGCCACCAGTTGGTTTTGCCGAGCAGTTGCGTGATCGAGGGGACCAGGACCATGCGGACCAGGGTGGCGTCGATCCCGTCGGCTATGGCGGTACCCGGATCACCGTTGTGGAGCCATTGTTCGTGGATGCGGGCGAGCAGGAAAACCTCGTGGTCCATGGATAGCCCGAAGGTGATGGTGAACATCATCAGCGGGATCCCCGCTGCGCCGGGTGACAGGGGTCGTCATCCTGCCTCGGCCCAGGCCCGGTAGGCCGTTTGCAAGGCCGCCCGGCGACCTGGGCTGGACAAGACGTCCGTGCAGTGGACCCACTGCTCGATCGAGCCCACCATGGGTGGCAGCCGTGCGACATCGGGGTCGGTGATGCCGGCCAGGAGTCCCTGCGGTACCGCCTGGTCCACCGTGCGGTAAGGCCGGTCGAAGAAGGGAATCACTGCGGATCCGGGCGCTGGCTGCACCTGTTCGCGCTGGATGCCCAGGAGCACCTCGCAGGCGGTGGCCAGGGCGTTCTCGCGTTCCCGCCAGCTGCGCGCCGCGACGGCGGCGTCGAGCAGGGGCCCGAGCCTGACGGCGACGGGGAGCGAGCGAAAGGCCGTGCCGCGCCATTTGGCGTAAGGCGCCCACCGCCGGGACAGGGCGAACGCCAGCCAGAGCAGGTCCCCGGCGAGTCCCGCGCTCAGCAGCCGGGAGCCGAGCTCGTCGCCCGCCTCGGCTGTCCGGCCCACTATCGGCAGTGACTGGCAGAGCCGCTGCCATCCCGCGGCCAGCACGTAGCGCTCGACGTCTGGCGGATACCAGGCCAGCAGCGTCCGGAGCGCCGCCAGCGTGCGGGTCCGGTCGGTGAACACCGGGCCGGCGGTCACCTCCAGCACGCTCTGCCCGGTCACGCTCAGCCAGTCCAGGACGGACAAGCCTCCGGTCGGATCCACTCCCAGCCTGCTGGCGGCGAAGTCCGTCACGGTGGCGACCTCGACCCGGTGAGAGACCGAGGAGTCCCAGGTCGCCGGGAACCGCACCGGGAACTCCCCGAACCGCTCCGGCAGTCCCTCGGCCAGCATCCTGCTGATCCGCGGCACCTGGTGACGAGCGTCCTCGTCGACCAGCAGCGTCAGCCGGCATCCCCAGTCGTGATCGCGGCTCATCTGGTCATCCAGGCCGAGCACATCCGATCCTGACCCCAGCCGGGCCGCCGCATACCCTAGCCCTGGCAGGGCCCGGCTCAGCAACGGCTCCACGGCACCGGTGAAGAACCTGCGAGCCAGTTCGGCTCCGCGCAGATCTCGATCAGTCACCACGGCAGCCCATCAGACCGGCGCCGACCGCAGCTACCCATTTTCGGGCCGTCCGTACGAGGATGGCGCAAACTAACTGCTGCGCCTGGCCGCCTCGTGGCCTACATGTGTAGACTTACAGCATGAGGATGACGGCGCCGCTGGAGCGGGTACTGCGGGCGTTCCTGGCCGATCCCGTGGACCGGCGCTACGGGTATGACCTGATGAAGGCGGCCGGGCTGAAAAGCGGCACCCTGTACCCGCTGCTGGGCCGGCTGGAAGAGGAGAAGCTGGTCACCTCCGCGTGGGAAACCCCGCAGCAAGACGGGCAGCGGCCGCGGAAGTACTACCGGCTGACCGCCAAGGGCGCCGAGGTGGCCCGGCTGGAACTCGCGCAGGTCTCCGCCGGCCGTCCGCGTTCGCGGGCCCACCCGGCCCGCCCGGTCCCGGGGAGCCTGGGATGAGGGGGGAAGGCCGGCTGCTGCGCGTCGGCGAGTACCTGATCGGCCGCGCGTGCCGGCACCTGCCGGCCGAGGCACGGGACGAGCGGTACCGGGAATGGGTGGCGGAACTACCCGTCATCCTCGCAGACCCCGATGTCAGGCCGGCCGCGCGCCGCGCCGCCCGCATGCTGCGCTACGCGTCCGGGACCATCCGGGGAACGGTCCTGACTCCCGGCAGCGCCCGCCGCGTGCTGACGCACGCGGCCCGGGCGGCCCCCCCGTTCATCATCATCGGCCTGGTGTTTTACCTCCTGGGCTGGGCGAAGACTCCCCAGGACTTGATCTACCTGGGGATCGGGTGCCTCCTCGGCCGCCTGGCCATATCCGGCTGCAAGCTCACCTACCGCAGGTGGGGTAAAGGGCTAGGTGAGGCTATGACGGCCGCCGTTGAGGCCCGCGCCCGCACCCGGGCCCAGGCCCGGGCCGCCGGCATCTTGCAGGCGAGGGCAGCGGCCGGGTCTGTGAACGCCGCGGCGGGATACACCGCCGGCAGTTTTCCCCGCCGCAAGCTAGGGCCGGGCTACCGCGCCGCCGAGGTGGATGAGTTCATCGCGCGGATCGAGGCGACGCTGAGCGGGAATGCCCGGCCCGGGCAAGCGATCACAGCCGCGGATGTCCAGGCGGTGACGTTCAATGTCACCCGGCACGGAGGCTATGAGGAGCGCACGGTGGACGAGGTACTGGACCACTACGCGCGCGAGCTCGACAAGCTCACGCCCTTCCCCCCAGCCACAGCCCCTGGCAACTGACACCGATCCCGCGTTTCCGCCCGCCCAGGCGAATGCTGTCGTCACGGCGG
>PLIQ01000260.1:17173-22836 GCA_003140115.1 Actinomycetota bacterium | reverse complement strand
GCCTGGGTGTTCACCCTGCCGTCGGCCGGGCTGGTGGGTGCCGGGGCAGAAGCCCTGGCGCACCTGATCGGCGGCACCGCAGGCGTGATCGTCGACCTCGTCATCCTGGTCGCGGTAGCGGCGACGGTCTACCTGAGGTCCCGCGCCACCAAGGTAGACCGCAACAACGTGAACGACGAATGGACCGGGTCGGTCGCTCCGGCCGAGCCCGAGCCCGAGCCCGCAGAAGCGGCCTGAGCGACAGGGGAGCAGACAATGTCCTGGATCAACCTGCAAGCAATCTGGAAGATCGTGGTCTTCGGCCTGGTCTTGGGTGCCGGGCTCCCTTCGCTCTTCGCCGTCGGCCTGTTCTCCCTGTCCAAGGGCCCCCGCCGGGCCGCGACCGAGGGCGGTGACTCCGACGTGCTGGTCGGCGGAAACCCGCTGGGCATGGTCATCGCCGGCCTATGTTTCCTGGTGATTCTGGCCGCCATAGCCTGGGGCATCTACGAGGTGTACAAGATCGGTCACCCCGCCCCGGCTCCGGCCAAGTAGACCCGTGACATACCTCATCGAGAGGGTTTGAGACATGGCGCTGCCACCCTTCCTGAGCTCAATCATCGGCTGGTTGCGCGCCGGATATCCCGAAGGCGTGCCCGACGTCGACTACCTCCCGCTCTTCGCGTTGCTCGGCAGCCAGCTGACCAACGACGAGGTCACCGCGATCGCGGCTGAGCTGGCCAACCAGACCAAGCCAGAATCGGCCGAGGCGATCCGCAAGGCCATCGCCGACGTCTCGCACCACAAGCCCACCGACGCCGACGTCAACCGGGTGCGGGCCAGGCTGGCCGGCGCAGGCTGGCCGCTGGAAAAGCCGACCTTGGAACACTGGCCTAATCCCTGACGCCGCCAGGCGAGCACGGGCCGCGCCCTACCCGGGTGGCGGCCCGTCACGTTTACGTCCGATCCCGGTGGCGCTCACAGGCGGCGGGACCAGTTCTGGCCGACCAGGTCCTGGCCGAAGCTGTGGTGACGGCTTTCGTTGTCCAGGGTGAAACCGGCCCGCTGGTAGATCCGCCGGGCGTCCACGAGCACATCGTTGGTCCACAGCGTGATATCGCAGTACCCGGCCCGGCGCGCGAACCGGAGCACCTCCTCGACCAGGCGGCCGCCGATGCCAAGCCCCCGGGCCCACGGTTCGACCAGCAGCAGGCGCAGCCGGGCGGTGGTGGCGTTCTCGCGCACGCAGAACACGCACCCGGCCGGGGTCCCGTCGACCTCGGCGATCCAGGCCGCCTCGCACTCCGGATCCCGGTGGTCGACGTAGTCCGCGACGATCCTGGCCACTAGCGCCTCGTAGCTGGCGTCCCAGCCGAACTCCTCGGCGTACGCCGCCCCGTTCCGCTGCACCACCCAGCCCATGTCGCCCGCCTGCGGTGCCCGCAGCACGTACCCACGCGGCGTCGGAGCCTCGGACAACACCTCGGTGATGAGGTGCATGGCGTTGAGCAGCCTGGGCCGGTCCTCCTCATGCACCGCGGCCAGCATGTCCCGGGTTTGCGTGGCCGACCGGGCATCTAGTCCCGCCACCACCGAACGCCCACTGTCCGTCAGCCGGATCACCTGCCGGCGCCCATCCGCGGCCGAGCGTTGCCTGCCGATGAGCCCGTCGGCCTCGAACCGGGACAAGATGCGGCTCAGGTAGCCCGCATCGATGTCGATCGTGTGCCGCAGGTCCGTGACCTCGCTGGCCTCGCATTGGGCGAGCTCGAACAAGATCCTGGCCTCGGTAAGCGAGTAGGGCGTATCCAGGTACTTGCCGCGCAGCAGCCCGATCGTGTTCGTGTAGAACCGGTTGAACGCCCGCACCCCCGCCACCGCCGCGTCCCCTGGCCCCGCGGCCTCCGTAGTCACCAAGCCACCTGCCGTCCATCTCATCCATATCGTTGCTCAAGTCAACGATATACCTGCCCTTAGCAACGATGGGAGACGTCGCGCGGCCGCGGCACGAGGCGGAGGCGGGCGAGGGTCCGGGGGCGGCGGCAAATAGGCTAGGGAACCAGGAGTCAGCGCGACGGAAGGGACAGCAGGATGCGGATGCGGACGCTCGGCGGTACCGGGATCAAGGTGAGCGCCTACTGCCTCGGCGCGATGATGTTCGGCGCGTGGGGCAATCCCGATCACGAGGACAGCATCCGGATCATCCACGCCGCGCTGGACGGCGGCATCAACTTCGTCGACACCGCGGACGTGTACTCAGCGGGGGAGTCAGAGGAGATCGTCGGGAAAGCACTAAAAGGCCGCCGCGACGATGTGGTGCTAGCCACCAAGGCGAACGCGACGATGGGGCAGGACGTCAACATGGCGGGCAATTCGCGCCGCTGGATCGTCCGTGAGGTGGAGAACAGCCTGCGCCGGCTGCAGACCGACTACATCGACCTGTACCAGATGCACCGGCCGGACCCGGCCACCGACATCGACGAGACCCTGTCCGCACTGTCGGACCTGGTGCACAGCGGCAAGGTCCGGGCCATCGGCTCGTCCACGTTCCCCGCCGAGCAGATCGTCGAGGCCCAGTGGGTGGCGGACAGCCGCGGCTACGTCCGGTTCCGCTGCGAGCAGCCGCCCTACTCGATCCTGGTGCGCGGCATCGAAGCCTCGGTGCTGCCGGCCTGCCAGAAGTACGGCATGGGCGTGATCGCCTGGAGCCCGCTGGCGGGCGGCTGGCTGACCGGGCGGATCCGCCGGGACACCGGCGTGGACATGACCACCGGCCGCGCGCGGCGGCTGCCGCATCGTTTCGACCTAGCCCTGCCGGGCAACCTGGCCAAGCTGGCCGCCGTCGAGGAACTGATCAAGATCGCCGCCGACGCGGGCTGCTCGCTGACCCACATGGCGCTGGCGTTCGTCATCGGGAATCCGGGCGTCACCGCTGCGATCATCGGCCCGCGCACGATGGAGCAGCTCACGGACCTGCTGGCCGGCGCGAGCGTCGCGCTGGACGACGACGTGCTCGACCGGATCGACCAGATCGTCGCGCCCGGCGTGAACCTGAACCCCGCCGACGCGGGCTGGCAGCCGCCCGTCCTCGCCGACCCCGCCTCCCGCCGCCGCCCGCAGGCCACCCGCGCGGCCAGCTAGCCCGTGGCTTGCTTCTCCTCGCCGATGCGCTTGAGCTTGGCGAGCAGCCACTGCCTCGCGCGGCTCGGGGTGACGCCCAGCCCGGTCAGCGTGGCGACGCCAGCTCGCTCCTCGTCTTCGAGCACGCCGAGCAGCAGGTGCTCGGTCCCGATGTAGTTGTGTCCCATCGTCAGCGCCTCGCGCACGGCCAGTTCCATGATCTTCTTGGCCCGCGGGGTGAACGGGATCTTGCCCGTGACCGGCTCCTCGGCTACCGCGGCCAGCGCCGCGGCCAGCGCCTGGCGGGCCGCCTCCGGCTGCACGCCGAGTGCTTCGATGGCCAGGGCGGCTAGGCCCTCTGGTTCGTGCAGCAGGCCCAGGGCGATGTGCTCGGGATAGACGTGGTTGTGCCGGCGCTCGCGCGCCTCCTCGGCGGCCGCCTTAATCGAGCCCTTAGCCCGCGGAGTGAACCTGGAGAAGGGGTGTGCCCGGAAGGCGTCGGTCAGCGCCGCGTGCCAGCCGCCCTCGTCGGGTTCCTCGGGCCACTCGGTCGCCTTTGGCACGAAGCGCTTCTGCGCCGCCTGCTTGGTGACGCCCATGGACTGGCCGATCTCGGTCCAGGACGCGCCCGCCTTGCGGGCCTGATCCACGAAGTGCCCGATCAGGTGATCGGCCAGCTCATCGAGGTGCTCCGAGACCCGCATGGCCGCCGAAACGTGGTCCAGGGCGGTGCCGTCCTGGCTCTTGACGTAGCTGATGAGGTCGTCTAGTCGTACCGGTACTTGGTCCATGCGTCAACTATAGGTTGACGCTCCTTGATCGTCAACCGGAGGTTGACGTACTAGTCGGAGCGATACCTCTCACGCCCACAGTCTGCGGCAGGGCGCCCGTGCTGATCATCCGGTCCGGGGCGTCACCCGGCCGCCGAGGAACAGGTACGGGGTGCCGTCGGGCAGCCAGCCGAAGGTCAGTGGACTCCACGGCTGATCGTCGTGTGACCGGCATACGAAGTTCAGGCCCAAAGCGTCGGCCGGGCACAGGCTCAGTTCCATGGGCGCAGAGTCGGTGAGCGTGGCCAGTTCGCCGGTCGGGGTGAGGATCACGTGCAACCGGCCGTCGCGGACCGAGACGTCGAGCCGCCGTGACGTGCGCTCGTACCGGCCGGTGAGCCGCACGAGGTCGGGGTTCCCGGCGTCCTGCGTGGTCGGCTGAGGACTCGCAGGCATGCCGACTCCGGCCAGGTCCCCGAACACCTCGGTGAACACCGCCCGGTACAGGGACCCTGACTGCCCGGAGTTGGTCAGCAGGCAGGCCGCCACCCGGGCCTGCGGGTCGATCCGCAGGTAAGCGGACTGCCCGACCGTGTCGCCGTCGTGCCCGATGATCGCCCGGCCGTCCCACTGGTCGACCCGCCAGCCCAGCCCGATGGCCCCGCCCGGCAAGCCGAAGTCCGGGATCGCCGCCCGCGGCTGGTGCATGGCCGCCACCGACGCCTCGCTGAGCAGCCGCTTGCCGTCCGGCGTCAGCCCGCCGTCGAGGTGGAGCCGGGCGAACATGAGCAGGTCGTGCGGCGCGGTGGTGATCAGGCCGGCCGGACCGACGCTGCGCGGCAGCCCCCAGACCCGGACCCGGGCGCCGCCGCGGCGGTGCCCGACCGCCGTCCGGTGCAGGATCGCTTCCTCGGGCAGGGTCACGGTCTGGGCCAGCTCGAGCGGCTCGCACAGGCGTTCCCGCAGCGAATCGTCCCACGACCGGCCGTCAAGTACCTCGATGATCCGGCCGAGCAGGACCCAGCCGCTGTTGCAGTAGGAGTACCCCCCGCCCGGCGGGAACGCCGATGAGGCCCGGTCGAGCAGGTCCACGTAGCGCTCTACGCAGTCGTCGCCGCGGCCGGTGTCAGTGAAGATGTCGCCGTCGATCCCGCTAGTGTGGGTAAGTAGATGGGTCACAGTGACCTGGTCCGCGACATCCGCCGCGCCGAGCCGCTGGCCCGGCAGCGCGTGGGCGACGGTCGTGTCCAGGGACAGCAGGCCCTCCTCGATCAGCTGCATGATCATGGTGGCGGTCCACAGCTTGGTGATCGACCCGACCTGGAACAGGGAGCCGGTGCTGACCCGGACCCGGGTGGCGGTATTGAGCACCCCGCAGGCGGCCAGCACTTCCTGCCCGTCGGCCCAGATGCCGAGCGCGGCCCCGGGCACTCGCGCTTGCCGAGCCCATTCGCCGAGGCGGGCTGTCCAGTTTGCGGCGTCTAGCATGATTTCGACGCTAGCCCATTTGAGCGGACCGGTCGTGTGGCTGTTTGGGCAGGGCTTCGTCACCTAGGGGCGTGGTTCGATCATAATTGCGTACCGGCGGCTTTGGTGGCACCGGCGATGGTTTCCATGGCCGCCGGGGGTGTAGTTTCGCTGGCGAAGGCCAGGTTCAGCGCCAAGCTGCGGAGGTTCTATTGAGCATCATGGGCACCAGGGTCATCCGGACCGAGGATCCGCGGCTGCTGACCGCGGGCGGCGTCTACGTGGATGACCTGCGGGCGCCGGAACTGTCCGCAGCGGCTCGCCTCA
>PLIQ01000260.1:0-17159 GCA_003140115.1 Actinomycetota bacterium | reverse complement strand
CGGTTCGTCGGTGAGCCGGTAGCGGTGGTGATTACAGATAACGGCTACCAGGGCGAGGACGCAGCCGACCTGGTCGTCGTGGACTACGAGCCGCTGCCGGTGGTGCTGGGACCGGCCGCCGCCGTCGCCGACCAGACCCTGCTGTTCCCTGCCGCCGGCACGAACATCGCGGTAGTGAACCCCGTGCCGACGGACGACGCGCCCTTCGACGCCTGCGACGTGGTCGTCGAGCAGGAGATCGTCAACCAGCGGGTCGCCTGCCTCCCGATGGAGGGGCGGGCCGCGGCCGCCGGCTACGAGAACGGCAAGCTAACCGTCTGGGCCAGCTCGCAGAACGCGCAGGTGAGCCGGTTCATCCTGGCCGGGGCCCTGGGCATGGAGCCGGACCAAATCCGGGTGATAGTGCCCGACGTGGGCGGCGGGTTCGGCGCCAAGATCGGCATCGACCGGGAGACGATCACGATCGCCTGGGCAGCCAGGAAAATCGGCCGGGCGCTGCGCTGGGCCGAGACCCGCAGCGAGAACCTGGTCGGGATGACGCAGGGCCGCGCCCAGCTGCAGCACATAAAGATCGGCGGCAGCCGGGACGGCCGCATCCTCGCCTACCGCATCGACGTCATCCAGGACGCCGGCGCCTACCAGCGCATCGGCGGACTCCTGCCGTTCCTGACCTGTCTGATGGCACCCGGCGTGTACGACATCCCGGACGTACAAGCCGGGTTTCGGCAGGCCGTCACCAACACGACGCCGATCGCCGCCTACCGGGGGGCCGGCCGGCCCGAAGCCACCGCGGCCATCGAGCGCGCGGTCGACCTGTTCGCCGCCGAGATCGGCATGGACCCGGCGGAGGTCAGGCGACGCAACTTCATCGCCCCGGACAAGTTCCCCTTCCAGACCAAGACCGGCGCCATGTACGACACCGGCCACTACGAGGAGGCGCTGGACAAGGCCTTGGCGGCGGCTGGCTATACGCAGCTCCGCGAGGAACAGCGGCGTCGGCGCGACCGCGGTGACCCCAAGCAACTCGGTATCGGCTTGTCCTCCTACGTCGAGATCACCGCGCCGGACCCGGACGCCGGCGAGACCGCCAAGATCGAGGTGACGGACAACGGCTCTGTCACCGTCTACACCGGCAGCTCGGCGCACGGCCAGGGGCACCACACCGCGTGGGCCATGCTGGTCCAAGACGAGCTCGGCATCCCGATGGATCAGGTCACAGTCATCCACGGTGACACCGACCTGATCCCGGTTGGTGTCGGCACCTACGGCTCCCGGTCGCTGCAGCTCGGCGGCTCGGCCGTCCACAAGGCGGCGATCGAGGTCAAGGACGAGGCGCGGCAGCATGCCGCGGCGATGCTCGAGGCAGCCGAAGCCGACGTGGTGCTCGACACGAGCACCGGGCTGTGGCAGGTGCGCGGCGACCCGGATACGGCCCTGTCCTGGGCTCAGGTCGCCGGTCATACCAGCGGCGGCAGCCTGATCGCCGACGTGAGCTTCACTCAGGAGCGGCCCACGTTCCCGTTCGGAACCCACGTGTCCGTGGTGGAAGTCGACACCGAGACCGGCCAGGTGAAGATGTTGCGGCACGTGACCGTCGACGACGCCGGAACGGTGCTGAACCCGGTGCTCACCGAGGGCCAGCGGCACGGCGGGATCGCCCAGGGCGCCGCCCAGGCCCTGCTCGAAGAGGTGCTCTACGACGTCGACGGCAATCCGCTGACCTCCACGCTGGCCGACTACGCGGCCATCTCCGCGCCTGACCTGCCCAGCTTCGAGCTGGCCTCCAGCGAGACGCCGACCGACCTGAACCCACTGGGCGCGAAGGGCATCGGCGAGGCGGGGACGATCGGCTCGACGCCCGCCATCCAGAACGCGGTCATCGACGCCGTATCCCACCTCGGGATCAGGCACATCGACATGCCGGCCACGCCGCAGCGAGTATGGACAGCGATCAACGAGGCATGGAAAGCGAGTAACCAGTGAAGGTGGACCTGACGGTCAACGGCAAGGAGATCACCGCGGACGTCGAGGACCGCCTGTTGCTCGTGCACTTCCTGCGCGACGTAGCCGACCTCACCGCGACGAACATCGGCTGCGACACCACCTCCTGCGGGGCCTGTACGGTGCTGCTCGACGGCGAGTCTGTGAAGTCGTGCACGGTGCTCGCCGCCCAGGCCAGCGGGCACGAGATCACCACCGTGGAGGGCCTGGCCAGCAACGGCACGATGCACCCGGTGCAGCAGGCCTTCCACGAGCAGCACGGTCTGCAGTGCGGTTTCTGCACGCCGGGCATGGTGATGGCCATCGTGTCGCTGCTCAAGGAGAACCCGCACCCCACCGAGGAGCAGGTACGGATCGGGCTGGAAGGCAACCTGTGCCGGTGCACTGGTTACCACAACATCGTCAGGGCCGCCCTCGCGGCCGCGGAGGTGTCCTCGTGATCCCCTCATCGTTTATCTACAAGCGGGCAGGCTCGGCCGAGGAGGCCTGCGACCTAGCCGCTGAATACGGCGAGGAGGCGAAGTACCTGGCCGGCGGCCATTCACTGCTGCCGCTGATGAAGCTCCGGCTGGCCGCCCCCGAAGTGATCATCGACCTGGGCGGGCTGCGCGACCTGTCCTACGTCACCGACCAGGGCTCGTACGTCGCGATCGGCGCGCTGACCAGGCACCACGACGTCGAGCACTCCGATCTGCTGGCCCGCGAGCTGCCGCTGCTCGCGCACGCGGCCGGGCAGGTCGGCGACCCGCAGATCCGGCACCGAGGTACGATCGGCGGCTCGGTGGCCCACGCCGACCCCGCCTCGGACCTGCCCGCCGTGCTGCTCGCGCTGGACGCCACGCTGGTGGCCCGGGGCACCGACGGCGCCCGGGAGATCGGTATCGGAGAATTCTTCGAGGGCCTGTTCGAGACCGTCCTCGAGCCAGGGGAGCTGCTCACCGAGATCCGGGTACCCAAGCCCGCCGCCACGGGCTGGTCCTTCCAGAAGTTCACCCAGCGTGCCATCGACTGGGCCATCGTCGGGGTGGCCGTCCAGGGCCGCCGGGTCGCGCTGGTCAACATGGGCGGGACCCCGCTACGCGCCGCCACCGTCGAGGCGGCCCTGGCGGACGGGGCCTCGTCCGCCGACGCCGCCGCGCACGCCGCCGAGGGCACCAGCGCCGCCTCCGACATCCGCGCCAGCCGCGAGTACCGCGAGCACCTGGCCCGGGTCCTCGTCTCCCGTGCCCTCACCGAGGCCAGTTCGCGCGCCTAGCCGGGATGGTCCACGACCTTCATTACCGAACGAAACGTGGTCTGCGCCCATGATCAAGGCGGTCGTGTTCGACCTGGACGGGGTACTGATCGACTCCGAGCCGGTTTGGGAGCAGGTCCGCCGGGGCCTGGTCGCCGAACGGGGCGGGCACTGGACCCCGGACGCGCAGCGTCGGCTCATGGGCATGAGCACGCCGGAATGGGCCAGGTACCTGAGTGAGGACCTCGGGGTCGGCCTGCCTCCGGGCCAGGTCGCGAGCGAGGTCATCGACCGGATGACCGCCCGCTACGCCACACACGTGCCGCTCATGGACGGCGCCGTGGACGCGGTACACCGGATCGCCGCGCGCTGGCCGCTCGCCGTGGCAAGTTCGGCGCCCGCGGTGCTGATCGAGACCGTGCTCCAGGCCGCCGGCCTGCGCTCGTGCTTCGCGGCCGTGATGTCGACCGAGCAGGTGGCGCTCGGCAAGCCCGCCCCGGACATCTACCTGGCCGTGACCGCCGCGCTGGGCTGCCCGCCGGCGGACTGCGCGGCGGTGGAGGATTCCTCGAACGGGCTCCGCTCGGCCGCCGCCGCGGGCCTGCGGGTCATCGCGATCCCGCAGCCGCAGTACCCGCCGGACCCGGACGCCCTGGCCCAGGCCGACCTGATCCTGCCCAGCCTGGCCGGGCTGACCGCCGATGCCGTGGCGGCGCTGGCAACCGGCTGACTGATGCGCCGGGAGCACCCGGTGTCGCGCCGGGCGACCAGGACGGCCGACAATAGGAATGTGGGGCTGCACAGCGCGCTGGTGAAGCCGGTGAGGTGGATCAGGTCGGTCCGGTTCCTGATGCTGCTGTGCGGCGCTCTGCTTGTCCTCACCTTCCCCGACGCCAATTTGGAGTTCCTGGCCTGGTTCGGCCTGGTTCCCGGCCTGGTGCTGATCGTCAGGTCGCCCACCGCGCGCGAGGGCGGGGTGCGCGCCTGGTGGCTGGGGGCGGGCTACCTGATCGCCGCCCTGTACTGGATGGCGCCGGAGATCGGGCCCGGTGTGCTCTTGGTCGCCGCGGTGTTCGGCGTGTTGTGGGTGCCGTTCGGGGTGGCCGCGCAAAAGCTGCTGCGGCCTCCGCTGAGCTGGCCGCGGGCGCTGGCCGCGCTGGTGGTGGTGCCCAGCGGCTGGCTGCTCACTGAGTGGCTGCGATCCTGGCAGGCCCTGGGCGGCCCGTGGGCGGTGTTGGGCGTCAGCCAGTGGCAGCATCCCGCGATCCTGGCCCTCGCCGCGGTGGGCGGAGTCTGGCTGATCAGCTTCGTGCTGGTGCTGTGCAACGTGGCCGTCGTGCTGCTGCTGACGTCCCTGCCGCGGGTGGGCGCGGCCGTCCTGCCCGGAGCCTCCTGGCGGTGGGGCCTGGCCGCCCTCGGCGTGGCCGCCGGGCTGGCCAGCGTCTTCGCCGGGCCGCTGGCGTTCGCGCTCACCCCGCCCAGTCCCGCGGTCCGGCAGGTCACGATCGCCCTGGTGCAGCCGGGCGTGATCAGCAACGCGAGCCTCGCCGCGCACGCGTCGCAGACGCTGACCGCCGAGCTGAGCCGGGGCGCCACGCTGGGCGGAGTACGACCCGACCTGATCGTCTGGGGCGAGAGCAGCATCGGGGTCGACCTCACCGAGCCCAAATACGCCGCCACGCTGCGCCAGTTCGAGGCGCTGTCGGTGGCCGACGGGGCCGACCTCCTGGTCAACCAGGACACCACGGTCCCCGGCAAGGGCCACGAGAAGTGGTCAGTCCTGGTCAGCCCGACCGGGATCAAGGGCATCTACGTCAAGACCCGGCTCGTGCCGTTCGGTGAGTACATACCGTTCCGGCAGGAGCTCGGCTGGCTGACCAAGATCAGCAAGGCGGCGTCATCGAACATGATTCCCGGCCCCGGCGCGCACCTGCTGTACGCGACGGACCGGCAAGGCCGCCCGCTGCCGATCGGCGTGCTGATCTGCTTCGAGTCCGCGTTCCCCGACATGTCCCGGGTCGACACCGACCTGGGTGCCCAGCTGATCGTGTACCAGTCGGCCACGCCCACCTTCCAAGGCACCTGGGGACCAGACCAGCACGCCTCGCTCGGGGCGGTACGGGCGGCCGAAACCGGCCGCCCGGTGGTCCAGGCCGCGCTGACCGGTGACTCGGTGGCCTACGACGCCCGGGGTCGGCTGCTGGCCTGGATGGGCCAGGACGAGCACGGCGTCGTCACCGTCCGGCTGGGGCTGCCCGCGGCCTCGGCCCGGACCATTTATGATCGGCTCGGCGACTACGTGCCCTGGGCCGCGCTGGCCGTCGTCGTGGCCGCGGCGCTGGTTATGTTTGCGAATTCACATGGTCTTCCTGGCCGGAGAACTGGTGCTGACGGCGGCCATGAGGCAGAATACATAGGGCAGTCCGTGCCACGTTGACGAGGCCGCTGGGGAAGGCGAACTTCGTCTTAGGAGGCACGGTGTCCGCACAAGGTGTTCTGTACGTTCATTCCGCGCCCCCGGCGCTCTGCTCGCACGTCGAGTGGGCAGTTGCGCGAATAGTGGGGGCGCCCGTAAGCATGCCCTGGGTCAGCCAGCCGGCCTCCCCGGGCTCGCTACGGGCCGAGCTCACCTGGCAGGCGCGGCCGGGCACGGCAGGAGCGATCGCGTCCGAGCTGGCCGGGTGGAACCGGCTCAGGTTCGAGGTCACCGAGGACAGCTCGCCCGGCTGTGACGGCGTCCGGCACTGTTACACGCCTGACCTCGGCATCTTCACCGCCGTGACCGCGGCCAACGGCGACATCGTGGTACCGGAGAACCGGCTCCGCGCCGCCATGACGCTGGCCCTGCAGGCGGGCCTCGCGTCGCTGGAGGACGAGTTCGGCCGGCTGCTCGGCACGGCCTGGGACAACGAGCTAGAGCCGTTCCGCCGCGCCGCCGACGGCGCCCCCGTCCGCTGGCTCAACGCGATGTAGACCTGTCATCACCAGCTGGTGGAAACGGGCATGCCCTCGCTGTAGCCGGAGGCGCTCTGCACGCCCACGACGGCCCGGTCGGCGAACTCGGCCAGGTCCCGTGCCCCGGCGTAGCTGCACGCGGAGCGCAGCCCGGCCACGATCATGTCGATGAGGTCTTCCACCCCGGGCCGCACCGGGTCCAGGTACATGCGCGCCGTGGAGATGCCCTCCTCGAACAACTCCTTGCGGGCCCGCTCGAACGGTGAGTCGCTGGCCGAACGCAGCCGCACCGCCCGCGCCGAGGCCATCCCGAAGCTCTCCTTGTACAGCCGCCCTTCGGCGGACCGGAACGTGTCGCCAGGGGACTCGTAGGTCCCCGAGAACCAGGACCCGATCATCACGTTCGAGGCGCCCGCGGCCAGCGCCAGCGCCACGTCCCGAGGATGCCGGATCCCGCCGTCGGCCCAGACGGACGCGCCGAGCCGCCGGGCCTGCTCGCCGCACTCCAGCACCGTGGAGAACTGCGGCCGGCCCACCCCGGTCATCATCCGGGTCGTGCACATCGCGCCCGGCCCCACGCCGACCTTCACGATGTCCGCTCCCGCCGCCACCAGGTCGGCGACCCCGGCCGCGGTGACCACGTTCCCCGCTACCACGGGGACCGCGGGCGTCAGATCGCGGATCGCCTTCAGCGCGCAGATCATCTTCTCCTGGTGCCCGTGCGCGGTGTCCACCACCAGCACGTCGGCCCCCGCGTCGAGCAGCAGCTTGGCCTTGGCCGCCACGTCGCCGTTGACGCCGAGGGCGGCGCCGACCCGCAGCCGGCCCGCGCCGTCCACGGCGGGGGAGTACAGCGTCGCGCGCAGCGCCCCGGTCCGGGTCATGATGCCCAGGCAGCGGCCCGCGCCGTCGACCACCGGCGCCAGCCGGTGCCGTCCCTCGTGCAGCAGCGAGAACGCCTGCTCGGGCGGCGTCCCGGCGGGCACCGTGAACGGGTCGCCCGACATGACCTGGCGCAGCTGGGTGAACCGGTCGACGCCCAGGCAGTCAGCCTCGGTGACCACGCCGACCGGTCGCCCGTCCTGCACCACTACCACCGCGTTGTGCGCCCGCTTGGGCAGCAGGCTCAGCGCATCGCCCGCGGTGTCGGCCGGCGCGAGCGTCAGCGCGGTCTCCACCACCAGATCACGGGACTTGACCCAGGTGATGACGTCGGCCACCACGTCGGCCGGGATGTCCTGGGGCAAGATGGCCAGGCCGCCGCGCCGCGCGACGGTCTCGGCCATCCGTCGCCCGGAGACCGCGGTCATGTTGGCCGTCACGATCGGGATGGTGGCGCCGCTGCCGTCCGTGGTGGCCAGGTCCACATCCAGCCGCGAGCCCACCGCCGACCGGCTCGGCACCATGAAGACGTCGCTGTAGGTCAGGTCATGCTGGGGTGTCGTCCCGTTGAGAAATCGCACGTAGAGATTCTTCCCGAACCGCACGAGTGCTATAGCCTCCTGCGGTGGGATACTCCTGCCCCGCCGAACGCCCCCGGATCCTGCGGCTGGGCACCCGGGAGTGGAACCACGGCTCGTTCGGGATCATGGCCGTGGTCAACCGGACGCCCGATTCGTTCTTCGACCGCGGGACGACCCGGGAGTTCGGCGCCGCTCTGGACGCGGCCAGCCAGGCGGTGGCCGACGGGGCCGACATCGTCGACATCGGCGGCGTGAAAGCCGGGCCGGGCGACGAGGTGAGCCCGGCCGCAGAGATCGATCGGGTGGCGGGCCTGGTCGCGGCGGTGCGCGAGCGGCACCCTGACGTCGTGATCAGCGTCGACACCTGGCGCGCCGAGGTGGGCGAAGTGGTCGCCCGGGCGGGCGCGGACCTGCTCAACGACGCCTGGGGCGGTGTCGATCCCCGGCTCGCCGAGGTTGCGGCCCGGCACCGTATCGGGCTGGTCTGCTCACACGCCGGCGGCCTGCCACCCCGCACCCGCCCGCATCGGCCCGCGTACCGCGACGTCGTACGCGAGGTGACGGCCTACGTCACGAATTATGCCGAACGGGCCGTGGTATCAGGAGTCAGCCCGTCCGCCATCCTCGTGGATCCGACGCACGACTTCGGCAAGAACACGTGGCAATCGCTCGAGCTCACCCGGCGCCTGGGCGAGCTAGCCGGCACCGGCTGGCCGGTCCTGGTCGCGGTCGCGGACAAGGACTTCATCGGCGAGACCCTCGCCCTGCCGGTCGGGCAGCGCGCCGAGGGGACGATCGCCACCTTGGCCATATGCGCCTGGCTCGGCGCGCGCGTCTTCCGCGTCCACAACGTTCCCGCCGCCCGCCAAGCCCTCGCCGCCGTCGCCGAAGTCCGCGACGCGGGGACGTAGGGCCCGGGCCGGAAGACCCGGCGGGAAAGGAAACCAGGCCAAAAGACCCGGGCCGGAATAACCAGGTCCAAAGGAACGGGGAAAAAGCCTCCCTCTAGACAGGGAATTCTCCTCTGGGGGATGGGAGAAATATCTGTGACGATGGTGATGACAACTTAAAGTAAATGAGAGGAAATGTTCATGACTATCATTGCCGCGAGCTCTTGATCAGCGCCTCCAACGCTACAATCATTGTGTGATGGCGCTTCACGGCAGGCCGCAAAGCATGAGCCCACGTCTTGTGACCTTTGTCATCTTTTGTCTGCTGGTTAGCACGCTGACTGTGCTGCTGCCCCAGGCGGCGTTGGCTGGGACGGTCTCGGGCCATCAAAACGACGACAACGTGGCCACCTCTTCTGTTGGCGGCTCGGACGACTTCGACCAGCCTGACGGGCCTCTCGGTGCCAACTGGACCGACATCAGTGCTGGCGGCCTGACTGTCTCCTCGCAGGCCGCGGCCGGCACTAACGCCTCAACGGTAACTGGCGACATATGGACTGCTGAAAGCTACAGCAGCAATCAGTACTCGCAAGTCGATGTGACGTCCGCGCAGCTGACGGGAGAGCAGTGGATAGGCCCGGCGGTGCGGCTCCAAGATGGCGGGCAGGACGGATATGCCGGTATCTATTACTGGAACGACGGCAGTCCGGAGCTCATGCTGTTCAAGCGGACCGACGGTTACTTTGCGCAGCTTGGCAACACCTACAGGTCTGGTCCGCTGACTGCTGGGACCCAGCTGAAGCTGGTGGTGATTGGCTCGACGCTCTCGTTTCTCGAGAATGGCGTCGAGAGAATCGCTCTCTACGACGCCAGCTGGGCCACAGGCGCTCCCGGCATTCTCGCCTCTGGCACAGCGGCGGCCAGCAACTGGTCAGGTGGCACTGCTAGTTTCGAAGCTGATTACCTCAGCACGAACGCAGCCGGCGTCGAGTCGTACAACATGATATCCGCTGACGACGGCTACGGACCGCAGATCCTGCGAGTCCTGCGTCCCACGGATCCGGCACCGGGGGTCGCGCATAATTTCCTCTTCGTGCTTCCTGTCGAGGCCGGCCTAGGTACTAGCTATGGAGATGGCATGGCTACGGTTGAGGCTGCCAACGCCCAGAATCAGTACAACCTGACGGTCATCGAGCCTTCTTTCGCAATCGAGCCGTGGTACGCGAATAATCCGAACAATCCAGATCTCCAGTACGAGACCTTTATGACGTCGGAACTGGAGCCATGGGTGAGGGCGAACCTGGCCACCACCGGCACCGAGCAGATCTGGCTGCTCGGGTTCTCTAAATCAGGCCTGGGTGCACAGGATCTGCTGCTGAAGTACCCCGATCTGTTCACACTCGCGGCGTCATGGGACTTCCCGGCTGACATGGCAAGCTATGACGCTTTCGGTACGAGTGAAGAGGCCGAATACGGTTCAGATGCGAACTATCAGGCGAACTACCGCCTTACATCCGCGTTCCTTAACGCGTACAAGACGCCGTTTGTCCGCAGCGACCGGATCTGGATCGGCGGATACAACAGGTTCGAGACCGACGTGTCGGACTACAACTCGCTGCTCGCCTCGGACGGCATGGCTCATACCACGCAGACACCTACTTTGATGGCTCACCGCTGGGACAGTGGCTGGGTTCCGCTAGCCTTGTCCGCGCTAGAGCAGGAGAGCCTGAATGTGCGCTAAGGGTACGAACAAGAGCGCCAGCGGCCTTATCCAGGAATACCTTCCGAAAGGGACAGAAATTCCCGGGGCTCATGAAACACGTGTGGGCCATAGTGACGAACTGAACGACCGGCCGCGTGCTAGGATCCGGATTCGGGAAGCCATGCGGAGTGTTCACGGGGCTGATGCTTGCGCAGCCGAGATTCCGCCGGGCTGAATTGCCTCGGTCGTTTGAGGCTGTCCCGTCTATCCGTAAGTGCCATGATCTTGTCATCGGCCTATCTATCGCTGATGGGAAATTAGTGTGAATATTTCGTGGGGCGCCATTCGGTCGAAGTGCGGCTCCGGCATGCTCCTGGGCAGACGCGTGGGTGTGGGCAGTCTGGCAGCTCTGATTGCGATCGGCGTGGCGTCTTGCCCGGCGTCCATCGCGCCGGCACCCCAAACCCTGGCCGCGTATTCGAGCGGCCCGCTCGACGTCGGCAGTCCGAACGGGCCTGCCTACGTTCCGCCGGCCGGCCGCGCGGTTAACACCAGCGACCCCAACCACGTCATCGGCGTCGGCACGCCCGCCAGCTGCACGTCCGCCGCGGTGGTCAAAGCGGTCGCCGAGGGCGGCATTATCACCTTCAACTGCGGGCCCAAACCCGTCACGATCACGATGACCGCCACGGCCAAGGTCGTGAACACCCACCAAAGGGTGGTGCTCGACGGCGGCGGCAAGGTGACGCTGAGCGGCGGCGGCAAGATCCGCATCCTGTATATGAACACCTGCGACCCCAGCCTGAAATACACCACCAAGGTCTGCTGGGAACAGCAGTGGCCGCAGCTCGTCGTGCAGAACCTGACGTTCAAGGACGGTTACGCGGCCGCGCGGCAGAGCAGCACGACGATCTACGGCGGAGGCGCCATCTGGGCTGAGGGCGGCCAGCTCAAGGTCGTCAACTCCGCGTTCGTCGACAACTGGTGCTACGCGTACGGTCCCGACCTCGGCGGCGGGGCGATCCGCGTCCTCGGCATGTACATGAGCAGCCCCGTCTACATCACCCACGACATCTTCAGCGGCAATATCTGCTCCAACGGCGGCGCGCTGAGCGCCCTCTACGCGAATTTTGACATCACCGGCAGCTCGCTGATCGGCAATCAGGCCGTCGGCTGGGGCGCGAACCCTGCTCGTCCCGGGACTCCTGGAGGCGGCAGCGGCGGTGCGATCTATACCGACGGCGACCACTACAACATGTTCATCGAGGGCACGACCATGAGTGACAACGGCGCCCGCGAGGGAGGCGGAGCTATCTTCTTCGTGGTCGACGGCGGCGGCGGAACGCTGAGGATCGAGTACTCCACGCTGGCCGACAATCCCAGCGGGGTGTTCCAGAACGCCCCCGGCATCTTCGACAGCGTCGACCTCCACGACACCTATCCGGTCGTGGTCGACTCGAAGATCAGCTGATAAAACGGCCAGCCCGAAAGCGGCGAAGATGATGTCCGCGATCCGGTCGGACATCTCCTCTTCCGGCAGCTGGACCTCGGCGCTGATCAGGTAGTTCACCCGCTCGAGCATCATCAGGCAGGCCACCGCGGTCAGCTCGGCGCGCTCTTGGTGCCGTCCGGCGGCCTGGGCCGCGGCGGTCATGCCCGTGGTCATGGATTCCGCGATGCTGAAGAACAGCTGCAGCCCGTCGCCGAACACCTCCTCCGGTACCAGGTCGGCCTGGCTGAGGATGCGGATCACGGTGGCGTGCGCCGCGTAAGCCCGGAAGAACTTCCTGACCCACTGGCGCAGCACGGACAGCCCGGTCTCGTCGCTGGTGACCACGGGGAAGTCCCCGGCCACGATCTCCATGTCGTGCAGGGCGTCCTTCAGCAACGCCTTGAACAGGTCTTCCTTGTTGGAGAAGTACAGGTAGAACGTGCCGTGTGAGATGCCGGCCCGGCGTACCACGTCATCGACGCGCACGCCGTGAAAGCCCCGGTTCTCGAACTCGAACATGCCCGCCTCGAGCAGCCGGCGGACGGTCTCGCGGCCCTGGGCGCGCAACTCGCGGTCCTGGGCCGGAGCGCCGCCGCCCAGCGATGGTCTGGCGGGTTGTTTCTTCGGTGGCCGCCCGGTCCCGCGGGACGCGGCGTTGGCAGGGCCGTGGCTTGCCTCCTGGTTCATAGCAAGAGAGTAGCCTTCCGCGTCGTAACTGCCCTACATTCGGTCCCAAACGATGGCGCTGCTAACCTTCCAGCGGTGAGCAGGCAGGCTGTGCTGAGCCAGCGAGCGCTCAACCGGGCCCTGCTCAGCCGGCAGCTGCTGCTGGACCGCGTTGAGCTGCCCGACGAGGCCGACCGCCGCCGGGCCGCGGTCATCGCGGCCATCGAGCACCTGGTCGGGCTGCAGGCCCAGGCCCCGTTTCCGCCCTACTACGGTCTGTGGTCCCGGCTGGGCGGATTCCGGCCCGATGACCTGGCCGTGCTGATCACCGACCGGAGCGCGGTCAGGATCGCCGTGATGCGCGGCACCATCCACGTGGTCTCCGCCCGGGACTGCCTGCCGCTACGCCGCCTGATCCAGCCAGTGCTCGACCGTGGTCTGCGCGGCTCGTTCGGCAAGCAGCTGGCCGGGGTGGACGCCACGGCCGTGGCCGCGGCCGGGCGGGAGCTGGTGGAATCCGAGCCGATGACGTTCAGCGCGCTCGGCCGGGCGCTCGCCGAGCGCTGGCCGGACCATCCGCCGGCCGCGCTCGCGCAGGCGGTGCGGGCGCACGTCCCGCTCGTGCAGGTGCCGCCGCGCGCCGTCTGGGGCCGGGCCGGGCAATCGCTGCATACCTCCGCCGAGCACTGGCTCGGTCCGGCAGCGGCCGCGGATCCGGCGCTCCCGCCCACCCTGGCGGGGTTGGTAACGCGGTACCTGGCCGCGTTCGGCCCGGCGACGGCCCGGGACGTGACGGCCTGGTCCGGGCTGACCGGGCTGCGCGCGGTCATCGACGAGCTGCGACCGTCGCTGGTCACCTTTCGCGACGAGCAGGGCGCCGAGCTGTTCGACCTGCCGTCGGCTCCGCGCCCGGGTGAAGACGTGCCCGCGCCGGTCCGGCTGGCGGCCGAGTTCGACAACCTGCTGCTCTCGCACGCGGACCGGTCTCGGGTCGTTCACCTCGACCACCTGAAGCGGTTCTACCGCATGAACGCCATCTTCCCCGGATCGGTCCTGATCGACGGGTTCGTGGCCGGGATGTGGCGGCTGGCCCGGACTAAGAGCGCGGCCACGCTCACCATCGAGCTGTTCGGGTCCTGGAGGGAACGTGCTCAGGTGGGGAGGGAGGCCGAGCGCATGCTGGCGTTTTGCGCGCCCGGGGCGACGCATGACGTCCGTTTCGCCCCAGTGGCCTGATCCGGCCTCGTAGCCCTCGGCCTGGTAGCGGCGATCCTGGTCATCCGTTTAGCGAAGCTGAAAATCTCCTTAAGAAGTCGTTCGAGGGTTTCTGTTGGCGTGGGCGGCCTTATATCGTCATATACATTGTGCTGCCATTGTCCCCGCGTCGAGTTGCCCTGACGGCGGCCGCCGTGGCTACGCTCGCCGTAAGCCTCGCCGGATCCGCGGTCCAGGCCGCTGATGCGGCGGTGGCGTCCCCGGCCGGTGGTACGCCTTCCTCCCATGTCTCGTCGGGTTCCGTGCCGGAGTCCACGCCCACCGCCCGGGCCTCTGGTTCCCCCGTATCGGCCGGCTCCGCGCCCCGGCAGCAGTTCGTTCCGGACCTCATCGCCGCGGTCCCCGGCGGGATCACGTCGGCCCAGCTGGCCAAGATCAGCAAGCTGGGCGGCGTGGTGGCGGTGCTGCCCGTCGACGGCGGGAAGGTCACGGTCAACGGGCACAGCGCGGACGTGCTCGGCGTCTCGCCGCAGGCCTTTCGGCCTTGGACACCGCTGGCCACAGCAGCCTCGGCGACGATCTGGTCGGACCTGAGCCAGGGCCAGCTCATCAGCACCGGCGCCGCGGCCACGAAGCTTCACCTGACCGCCGGGCGGTCGTATCCGGTCTCGGCCGCGACCCTCGAGCAGGTACCGTTCGGCAAGCCAACCGCGCTCAGCGTGCCCGGCGCGGACGCGATCGTGAACCTGACCCGGTCCGCGCAGCTCGGGCTGGCCAAGAACTTCGCCGTCTTGATCAACGCTCCCCGAGACAACCTCGCGTCACTGAAGGCGCAGGTCGAGGTGCTCATCGGCAAGGGCGGCAAGGTCGTGAACCTGGTGGCCTACACCCTGAACGCGGCGGGCAGCTTGCCGGTGGAGCCGAACGCCCCAACGGGAGTGCCGGCCAACTGGATCGACCTGTTCAAGGCCTCGGCCGCGCAATACTGCCCCGGCCTGTCCTGGACCGTGCTCGCCGCGATCGGCGAGATCGAGAGCGGTGACGGGGCCAACGAAGGCCCGTCGAGCGCGGGAGCGGAGGGGCCCATGCAGTTCCTCCCCTCGACCTGGGCCATGTGGGGCACCGACGGGTTCGGGCAGACCGGTACCCCGGACATCTGGAACCCGCTGGACGCCATACCGTCCGCCGCGCGCTTGCTGTGCGCCTCCGGCGGCGGGAGCATCGCGGGGTTGTCCGGGGCGATCTTCTCCTATAACCACGCGACCTGGTACGTCAACGAGGTGCTCGCCTTGGCCGGTGAGTACGCCCAGAACAACTCCTAAGGTAGGACCAGGCGCCATCCCTCAGGCCGGGACCCGCGATGACCGCAGGCGGGGCAGGCCGAGCAGGCAGGTCGCCGCGCTCGCCGCGCCGCAGGCGGCGGCGAACACGTACCCCACCCGAGGTCCGTACGCGTCGAGGATGAAACCGACCACCGAGGCGCCCACGGCCACGCCCACCCCGATGCCGCTGCTCAGCCAGGACATGGCCTCGGTGCGCCGGCCCGGCTTGGCCTGCGCCTCGAGCAAGCTGAACCCGGCGATCAGCGTCGGCGCGATGGTCAGCCCGCATAGGTAGATGCCGCAGGTCAGCGTGATCAGGTTGGGCTGGGCCCAGAACGTGGCCACGCCCAGCACGGTCAGGGTGAGGGTCACCGCGAACCTGGTCTCGACCGGTGTCCGCCACTGCCTGGACCCGTACCAGAGCCCGCCCGTGGCGCTGCCCAGCGCGTAGGTGCCGAGGATGAACCCGGCCAGCGGCTTGTGCCCGAAGTGCTGGGCGAACGAGATCGTGCTCAGGTCGATGGACACGAACATCGCGCCGAGCAGCAGGTATACCGGAGCCAGCACGATCAGGCCGGGAGCCGGGGCGCCATGGACCCGCTCGCTGCGCCGGACCGGGCCGCCGACGGGCGCCACGACCGGTTCGGTACCGCGCTCGGCGACGAACCACAGGGTTCCCCCGAGGCACAGCAGCGCGGCGACGCCGACGCCAGCCGCCGGGAACACCTCGGTGGCCAGCAACGTGACCGCGGCGGGTCCGATGACGAAGCACAACTCGTCGGCGACCGACTCGAAGGAGAACGCTGCGTGCAGCCGGGGCGAGCCCGCGAGCAGGACGCTCCACCGGACCCGGACCATCGTGCCCAGCGATGGCATGGCCGCGCCCGCGACAGCGCCGGGCACGAAGAAGGCCCAGGTCGGCGCGCGCAGCTTCACGGTCACGATCAGGGCCGCGGTCGCGATGGTGAACACGGCGAGCAACGGCAGCAGCACGCGCCGCTGACCGCGGGTGTCGACCAGCCGGGCGATCCGCGGTGAGGAGAACGCGTACCCGAGCGAGCCGACCGCGGCCACGGCGCCGGCCACGCCGTACCTCCCGCTGGAGGCCGAGATCAGCAGGACGGTACCGAGCCCGAACATGGACATCGGCATCCGCCCGATGACGCCCGCCGCCGAAAAGCGCCAAGCCCCCGGGACCCGGAAGATGTCCGCGTACGGCCGCAGCGGGCCGGGCAGCCTGCCTGCGGGGGAGCGGCCGATGGTGGTACGGGTGTCGTCAACCCGCGTCATCGGTCGCTGTATCCCATGGTCGTCACGATATCGGACCATTCCAACCGGTTTCTGGCGCCGATCCCGCATCCGGCGGCGGCCATAGCAATCCGGTGGCCCTGGTTGGATGGAGGCATGCCGTCCTACGACGCGTTCCTGCTCGTCTCGTTCGGCGGTCCGGAAGGCCCCGACGACGTGATGCCGTTCCTGGCCAACGTCACCCGCGGCCGGAACGTCCCGCCGGAACGCCTCGCCAGCGTCGCCGAGCACTACGACGCGTTTGGCGGAGTGAGCCCGATCAACCAGCAGTGCCGGGACCTGCTCGCCGCGGTGCGGGCCGATTTCGCGGCGAGCGGCCTGGCGCTACCCCTGTACTGGGGGAACCGGAACTGGACGCCCTACCTGGCCGACACGGTGCGGACCATGACGGCGGACGGTGTCCGGCGGGCCATCGCGTTCGTGACCTCGGCTTACAGTTCCTACTCCAGCTGCAGGCAGTACCTGGACGACATCGAACGGGCCTGCCTGGCCGTCGGTCCCGAGGCTCCGCGGATCGACAAGGTAAGGCGGTTCTTCAACCACCCGGGTTTTATCGAGCCGTTCGCCGCCCACGCCCGCGCGGCGCTGGCCACGCTCCCGGCCGAAGTGCGCGGCGACGCGCACCTGGTGTTCACCGCCCATAGCATCCCGCTGGCGATGGCTAAGGCCAGCGGCCCCGCCGGAGCCGGAGGACGGTACGTAGCCGAGCTGAACGAGGCCGCCCGCCTCATCGCCGAACGGACCGGGGCGGGGGCGCACCCATGGTCGCTCGCCTACCAGAGCCGGAGCGGCCCGCCGTCACAGCCCTGGCTGGAACCTGACGTGCGCGACCGCCTCGCCGAGCTGGCCAAGTCAGGAACCCGGGCCGTCGTGGTGATCCCGGTCGGCTTCGTGTCCGATCACATGGAGGT
>PLIQ01000044.1:22119-22328 GCA_003140115.1 Actinomycetota bacterium | reverse complement strand
GTTGAGGTGCCCGTGCTGATCGTCGGGGCCGGCCCGGCCGGGCTGGCCCTGTCCGCCGCCCTGTCGCGGTACGGCGTCGGGCACCTTCTCGTCGAGCGGCACCGGGGCACCGCCCACACGCCGCGCGCGCACATCATTAACCAGCGCACGGTCGAGATCCTGCGGCACCTGGGGATCAGCGACCGCTTCCACGCGGTCGCCACGCCGCA
>PLIQ01000044.1:3977-22063 GCA_003140115.1 Actinomycetota bacterium | reverse complement strand
CTGGAACCGATGCTGCTGGCGGCGGCCCGGGACATGGGCGCCGACATCAGGTTCGGGTGGGAGTTCACCAGCCTCGCCCAAGATGAGGCCGGCGTCACCAGCGTCATCCACGAACGTGACGGCGACGCGACGCTGACCGTGCGTTCGCAGTACGTGGCGGGCGCCGACGGCGCCCGCAGCCGGGTCCTCGGCCAGGCCGGCTTGACCGTCGAGGGGCCCGACGACCTGGCCCGGGCCGCGAACATCTGGTTCCGCGCCGACCTGTCCCGGTACCTGGCGCACCGCCCCGGGGTCCTGACCTGGAACGTGATGCCGGGGCCGCTGCCGCCGCTGCGGCTCGGCACGCTGATCTGCCACAAGCCGTTCACGGAGTTCGTGCTGGCGTTCATGTACGACCCGGCGCAGGTGTCGCTGGACGCGCTGAGCGCCAGCGAACTGCACAGCCGGATAACCGCCCTGGTGGGCGAGGAGGTCGAGGCGGAGATCCTCGGCGTGGCNNGACGCGTACAACCTCGGCTGGAAGCTGGCCCTGGTGCTGGCCGGGCGGGCGGGCGCCGCCCTGCTGGACAGCTACTCGGCGGAACGCCAGCCGGTCGGGGCGCAGGGCGTGCAGCGCGCCATCACCAGCCTGCAAGAAGGAGCCGCGGTCGAGGCCGCCCTCGGGTNNGCCATCGTCGACGACGGCAGCCCGGAGGTCACCCCGGCCCGCGACCCGCAGCTGTACTACCAGCCGACCACCCGCCCCGGCGCCCGCGTCCCGCACGTCCGGCTGGAACGAGACGGCGTCCCGGTCTCCTCGCTCGACCTCGTTGACGACCTGGGCTTCGCGCTGCTCACCGGGGTCGGCGGACAGGCGTGGTCCCGGGCGGCGGCGGAAGCGTCCGCGCGCGTCGGGGTCCCCGTCCGGGTCCATGTCATCGGCGGCCAGGACGGCGTGACCGACCCCTACGGCGAGTGGGCCGCCCTGCGGGAGGTCGAGACCACCGGCGCCGTCCTGGTACGTCCGGACCGGCACGTGGCCTGGCGTTCCATGCGGTACGCCCCGGACCGCGCGGCGCGGCTCACCGCCGTCCTCGAGCAGCTGCTCGGACTCGAACAGCTCAGCTGATGCGGCGAAGGGAAGGGGCCGGTGACCTGATGTCGAGCAGGCCGGGCGTCGCGATCGTGGGGGCGGGCCCCGCTGGGTTGGTGGTTGCCCACCTGTTGCAGCGCGAGGCCATCCCGTTCGTGGTGTTCGAGCGGGAGGCGCCCGCAGAGTTGGCCCGCCGCCCCAAGGCGGGACTAGTCGAGTACCGCACCGTGCAACTGCTGGCCNNCGGGCGGCCGCACTACATCTACCCGCAGCATGAGCTGGTGCAGCGGCTGTGCGAGGCACTGACCGAAGCAGGCGGCGAGGTCCGGTTCGGGCATGCCGTCCGGGCGGTGACCCAGGACTCCAGCGGAGTCGTACTGTCGGTGCAGGGGCCGGACGGTGAGCCGTCGCAGGTCCGGTTCGAGGCCGCAGTCGGGTGCGATGGATCGAGCAGCCTCGTCTCGGCGGCCATGACGCAGGCCCGGGTCAATGAGCAATTGCTGCCGGGACGGTTCCTGGTCATGGTGGCNNGCGGCCGCGCCCTTGGAGAGGCACACCATCTACGCCGCGCATCCCCGCGGGTTCGCCGGGCAGATGCGCCGCGGCCCGGCTCAGACGCGTTATTACCTGGAGATCCCCGGTACCGACATCGCCGCGGACTGGCCGGAGCAACGGGTCCGCAACGAGCTGGCGGCCCGCCTGGGAATCGGCAGGCCGCTGGATGCGCCGCTGGGCGAGATGGGAATTCTCGATCTGCGGGTCCGGGTGATCGAGCCGATGCAGCAGGGTCTGCTATTCCTGGCAGGCGACGCGGCTCACTTGATTACGCCGGCCGGCGGCAAGGGCATGAACCTGGCCATCCAGGACGGCATCGAGTTGGCCCACGGCCTCATTGAGCGCTTCGGGCCACGGCAGGACGACACGCGGCTGTCGGCCTACTCACGGACCCGGCTTCCGTCGATCTGGCAGACCGAGGCCTTCTCCAACTGGTTCCTGCACGTACTCCTCACCAGCCTGCGCGACGGGAAAGAACCATCCGCCGCCGTGCCCGGAGGCTTTTCCCATGGGCTGAGGAACGGCTGGATCGCCGCTTTGCAGAACGACCCGCTCTTTGCGCGCTGGTTCGCCCACGCCTACGCGGGAGTGGACCCTGATTAGGTTAAACGCGCGCTGACCCGGCCGACGTGCCCGCCAACCAGCTGCGGGGCGCCACGCCCCGGCCCCGCGGCGTAGGGAACAGGGATACCGCCCGCACGCCCCGGGCATATGCGGACCGTAGGACCAGGGTCGTTCGGAATGATCTGAATTCTGGTCCGAACGACCGGGGGTATCACCGCCGGGATACCGATGCCGCACACCAGGGTGCCGGCCAGGGTTTTATACGGGTGCCATCCGCCGCCCGGCGCGCGACTTTGTAAGCATCGACCGCCAAACCGAACCGATCCAAGGAGATCCGCATGTCTGTCACGACGGGCGCGACGGCGATCCGGCCGTTCACGATTCCCGAGGTCCCCGAGGCCGAGCTGGCGGCGCTGCGCGTGCGCATCGCGGCGACCCGCTGGCCCGACCGGGAGACCGTCACCGACTACTCGCAAGGCGTCCCGCTGGCGATGATCCAGGAGCTCGCGCGCCATTGGGCGACCGATTACGACTGGCGCCGGTGCGAGGCGACGCTGAACGCCCTGCCGCACTTCATCACCGAGATCGACGGGCTCGACATTCATTTCATCCACGTCCGGTCCCGGCACGAGGACGCGCTGCCGCTGATCGTNNATCGAGCAGCTGAAGATCATCGACCCGCTCACCGATCCCGCCGCGCACGGCGCGAGCGCCTCGGACGCGTTCCACCTGGTCATCCCGTCGCTTCCGGGGTACGGGTATTCCGGCAAACCGACCGCTACCGGCTGGGATGTTCCGCGCATCGCACGGGCCTGGACGGCGCTGATGATCCGCCTCGGCTACACCCAGTTCGCGGCGCAAGGCGGCGACTGGGGCGGGGCCGTGTCGAACGTGATGGCCGAACAGGCACCTCCGGAGCTGCTCGGCATTCACACGAACTTCCCCGGCACGGTTCCGCCCGACGTAGCCAAGGCGCTCCAGGACGGCGGGCCGCCGCCGGCGGGTCTGTCCGCCGAGGAAAGGCGCGCGTACGACCAGCTGAACGCCTTGTTTTCCAAGCGGCGCGCCTACTCGAGCCTGATGGGGACGCGCCCGCAGACGCTGACCGGGATCGCGGATTCACCGGTCGGCCTGGCCGCCTGGCTGCTTGACCACGGTGACAGTTACGGCCAGCCGGCAGCGCCGGTGACCTCGGCCGTTCTCGGTCATGCCGTCAACGGGCATCCCGCGGGCGCGCTCACCCGGGACGATGTGCTGGACAACATCATGCTGTACTGGCTGACCAACACGGGGATCTCCGCGGCCCGCCTGTACTGGGAAAACAAGATCGCCCTGTACAACGCGGTCAGTGTTTCCATCCCGGCGGCCGTGAGCGCCTTTCCCGCCGAGGGCTACCAGGCCCCGCGGAGCTGGACCGAGCGGGCGTATCACGACCTCATGTATTACAACCAGCCCGCCCAAGGCGGTCACTTCGCGGCCTGGGAGCAGCCGCAGATCTTCTGCGAAGAGGTCCGCGCGGGCCTGCGACCGTTGCGCAAGTAGCCGAGCGACCCAGGGAGGTCAGCATGACCAGTCCTTCGATTCAGCCGCCCGCCGACATGAAGCTCGAGGTCGTGACGTTGCCCGTCTCCGACGTCGTCGCGGCGCGAGCCGACCTCCTTAACCGGGGCATCGAGGTCAGCGAGGTCTTCCACCTGGCGGGGGGCCGGGTTCCGGGGCCGGATCCGGAAGGGCGTTCGTACCAGACGTACGCCTCGTTCAGCGACCCGGACGGCAACGGGTGGCTGCTCCAGGAGATCAAGACGCGGCTGCCGGGCCGCGAGTGGCAGGACTCCGGCACGGACGTATCGGCCCTGGCCCGCTGATGGGTACCGGATATGCGGAGCTGCCGAACGAGGTGGTCAGCGCGGCCAACGGCGTCGAGTACGCGTATCGCGACACCGGCACCACCCCGGCCACCATCGAGCAGATGGGCCGCGATGCCATCGCCTTCATCGCGGCCCTGGGGATCGGCCAGGCCGACCTGCTCGGCTTCTCCATCGGCAGTTTCGTGGCCCAGCAGATCGCACTGCAGCGGCCGGCCCTGGTCCGCAGGCTGGTGCTGGCCTCCTCGGCNNCCCACGGCTTCCTGTTCCAGCATCACGCCGGCTTCGCCGCCGGCGTCGAGGCGTTCCTGTCCGGCTAGGCTGGCACCGGGCAAGGAGCGCAGATGCCGTGGTTTCCGGAGTTCACCAGTGCCGTAGAGCAGGCCCGGCTGCAGACCCGCGACGCGGGCCACGCCGATCCGGTCGGGCAGTACTTCGCCGCGCTGGACAAAGGCGACGCCCGCGATCTGGAGGCCGTGTGGCCGGGCCAGGTGGTGATCTATGACCCGCGGGCCGGCGAGGTCCGCGGGCACCGGCAGGTACGGCAGTTCGTCAGCCGGAACCAATCCTGGCTGGCCGGGCTGCACCCCCGGACCGAGACCGTGGCCTCCACCGTGGTCGGCGGGCGGGCCGTGGTCGAACTGCTGGCGCACTTGACCCACGACGGGCAGGACCTGGCCTGGCCGCTGGCGGTGGTCGCCGAATCCCACGACGACCGGTCGGTGGTGTTCCGGACCTACTGCAGCCAGCTGCCGATGTTCGGGCAGCATTACGTCCGGGCGCCCATTCTCGGGCCCGGGTCCGGCCACCCCGGCGGTATCGTCGGCCAGTACCAGGACGCGCTGGGAGCGGGTGACGCCGACGCGGTGGTGCGGGCCTTCGAGCCGGACGGCTACTTCCGCGAGCCGGTCGGCCCGCAGTACGCGTACCGCGGCACCAGCGAGCTCCGTTCGTACTTCACCGAGTGCTTCAGCGCGGGCGGCGGCATCGGCCTCGAGCAGTGCGCGGTCACCGACGACGGCGTGCGCTGCGCCGTGGAATACAACTGCGTCCGCTGGGGCCGCCATGACCTGCCGCCCCAGGCGGGAATCGGCATCTGCGAGCGCGGCCCGGACGGGCGGCTGGCCGCGGTCCGCGTCTACGACGACATCGAGGCGCCCGTCGGCCGCCACTGACATAGCGCGCTATATTCCGGATTCCGGATTCCGGCGGGAGGTGCGGATGATGCCGGGCAAGCCGGTAGCGGCCCGTGGCAAGCGGTTCTCCCCGGCGGAGCTGGAAGCCGCTCGGCGGGTGCGCCTCGCCGACGTGATCGCCGACGATCTGGTGGTGCTGTTCTGCGGCGCCAACCCCGGGCTTTCCTCCGCCGCGGCCCGCGCGCCGTTCGCGACGCCGAGCGATCGCTGGTGGCCGGCGCTGTATGAGTCGGGGTTCACGCCTCGCCGTCTGGCCCCGCACGAAGCGCACGAGCTGCTCGCCCTGGGACTTGGCCTGACCAGCCTCGTCCGCCGCCCGACCGTCGGCGTCGCCGAGCTGGCCCGAGCGGAATTTGTCGAGGGTGGCCGGCTGCTGCGCAGGCGGGTGCTGGCCCGGCGTCCCCGATGGCTGGCGGTGCTAGGAGTCACGGCGTACCGCGCCGCCTTCGGTCGGCCGGACGCGGCAGTCGGTCTCCAGGAGGACACGATCGGGTCGACGAGGCTCTGGATACTGCCCAATCCGAGCGGCCTCAACGCGCACTATCCTCCCCGGGCGCTCGCCACCGAGTTCGCCCGGCTGCGGGTGGCCGCGGGTCTCCCCGACCGGTCGAGGCGGCTAGAAGACGCGACGTTATGCCGGCGAAAGGGGCTAACTGGGTGAGCCTGTGGCGGCTAACGCGGATTTCCGCACCGGTATTGGCCGTGCTGGTGTCGTGCCCGCCGGCCTGCTGTGCTGAGGGCAGGGTCTGGGTGCGCCGCCCGGGTGAGCGGCCCCGGGGTTGGCGCGTGTCAGACCCGCTGGCGCGGCCGGGCAGCTCACCCCCGGCGCAGGCACCTCACCCGTCCCGCAATTTACTAGTATATTCGAAGCAATGGAAATCAATGCGGAGGATATGGCTCATACGGAGTATTTTGGTTGCCCCAGCTGCCCGGATCCTCCGTGTAAGCCGGATCCTCCACGGTATTGGGACGCAGACGGACTACCGGGGCCTGCGGGACGACGGCATGCGCGGGCATCGCGGCCGCGGCAGCGCATACACCCCTTCGGCACCCCGATCCTCTAGAGGGAAATGCGCCAACGCTGCCCGCCGCCTGACCATCGAAGCCGCCGTTGATCTGTGACCTGTGTGGCCAGTGCTGCTGCCGGTGCCGCCCCCACCGCCGGCAGGCCGGCACGAGAAGGATCGTGTGACACCGCCTCTTTCACAACAAAGTGGCGTCACACGATCACGGGGAACGGGTCCGACGAGCCGGGCTGCGGCATGATCGCCAGGCGGTTGTTCGGCCGAAAAGGAGAACCGGGGTACACGGGCTTCAGGGGGATAGGTGCTGGCCGAAGAAGGCGAAGATCTTCTCCCAGCCGTCCATGGCCTGCTCGGAGCGGTACATCGGGGCCTGGTAGTAGAAGAAGCCGTGGCCGGCGCCGTCGTACCGGTAGAAGTCGAAGTCCTTGCCGTACCGCTCGAGCTCGGCCTCGTGCAGGTCGACCTGTTCGGGCGACGGATGGGAGTCGTCGTTGCCGAACAGGCCAAGCAGCGGCGCGGACAGGTCGGCGGTGAGGTCGATCGGCGCGACCGGGCGGGCCGGGGACAGCTCGGCCGGGGACTGGATCACTCCCCCGCCCCACAGGTCGGCGACCGCGTCGAAACCGGGCACCCGGGACGCGGTGAGCAGCGCGTGCCGCCCGCCTGAGCAGGTGCCGATGATGCCGGCCTTGCCGTTGCTGGAGGGGAGCGCCTTGAGCCAGGCCAGGGCGGCCGCGCAGTCGGCCACCACGCTGTCGTCGGGGACGCCGCCCTGCGACCGGACCGTGGCCGCCACGTCGTCGGGGGTGCCGTGGCCGTAGCGGCAGTACAGGTCGGGGCAGAGCACGCTGTAGCCGTGCCGCGCGAGCCGCTCGCAGAACTCCCGGTAGAACTCATCCCAGCCGGGCAGGTGGTGCACGGCCACGATCGCCGGCGCGGGCTCGTCTCCGGTCGGCCGGGCGAACCAGGCGTGGATCTCGTCCCCGCCACCGCCGGGATAGGTGATCACTTCCGCCGTGAGGCCGGTGCGGGCGTCGGTCCGGAATGAGTTCCACATGGCGCGGAAGCATACTCTGCCCGGCCGGCGGGCGGCTGGCCGGTGCTGGCGGTCGCGCTGATCTACCGGTTCTACCTGCGGCAGGAGCTCGCGCCCCGGCACTACCTGTTCCTCGGCGCGGTGAGCGGGCTGGTGTTCGGGGCCAGCGAGGTGGTGCACTACTTCACGGTCAATGGCCTGGCCGAGTTCTACCTGACCGTGCAGCCGGCGCTGCCCGAGATCCAGCGGCTCCTCNNTCACCGACCCGATCACGCACGCCTGCTGGGCCGGCCTGACCGGCTACTTCATCGGGCTGGCGGCCAGCGGGCGGCACCGGTGGTACACCGTGAGCTGGATCGGCCTGGCGGCCGCCGCGATCCTGCACGGGCTGAACGNNACGGACCCGGAGGTGCCCCGGACCCGAGCAGCCGCCCGGACTGGGGCCGGCCCCCGCCCGTGGTGGGAACACTGAGTGGTGGGAACCCCGCTTAGCCCGCAGCCCGGATCGCGTCGAACTCGGCGGCTAGTTCGGCGGCTTCGGCCGCGCCGATCCGCTGGAAAATCTCCAGGGCCTGCCGCAGGTTGGCCTCGGCCTCGGCGGCGTGACCCGAGGCCAGGGCGCACTTGCCCAGGCCGGCCAGGGCGTGTGCCTCGTCCCAGGAGCTGCCGATATCGCGGGCTAGGTCCAGGGCTTGCTGGTGGATTGACCCGGCCTGGTCCAGGTCGCCGCACACCCGGTGCAAGGTCCCGGACTCGTTGAGGACCGTGACCTCACCGCCCCGGTTGCCGAGGGCCCGGAACAGGGCCAGCGACTCCTCCAGATCCCGGGCCGCACCCGGATAGTCCCCCGTCGTCCGGCGCACCATGCCCAGATAGCCAAGGGCGTTGGCCTGGTCATGCCGGTCGCCGATACCGCGGTAGATGCCGAGCGCCTCCTCCTGATCCCGGACCGCAGCCGGATAATCCGCGGTCAGCCGCCGCACTTCCCCCAGGTTGCTGAGGGCGTTGGCCTGGCCGAGCCGGTTGCCGAGGTCACGGGAGATGCCCAGCGCTTCCTCCAGATCCCGGACCGCAGCCGGATAATCCCCGGTCACCAACCGCACGATTCCCAGGTCCGTGAGGGCAGTGGCCAGGCCGGGCCGGTTACCCAGGTCGCGGCAGATCTCCAGCGCCTCCGCCAGATCCTGGGCCGCACCCGGGTACTCTCCGGTCAGCCGATGCACGATGCCCAGATCGGTAAGGGCGTTGGCCTGGCCGAGCCGGTCCCCGATGTCACGGGAGATGCCCAGCGCCTCCCCCAGGTCCGCGGCCGCAGCCGGGTAGTCCCCGGTCATCCAGCGGACCACGCCCAGGTTGCTGAGGGCCGTGGCCTGGCCGAGCCGGTCGCCGAGGTTGCGGCAGATCCTCAGTGCTCCCTCCAGGTCCCGCGTCGCGCCCGGCCAGTCCCCGGCGAGCCGCCGTGCGATTCCCAGGTCTGTCAGGGCGCTGGCCTGGGCTGGCCGGTCCCCGAGTTGCTGTGCGGCGTCCAGGGCGGTGGCATGGCGGGTGATGGCCTCAGCCGACAAGCCATCGTGGCGCAGCAGAGCGGCGATGCCCGCGGTGAGAGCGATGACCCGGCCGGGCTGGCCGGTTCCAGTCAGGTGGTCCAGGCAGGCGAGCAGGCTGGCGCGCTCGGCCCGGGCCCAGGTCAGCGCCTGCTCACGGTCGGCCAGGACGGGGACCGCGACCGCTTCTGCGCCGGCTGCGCAGGCCAGGGCCGGGCGGGTCTGCAGGGCCAGCAGGCTCTCGGCGCTGGCCGCAGTCCGCTGATAGTAGTCAAGTAGTCGACCAATGGCCTCGTCCCGGTCACGCTCCGGGTCAAGGTGGCCGGCCAGGCCGCGCGCGTACTCGCGGATCAGGTCATGCAGCCGGTACCGGCCCTGAGCCGGCTCGGTCAGCAGGTACTGGTCATACAGCGCCTCCAGGCCCCGGCGCGCAGCGGAAAGGCCGATGTCGTCCAGCGCGGCGGCGGCGTAGGCGTCGATGTCGGCGCCGAGGTGCAGCCCCAGCCGCCGGAACAGCTGCTGCTGGTCCTGGGTGAGATCGGCATACGAGAGGTCGAACGCGGCGGCGACCGACAGGTTCTCGGTAGCCATCAGCTCCAGTCGGTCCCGGGCCGCCGCCAGCTCGACGGCCCGTCCAGCCGGCGACCAGGCCGGGTGGTGGTGCAGCTGGCGGGCCACCATCCCGATGGCCAGCGGCAGGCATCCACACGATCGGATGATCTCGCCCACCGCCGGATCGGCCGGGTTGAGCGCGGGCCGACCGGACAGGCGGACTAGCAGCGCCGCCGCTTCGTCGGCGGGCAGCGTGTCCAGGCTGATCGCGATGGCGTCTTCCAGTGCGGACAGGTGCCGGCGACTGGTGACCAGCACCAGGCTCGCTCCGGTACCGGGCAGCAGCGGGCGGACCTGCTCGCTGCTGGCCGCGTCATCGAGCACCAGCAGCAGCTGCCTTTCCGCCAGCCGGTCACGCCACAGCGCCATCCGCGCCTCNNGCCAGTTGGTGCGCGGCGTGCACGGCGAAGGCGGTCTTGCCGACCCCGGCCATGCCGCCGATCGCGTGGATGCCGACCACTGCAGCGGAACCCACCGCGGCGTCCACCAGTTCCTGTAGCTCCTGCTGCCGGCCGGTGAACGAGGCGATGTCGCGGGGCAGCGTCCGCAGCGCGGCTGTGCCGTCGGTCCCGGCCGGGCTGGGTACGGGGCGGCCCCGGGCGACCGCATCGAATTCTGCCCGGGCCGGGCCGGACAGGCCTAGCGCATCAGCGAGCAGGCGGACCGTCTCTCGGCGGGGCGTCGCGGCGATGCCGCGTTCCAGGTCGCTGACCGACCGGGGGCTCAGCCCGGCTGCCTCGGCGAGCTCCTCCTGGGTGAGGCGGGCCTCCGTGCGCAGCTTCCGCAGGACGGTCGCGAACGCGACCGGCGGCTCGGCCACAGCCTCTCCCCTCGCCCGCGGACGACGCCATCCACGCCGAGCATACGCCGCCGGGGACGAGGGTTACAGACGGCGAACTCCGGCGGGAACACTGACCGGCCGGCCCCGCGGCTGGCCTGCGGAGCGGGCTTCCGCCATGGTTAGGGGATGGACAAGCACCTTCGCTTCATGACCGAGCTCATCGCGCCGCTGCGCGTCCCGCCCGGGACCGAGGTCAAGCTGAGCCGTGACTACGATCCCGGCTACACCGGCCAGGTGGCCCACTCGAAGGCCGACGCGCTGCTAGCCGACGGCGTGGCCCTGCTGGCCGATTACCAGGACCGGCTCGCGGCCCAGGACACGTTCGGCGTGCTACTGGTACTGCAGGGCATCGACGCCGCGGGCAAGGACGGCACGATCAAGCACGTGATGAGCGGGCTCAACCCGGAGGCGGTGGACGTCCGGTCGTTCAAGCAGCCCTCGGCCGAGGAGCTGAACCACGACTTCCTGTGGCGCCACCAGCGGGCCCTGCCCGGGCGGGGCCGGATCGGCATCTTCAACCGGTCCCACTACGAGGAGGTGCTCGTCGTCCGGGTCCATAAGGAGCAGCTGGCCGCGGAGCACATACCCGCGGTCGCGGACGATGGCATCTGGACGCGCCGCTACCGGGAGATCAACGACTGGGAGCGCTACCTGGTCGACAACGGGATCCACGTGGTCAAGATCCTGCTGAACCTGTCCAAGCGGGAGCAGGCCAAGCGGTTCCTCGAGCGCATCGACCACCCGGACAAGAACTGGAAGTTCTCCCCCAGCGATGTCAAGGAGCGGCACTACTGGGACGACTACCAGCGGGCCTTCGAGGACATGCTGAGCCACACCAGCACCAAGTGGGCGCCGTGGTACGTCGTGCCGGCCGACCACAAGTGGTTCACCCGGCTGGCCACCGCCGGGGTCCTGGTGACGGCGCTCGACGCGATCAACCCTCGTTACCCCGCGGCCGACCCGGCGGTCGCCGACGAGATGGCGCAGGTTCGCCAGGAGCTCGAGGCCGAACTCTGAGTCGTGCCAGCGGCCGGGGTCATCGGTCACAGTTGTCCGCTGCCGTTTCCCGACCCGCATGGCCGGCATTACCTACCGAACATGTCGTAAATTACGGGGAGGGAAATCCGTGCTGCGGTTACCAAGGGAGAATGACCAATGCCACTGACCATCGGCGATACGGCCCCGGACTTCGAGGCGGAGACGAGCGAAGGGCCGATCAGCTTCTACGACTGGCTCGGGGATTCCTGGGGGGTCCTGTTCTCGCACCCCAAGGACTTCACTCCGATCTGCACCACCGAGCTCGGCTACATGGCCAAGATCAAGCCGGAGTTCGACCTGCGCAACGTGAAGATCATCGGCCTGTCGGTGGACTCCACCGGTGACCACGAGCGGTGGGCCGCCGACATCGCCGAGACCCAGGGCACCGCGCCCAACTACCCGCTCATCGCCGACAACGACTTCAAGGTAGCCAAGCTGTACGGGATGCTGCCGGCCGACGTCTCGGGCGACGCCAAGGCGCGCACGCCGGCCGACAACCAGACCGTGCGGAACGTGTTCGTGATCGGCCCGGACAAGAAGATCAAGCTGGTCCTGGTCTACCCGATGACGACCGGGCGCAACTTCGACGAGGTGCTGCGAGTGATCGACTCGCTGCAGCTGACGGCCAAGTTCAAGGTGGCCACGCCGGTCAACTGGAAGCCGGGCGAGGACGTCGTCATCGCCGGCTCGGTCTCCAACGACCAGGCCAAGGAGCTGTTCGGGGAGTGGGAGTCGCCCAAGCCCTACATCCGGATCGTGCCCCAGCCCAAGTAACGCGCGGCCTGACCGGGGCCGGCGTCGGGGCCTATGAACCCTCGACGCCGGCCTTGCGGGCGACGCCGGCCAGGAAGGTGGCGGTGCGCGCCTTGTGGTCCGGGACGGCGGCGAGGTTGCCGGGCCAGAGGCGGACCGCTACCACGCCGGGAGGTATCAGGTCGAGGCCGTCGAAGAAGCTCTGGATCTCCTCCAGGGAGTGGATGTAGATCTGCGCGGCGGTGTACTCCGAGGTGAAGTTCGCCCCCTCGGAGGGGTTGCCGGAGCCGACGGAGATGATCAGGTAGCTGCCGGGCACGATGGCGCGGGTGAAAACGGCGGCCACTTCGCGGGCCGTCGCGGTCTGCGCGAAGTGCAGGACCCCGGAGAGGATCACGCAGACGGGCTCGGCCAGGTCGATCAGGTCCGTCAGGTCGGCGTCGGCCAGGATGCCGCCGGGATCACGCATGTCGCCGGGAACCGCGATCACGCCGGGGCTCTTGGCCAGCAGGCTGCGGGCGTGTGAGATGACGATCGGGTCGTTGTCCACGTACGCGATCCGCGCGTCCGGGTCGACATGCTGGGCGATGTCGTGCGTGTTCACCGCGGTCGGCAGCCCGGCGCCGACGTCGACGAACTGACGGATGCCGCGGGCCGCCACGTAGCTGACGGCCCGCCCGAGGAACTGCCGGTTCTCCCGGGCCATCTGCGCGGTGGGCGGGTGGACCGCCAGCATTTTCTCGGCGAGCTCGCGGTCGGCGGCGAAGTTATCCTTCCCGCCCAGCCAGTAGTCCCAGACCCGGGCGACGTTCGGCCTGCTCGGGTCGAATGGCTCCACTGCTCCCCTCCCATCAGGTTCTACGTAGCGTAACGGTTTCCTGGCCGCGCGGGGGTCGGACCTCAGGGCCGGCGGCCTCGGCTGTCGGGTAGCGGGTGAACGTCCCCTCCCTCGGCCCGCAGCATGGTGGCCAACGCCGGGTCGGCGGTGGCCAGCGTCAGCCGGTTGGCCAGCGCGGCCGCCGCTGCGACGCAGTCGGCCAGGCTGACGGCCGCTCGCTCGCGATGGTAACGGCGCGCGCGGATCCGTCCGGCCTCCATGCCGAGTTCATACGAGACGGGCAGCACCTTCAGGCCGGCGTGACCGAGCAAGGCCAGATCAGCTTCGATGCCGTCCGGGTCAGCACCAAACACCCGAACCATCTGGTCGCAGACTTCGGCCGCGTTGACCGAGGTGAGCAGGGGCTGACCGCGCAACAGCTCGGCGACCTCCGCCGCGGCGGGCTCGCCACGCAAGTAGGCAATGACCGCGTAGGCGTCCAGGATGGTCACGCCGCGCCGGCCTGCCGCCTCTCCTCACTATCGGCTTCCGCGCTCCGGTCGGCCGCCCGCGCGTCGTCCGCGTTCGGCCCCGGCGTGGCGTAAGCCCCTCGCAGGTCCTCGATCGGGTCGTCGGGAACCGGCCGGATGATGGCGTAGTCTCCGCGGTCGATGACGAGGACGGTCTTGGTCCCCCAGCGGTGCCGTACCGCGGCCGGAACGGAGACCTGCCCGTTACGGCTCACCTTCACCCTGGCAGCGGTCATGCATTCATTGTATATGGTCGCTGATCCATTGTATGGCCCGCTTCGGACGGGGCCAGGTCAGCGGGAGCCGTAGTTGTAGGTGGAGGAGTTGCCGGGGGTGCCGTTGCCGTGGCTGGACAGCACGTTCACCACCAGGACGGTCCCGCCGATGGCGATGGCCAGACCCACGACGATGGCGATGATCAACCGGAGCACGGCACTCCTTCCTTCGGTCCCTAGGGGACGGTGAACGTTACCCCGGCCGGCCGGCCGGTGTGCTGCTTGAAGTTGACCGGCACCACCGTGGCCTGGTAGCGGCCTGGCCCTAGCCCGGTGATGGTGGTGCTGTCGGCGTATGCGGTGGTCACCGGGGTACCGCCCGGCCCGTTCAAGGAGACGCGATAGTGGACGCCAAGGCCGGCATCGGGCCAGCTCAACGTGACCTTACCGCTGCCCGGCGTGGCTCGCACGGACGCCAGGGCGGGTACTGGCGGACAGCCGGTGCCCGGGTAAGCCCAGGCGTCGAACCATTGCGACGGGTCCCGCGGCACGATCCGCGGATCGTCCTGCGGTCCGCTCGTGGCCGCGTTACCGTGCGTGCCCGGGTGATCGCCGAATGCCGCTAGCGGGACCGCGATGAACCGGGGCAGGGTCACCGTATTGGTGAAGTCGGACATCGGCAGGCAGCCGGTGGTCACCGCCTCCGAGTTGACGTTATAGCTGATGACCAGCGTGTCGGGGGTCGAAAGTGCGGGTTCGACTCGTGCCTCGTACAGGATGCGGTAGTCATCCGCGGCGTAGAGCCCGATGGTCGGGTCCCGGTACAGCACCCTTCCTTTGGCGGGGTCGAACGGGCCCCACGGGGTGCTGGCCGGGTAGGCGTTGATGTCGGGGTCGCCCGGCGTCACCCCGCCCTGGATCAGCCAGTAGCGGCCTCCCGCCTGGATCACGCTGAACCCGGACGACACGCTGAGGCCGCTGCCCGGCGGCTGCACCGGCTCGGCATGGTGCTGTCCGGCGGCCCACGCGCCGGCGCCCGTGTAGAACCGCCACGCAGCGAAGGAGGTCAGCTGGGACACCGGGACGCGGGCCAGGTAGAGCCGGTAGCCCGGGACCTGGACGTTCGGGCTCTGGGTGCCGTAGATGTACACCGTGTTCCCGGCGCGTAGCAGCGCGGCGCCCCACAGGATCGGGGTGCCGCCGGACGGCGGCGTGTAAGACGGCAGCGGGACCAGGTCCGGCCGGGCGACCGCGCCGTACTGGGGTCCGCGGCCGGCCGAGCTGAGCTGGCTGGCCGGGAAGGTGGCGATCACCGTTCCGACCGGGACGAACGGAAAGGCGCGGGCGAGGTAATGGTCGTAGAACTTGACCACCGTCCCGCTAATCTCGATGCCGTCCTCGTCCCAGTACCGGGCACCGCCGGGCACCCCCGGCGGTTCCCCTACCACCGGGGCCGCGTCGCCAGGACGGCCGGGGCCGGTGCAGGCTCCGCCGCCCGTCATGGTGACGAACGTGCTGCCCGGGCCGGTCATGGTCTGGACGACCACCGCGTTGTGCACGAACCCGCTGAGGTGCGAGAAACCGGTGCTAGGCCCGGCCGGGCCGATGAACGTATCGGAGAAGAACCACGCGAGCTGGGTGTCGTTGAGGCGGATCGCCGAGACCCCGTCGCCGCCGGCCCAGTCGGCGCAGTCGGAATGGTCGGAGTACGCGACCCACTGCGCGTCTAGTGCGGCGGGGTCCGGTTCCGGTCCGGCGAGATCCGGTACCGGTGGGTTCGGGATCAGGACCGGGCGGCTGGTGCTTACCGGGGCTGGGTGATGGTGGGGCGGCGGGACCAGCCAGATCAGCGTGATGGCCACCCCGGCGGCCACTCCGGCGGCCAGTCCGGCCAGTTCGAGGCCGCGGCGGCGCCGACGGCGGGCCGGGGGCTGGTCCTGGTCCGTGGTGGTGCCGGAGGCCTGCGCCATGGCTGGCTACTGCTTCCGGGCGTCGACCAGCAGGATGGACGCGGCGGACGGCCACCGGCAGAAGNNCCCGGCCTGCCGAACACCGCGCGCAGGCTCACCTCGGAGAAGACCGGCTGGATCCCCGCGAGGAGCAGCCCCCGGTTGTACCAGGCGGCCAGGTTCGGGGTGGACAGCAGCAGGGCGCCGCCGGGCCGGAGCACCCGCCGGACCTCGGCGACCGCCCCGTCGGGGTCCACCAGGTGCTCGATCAGCTCGCTCATGATCACCACGTCCGCGGCGCCGTCGGCGACCGGCAGGCGCGTTTGCATGGTGCCGCGGACCACGGTCAGGCCGCGGGCCCGGGCCTGGCCCAGGGCGGCGGCGGACCAGTCGATCCCGGCGAATCGGTGTCCTGGATTCTGCGTGGCCACGACGGCCAGCGCGGAGCCGTCGCCGCAGCCCACGTCGAGGACCACCGCCGGGGCGGGCCGGTCGCGCAGGATCCCGGCCAGCATCCGGGCCTGGCGCCGGGCGCGATCCGGGCCCGAGCTGAGCGGGACGCCGGGGGTCTCGTAGAAGGCCTGGAGCGGGTTGCCCGGTGCTCTGCTGACCTCGGGGACCGGGGCGGTCACCGCCACGATGGCTCCCTCCCGGCTCGCTTGATAGCTTCCTCGGCGACGTCCTCGAAGCCTTCGACCGCGGCCGACCAGTGCAGCTGCAGCGCCCGGGTGCGGGCCGCCCGGCCGAGATCCTCGCGGCGCCGCCCGTCGATCGCCAGCGACGCCCAGGCCGAGGCGAACTGCCCCTCGGTCCGCGCCAGGATCCCGGTCTCGCCGTCTACCACCGAGTCGCGCAGCCCCGGTACGTCGAATGCTATCGCCGGGGTGCCGCGGATCGCCGCCTCGGATACCACGATGCCCCAGCCCTCGATCAGCGCCGGGTGCATCAGCAGCCACGCCGAGCACAGCAGCCGGTGCTTGTCCTGCTCCGACACCCGCCCGGCGAACACCACGCCGGGTCCGGCCAGCGCCTCCAGCCGCGCCCGCTCCGGTCCGTCCCCGGCGATCACCAGCTGCCCGCCGACCACCTGCCGAACCCGGTCCCACAGCCGCAGCAGCAGGTCCAGGCGCTTGTAGTCGGTGAGCCTGCCGAGCGCGACGAACAGCGGGTCCGGCGAGCGCGGGGTCAGCGGGTCGGGGCGGACGACGCCGTTGCAGATCTGCCGGATCCGGCCGTTGGCGACGCCCATCGTTTCCAGCGACCCGGCCGTGGACGGGGAGACGGTGAGGAACAGGTTCTCGCGGTGCACCCAGGGCATGACCGTGTTCTCGATGCGCCGGCCGACGGTGGAGACCGGCGGGCGGAACCGGATCGGCCACAGCTCGGTGTGCACGTGGTTGACCAGGCAGATCACCGGCCGCCGGGACCACAGCGGCACCAGGAAGGGCATCCCGTTGCAGACCTCGACGATCAGGTCAGCGTCCCGGAACTCCCGCAGGTAGGCCAGGGGCGCGCGGAGGAACTGGGAGTAGGTCCCGCCGTTGCGCCGCACCGGGTACGGCCGTTCGGCGACCGCCCCGCCGCACAGCAGGGTCACCCGGTGGCCGCGGGCCAGCAGCCCCGACGCCAGCTGGTCGACCAGCACCTCGGATCCCCCGGCGAGCCGGTTAGCGAGGTCCCGCCATGCGATGAACACAATGTTCCGGCGCACCTCGGGCCTCGCCGTCTGGGCCGGGCCGTCTACGGCACTGGCTGGTCCGCGGGATAGGCCCGGCTCCGCGGGCAACGCGCCCGGGTCATCGTTCACGTCGTGGCTCCAGGTCCCTGGCTGACGCTGAGGATCCGCGTTACCAGTAGCCAGGTCCTCATCTCCGATGTGAAGATTGCAGCATTATTGGGTGGTTACTGACTGGTAGTCAAGATAATCATCAGGCTGAACTGCTGTGCGGCCGCGTGGTACGGGCCGCCTGGCGGGTGCTCCGCGCTGGCCTGAGGGTGACTACTGTGGCCTGGCGGTGACTACTGAAGGACTGCATGAGCCTGCTGGCACCGATTCGCCGCCGACGGGGAAACCGGGCGGCCCGCTCCGGCGTGCTCCGGTCTATCCGGCTGTTCCGTCTGTTCCTGGGCGAACAGACCAACCGGGAGACGTTCTACGTGAGTCTCGCCGAGGACGCCGTGCAGCAGGTTGCCGAGCACACTGACCTGGGCGACCGGACGGTGGTAGACGTCGGTGGCGGGGGCGGCTGGTTCACCGCCGCGTTCCGGGCCCGCGGCGCGCACTGCTACCTGTTCGAACCCGACCGGGCCGAACTAGGCCTGCGGACCGCCGCGCCGGCCGGCGCGGTGGTCGCGGACGGCTACTGGCTGCCGGTCCGCGACGGCGCGGCCGACGTGACGTTCTCCTCCAACGTGCTCGAGCATGTCCCGGACCCGATGGGGCTGATCGAGGAGATGATCCGGGTGACCCGGCC
>PLIQ01000044.1:0-3936 GCA_003140115.1 Actinomycetota bacterium | reverse complement strand
CCGCGCTGGTGCCGCCTGCTGGTCCGGCTGCCGGGCCTGCGGGAGGTCGCCACCTGGAATCTCATGCTGATCATGAGGCGCGTCGGATGACGGCCCGCGCCGGGGACGAACGACTCGCCGACCCGGCGGTGCCGGCGGGCGCGGCGGGGCCCGCCGGCGCGGGCGGGCCGGACGGGACACCGGGCGGGACACCAGGCGGGCCGGTGCTGCGCTGGTCTGCCCTGGTCGGGCTCGGCGCCTTCCTGGTCCTGGTGGCCAACGACCCGGGCCGGATGTTCTTCGACACCAAGCTCAGCGTGGACCTGAATCCGTGGGCCTACTACGCGAGCCTGTGGCACCTGATGGACCCGCTGAACACCTTCGGCGCGCTGAACAACCAGGCCGTCGGCTACGCCGTGCCGATGGCGCCGTTCTACCTGGCCGGCCAACTCGCGCACGTACCGGTCTGGCTCACCGAACGGCTCTGGCTCGCGCTGATCATCGCGGTCGGGTTCGGCGGGCTGGTCAAGCTGGCCGAAGCGCTCGGCATCGGGTCGCCCGCCTCGCGGTTCCTGGCCGGGCTGGTGTTCGCGCTGTGGCCCACGTTCACCATTGTGATCGGGTCTACCTCGGCCGCAGCGCTGCCCGGGATGCTCGCGCCGTGGGCCGTGCTGCCGCTAACCAGGGCCGTTCGGAGTAAAGATTGTGTGATCTGGCCCGCCGCCCGGTCCGCGGCCGTGGTGTTGTGCATGTCCGGGGTGAACGCCACCGTGACCATCGACGCGCTGCTGCTCCCGGGCCTGTTCATTCTCACCTACGCGCGCGGACGGCGGCTGGTCGCGCTGGCCCTGTGCTGGGCGGGCGCGGTGGCGATGGCCACCGCCTGGTGGGCGCTGCCGCTGTTGCTGCAGGGCAGGTACGCGTTCAACTTCCTGCCCTACATCGAGCAGGCGCCTACCACCACGGGCACCATGTCGGCAGCCGCCGCGCTGCGCGGCGCGGGCAACTGGACGGCCTACCTGAACCTCGGCACGCCGTGGCTGCCGGCGGGCTGGGCCCTGGTCAGCACCCCGATGGCGATCATCGCCGGCGCCATCGCGGCCGCGAGCGGCCTGTACGGGCTGGCCCTGCGGAGCATGCCGTACGCGGCCTGGCTCCGGCTGTCGGCCGGCCTGGCGGCGGCCGTGGCGCTGGCCGGGTACAGCGGGGCGCTGGGCGGCCCGTTCCACGGGCCGGTCGACCACCTGCTGGACGGCACGCTCGCCCCGTTCCGCAACGTGTACAAGCTGGAACCGATCATCGCGGCCGCCCTGGCGCTGGGGCTGGCGCACGCGGCCGCGACCTGGCTTTCTCGGTCTCGCGCGGGGCGTGTCCAGCGGATTTTCGTCGTGGAGGCGTGGGCTGCGGTCGGCCTGGTGCTGGTCGGGCTCATGCTGCCGTACCTGTCCGGCCAGGTCCTGAACCCCGGCTCGTTCTCCGCGGTGCCGCGCTACTGGTATCAGGTCGCCGCGTTCCTGGCCGCCCGGTCGCCGCTGAACACGGCGCTGGTGGTGCCCGCGGACGCGCATGGCGACTACCTGTGGGGTGATCCGATCGACGACCCGCTGGTCGCGCTGGCCTCCTCACCGTGGGCGCAAGCCAGCCTGGTGCCCTACGGCGGCGCGGGATCGCAGGTCCTGCTGGACACCGCGGAAACCGCGATCGAATCCGGCGAGCAGGTCAACGGCCTGGCCGGCTACCTGCAGCGGGCCGGCGTCCGCTACATCGTGGTGCGCAACGACCTGGACCCGCGGCAGGTCGGCTACACCTCCGCGGCGCTGGTGCACCAGACCCTGGCGCTGTCCGGGTTCACCCGGGTCGCCTCGTTCGGGCCGCCGATCGGCGGCGCGCAGCTCGAACCGCGGGCGACCCGCGCGCAGCAGGCGGCGCTGCCCAGTTATCCGGCGGTCGAGGTCTACGCCGCGGCCGGCACCGGGTCCGTGCCGCTGAGCCCGGTGAGCACCCTGCCCGCCGGGCAGACCGTGTTGGTGAACGGGGGACCGGACTCGCTGCTGCAGCTCACCGGGCAGGGCCTGCTCGGCTCCGGCCAGGCCGCCATCATCGCCGGGGATCCGTGGCCGGCCTCGGCGCCCCGGCCCGCGCAGTGGGCGGTGACCGACGGGCAGCGCCGGGCCGACACGCTGTTCGGCCTGGTCAACGCCAACGTCTCGTACACCTACACCGCGACCGAGACCAACCCGGCCGGGGCCGGCCAGCTCGGCCGGGCGGGCGGGCCGCCCCGCCAGCTGCTGCCCGTGCCGGCCGCCGGGCACCTGACCGTGGCTGTTCTGTCCGGGGCGGCCAGCGTGACCGCATCGTCCTACGGCTCCTGGATCGCTGACACGCAGCAGGACGACCCGGTTAACGCCTTCGACGGCGACCCGGCGACGGCCTGGGCGGAAGGCAACGAGCAGACGCCGGTCGGACAGTGGATCCAGATCACCTTCGAACGGCCCATGGACCTTCCGGCCGGCATCGGGATTCGCCTGCTTGACGACAGCACCGACCGCGAGATCGCCAGCGTGCTCCGGGTGTCCACCGCGGCCGGCACCGACACCACCGACGTCGCCGCGACCGGCGCCACCCAGCCGCTGCGCGTGGTCCCCGGCCGCACCGGCTGGCTGCGNNGCGGAGGATCCGGCGGGCGAGCAGGCGGCATCGGTCGTTTTCTCCTTCCATCAGCAGGTGCCGTCGCCGTTCGCGTTCGCGGACCCGGGCGCTACCGCTGCCATGGCCCGGACGTTCGCGGTGACCCGGCCGGCGACCCTGCGGCTGCAGGCCTCCGCGCTCGCCCTGCCCGGTCCCGGGCTGGACGCGCTGCTNNTCGCGTTCTTCGCGTTCTTCGCGGGCCAGCCCGGGTGAGCTCGAGGTCAGCGTGGCCTCCACCCCGGGTGCGGAACCGCCCGGGTTCCCGGCCAGCCTGATCAGCGGATCGGCCGGCATGCCCTGGACGGCCGAGAGCACCAGCCCGGTCATCCACCTGAGCTGGCAGGGCCGGCGGTCCATCGGGTCGCTGATCGTACGGCCAGCGGCCGGCCTGCCGTCCACGCCGCTGACCGTGAAGATCACCAGCCCGGACGGCGCCCGGCAGGCTCGCATCGGGCCGGGCGGCCTGGTACGGTTCGCGACCCCGCTGACCACCGACCAGATCGACGTGTCGTTCCCGCAGGTACGCCAGGCCACCATCGTGACCTCGACCGGCCAGCTCGAGACGCTCCCGGTCCGGCTGTCGCAGCTCTCGGTGCCGGCCCTGGCCGGCCTGCGCGCGGTCACGCCGGCCCCTGGCCGGGTCGCGCTGCGCTGCGGCCAGGGGCCGGCGTTGACGGTCGACGGGCGGGTCTACCAGACGTCGGTCAGCGGCACGCTCGCCGAGCTGAGCCAGTACCTCCCGCTGCAGGTCCGGCTGTGCACTGCGGGCGGCACGCTGAGCCTGGCCGCGGGGCGGCATACGCTGACCGCGGCGACGCCCGGCACGTTCGCGGTNNCGTCCGGCGGCGCGTCCGGCGGGGTTTCGGGCGGCCCGGCCGCGGTCTCGCGCGCGGTGACCATACGCAGCTGGCAGGCGGACCAGCGCCGGCTCAGCATGGGCCCAGGAGCGGCCTCCTATCTGGAGGTCCACGAGAACTACAACCCGGGCTGGGCCGCGGCGCTGAACGGGCAGCAGCTCACGGCAGTACGCCTCGACGGCTGGCAGCAGGGCTTCCTCGTCCCGGCCGGGGCAGGCGGCATGATCACGCTCACCTTCCGGCCAGCCGCCACGTACCATCTGGCCCTGGTCGCGTCCCTGCTCGCCGCGGCCATCCTGCTCGCCGTCACGGCGTGGTCCTTCACCCGCCGCCGTCGCGGGGCCGGACGGGACGCCGGCCACAGCGGCGCTCCGACGGCTCGCAACGGGCCCCGCTGGCTGAGCGTGCTGGC
>PLIQ01000334.1 GCA_003140115.1 Actinomycetota bacterium | reverse complement strand
CAGAAAGGAACCTATCTAGTTACAAATCAGTTAGCGCAATGAAGTCCGCTTCCACGACTGCCGGGTCCTGCTACTGCTGGTGATGTCGGTGGGGTGCCGAGTATCGGCGCTCTAGGCCGGCGGCTCCGCGGCGAGGTACGCGACGGGCAGCTCAAGGCCGCCGGCGGCGGGGCCGAGGCGGAACACGATGCGTGCCCCCAGCCGGGGCTCGGCGGCCTGGCTCGGGGCCAGGTTGCAGATGATTCGCGGGCCCTCATCCAGCTCGACCAGCGCGATCAGGTAGGGCAGCCGGCCCGCCACGGCGGGGTGGGCCGCGTGCGCCACGCTGGTGAAGCTCGCCAGCCGCCCGAGGCCGGAGGCCTCGAACCACTCCAGCTGGTGCCCGGCACCGCCCGGGCACACCGGCGCCGGCGGGTGCAGCACGGCGCCGCAGTCGCCGCAGCGCTGCAGCAAGATCACCCCCCGCCGGGCCGCCGACCAGTATTCCGCCGTCAGTGGCGTCTCCGCGGGCACGATCCGGCCCGGGCTAGCGCCCGCACCAGCGCCGCCCCCGCCGCTCATGGCGCCAGCACCACGGCGCTCGGGCCGGAGCTGACCAGCACTGGTCCGCTCCGGCTGACCTGGCTGGCGGACTCGCCGCGGCACTGCCTGACCGCCTCGGCCAGCAGGTTCATGCCGTGCACGTAGGCCTCGGACAGATGGCCGCCGCTCGTGTTGACCGGCAGCGGGCTCGCCGGGCCTATTCCGTGCTCGGTCACGCCCTGCCACGCGGTGAACGGCTCGTAGAAGCCGTACGCCTCCAGGCCCAGCAGCACTGAGATGGTCGTCGCGTCGTAGATCATCGCGGCCGCTATATCGGCGGGCCGGACGCCCGCGTCCCGCAGCAACTCGCGACCGACGCGGCGGTACTGCGGGCCGTTACGCAGCTCACCGTAGACCGAGATCGACTCGGCGTAGGGAAACAGGCCGGCCACCGCGGCCAGTACGCGGACCCCCGGCCGGGCCAGGCCCGCGGCCACCGACGGCGCGGCGACCACCACCGCGGCGGCGCCGTCGGATTCAAGGGCCAGGTCGAATAGCCGCAGCGGCGTGGAGATCATCCGGCCGGCCAGGTACCCGGCCTCGTCGAGCGGCCGGTTCCGCATGATGGCCCGGGGGTTGGCGGCCGCGTAGCATCGCTGGTCGATCGCCACCCGGCCAAGCGCGGCCGCCAGCTGCGCGTCGGTGAGCCCGGCCCGCCACTGGTACTCCCGCGCCCATAGCGCCATCACCTGCCCGGGGCTGAGCAGGCCGTAGGGCGCGGCGAAAGCGCCCGACGGGGCGCGGTCCCCGGCCGCGATCACGTCCGCAGGCCCGCCGTCGCCAAGCGTCCGTTCGGCCCGGCCGTACCTTGTCCTGGACCAGCCGTTCAGCGAGCGGTAGCAGACCACGACCCGGGCCAGGCCGCTGGCCACCGCGGCGTACGCGTGCGCGAGGACCGCGGGCGCACCCAGCCCGCCGTAGCCGGTCTGGGAGTAGTAGCCAAGCCGCAGGCCCAGCGACCGGACCAGCATCGCCTCGTCCACCTCGTCGTAGGAGTAGCGGACCAGCCCGTCCACGTCGTCGGCCGTCAGGCCCGCGTCGGCCAGCGCGCGCGAGACCGCCGTCACGGCCAGCTCCCACTCCGAACGGTCCGTGCCTCGTGAATACTCCGATTCGCCCACGCCGACCACCAGGGCCCGCGCCATCACAGCACCGCCACCGGGTTGACCGCCGACCCCGTGGCCCGGCGCAGCCGCAGCGGGCAGATGACGGTGAGGAACTCCCACCTGCCCTCGGCCGCGCACGCGGCGGTCAGATCCTCCAGCCAGGCGTTGTCCAGCAACGGCAGGCCGAGCAACACCAGCGCGCCGGCGTGCACGGGCATCGGGTGCGGGGCGCCGCCCGGTGTCATCTGATCGGACTGCACGTCGCTGCCGAGCAGCGCGATGTCGTGTCGGCGCAGCCAGGGCAGGCAATCGGCGGCCAGGCCCGGCGATCCGGCGGTGATCGGGTCGAGCCTGCCGTGCCGTTCGGCTCGCGCATCCCGGCCGACCCGGACGAACAGGATGTCACCGGGGCGGATCTCGGTCGGCTGCATCACCGCGGCCGCGTCTAGGTCAGACGGATGCACCGCCTCGCCCGGTTCCAGCCAAGGTCGGCCATGAACGCGCGGCAGATCGAGCAGCACCCCGCGGCCGACGATGCCGTCCGCGAAGGCCTCGACCGACCCCGCGGCGGCCCCGTTGGCCGCCGTCACCAAGGAGGCAGGCCGTCCGTTGTACATCGCGGCGTCAAAGAACTGATGCGAGAACGCGTCCACGTGCGTCACCGCGAAGCCGTGCGGCGCCAGCCCGAGCCAGTCGCTGGCGTGACTTCCGCCCCTGGCCCGCGCGGCCTCCCCGGTCGCCAGCATGTGCTGCAGCGGGGGCACCGGATTGTCCGGCGCCGGCGAGCCACCGATCCTGCGCCCCAGGCCGAGACAGGTCCCGGTCCTGACCAGCGCGGCCGCGGCGACGCGGCGCCGCGGGGTGAGCAGGTTGAGCGTCCCGAGCTGGTCGTCGGGGCCCCACCGGCCCCAGTTGGCGATGGCCGCGGCGTAGCCGTCAAGCTCCGCCAGCAGGCCCGGCGTCCAGCCAGCCGGAGCGGGCAATCAGATCACGCCCCGCTCGCGCAGCGGGCCCAGCTCGGCCTCGGTCAGCCCGAGGCGGCCGTACACGATCTCGTTGTGCGCGCCGAGCCGCGGCCCGGCCCAGCGGATCTGGCCGGGGGTCCGGGACAGCCGGAACGGCGTGGCCACCATCCGCAGCGGCCCGAGATCGGCGTCCGGCACCGTGGCGATGGCGCCCAGTGCGGCGTACTGCGGGTCGGCCATGATGTCACGCACGTCGTAGACGGTGGAGACGGGCACACCCGCGGTCCGGCAGTCCGCCAGTACCTCCTGATGGTCGAGGCCGGCCACCCAGCCGCCCACGATGTCGTCAAGCTCGTCGGCGTGCCTGGCCCGTTCGGCGGCGCTGGAGAACCACGGCTGCGCCACCACGTCCGGCCTGCCGATCAGGGCGAGCAGGCGGTCGGCGGTCGACTGGGTGCTGGTCGACAGGGCCAGCCACCGCCCGTCCCGGGACAGGTACATGTTCCTCGGCGCGTTGACGGTGGACCGGTTCCCCACCCGCTGCGCCACCCGGCCCAGCTGGTCGTGCTCGATGATCTGCGGCTCCAGCACGGTCAGCAGCGGCTCGATGATCGACACGTCGATCTCCTGGCCCGTTCCGCTC
>PLIQ01000646.1 GCA_003140115.1 Actinomycetota bacterium | reverse complement strand
GCGTGCCAGGCCACGGCGGTGGCAGCCACTGCGGCCAGGCCGGCGGCGAGCATGGCGGCGCGGTCGCCGGAGACGCCCGCCGGGCCGCCGCTGACCGCCTCGGCCACCGCGGGCAGCAGGGCGGCGCCCACCGCGGCGCCGATCTGGCGGCTGGTGTTGATCATGCCGCCGACCAGGCCCTGGTCGGCGTCGGCCATACCGCGGCTGGCCAGCACCACCGACCCGAACGCGGTGCCCGCGGTGCCGAAGCCGATCAGCATGACGATCAGCAGGATCGGGCTGTAGCCGACCGCGGGCAGGCGGGTGAGCACCGCGAAGCCGACCGCGGTCGCGGCGCCGGTCAAGATCAGCAGCCGCCTGATGCCCATCTTGGCCGCCAGCCGGGGCCCGAACACGCCCGCGGTGAAGCCGACCACGCCCTGCGGGGCGATGGCCAGCCCGGTGAACAGGGGCGACTCATGCAGGACCTGCTGCAGGTACAGCGACATGATGAGCATCTCGCCGCCGTTCCACAGGCCGAGCAGGAACGACAGGGTGCTGCCGTTGCGCAGGCTCGGACGGCGCAGNNAGGGTGGCGGCGACCGCGGCGAGGACGGCGGCGATGACCAGCGGGGAGGTCCAGCCGAGGACGACGCCCTGGGACATGGCGAACACGAGGAGGGCGACGGCGCTGGTGATCAGCAGGGCGCCGCGGAGGTCTAGGTTGCTTTTGGTTTTTGTTTCGCTTCTTGTTGCCTTGGCTGCCTGGCCGAGGATGGCGGGCGCGAGGGCGGCGGCGAGCAGGCCGACCGGGACGTTGACCAGGAACACCGCGCGCCAGCTGGTGAACTGCACGAGCACGCCGCCCAGGACCTGGCCGGAGACGAAGCCGACGGAAGAGATCGCACCGTACAGGCCGATGGCGCGAGTGCGTTCGGGGCCTTCGGGGAAGCTGGTGGTGATGAGGGACAGCGCGGCGGGGGCGACGATCGCGGCACCCGCGCCCTGGATGACCCGGGCCGCGATCAGCAGCGCGGGGTCCTGGGCCAGGCCGCCGGCCAGGCTGGCCAGGCTGAACACGATGAGGCCGACGATGAACATGCGGCGCCGGCCGAGCAGGTCAGCGGCCCGGCCGCCGAGGATGAGCAGGCCGCCGAAGGCGATGGCGTATCCCGTGATGATCCACTGCACGGCGTTCGGGGGCATGTGCAGCTCGCGCTCGATGGAGGGCAGCGCGACGTTCACGATGCTGAAGTCGAGGACGACCATGAATGCGGCGACGAGGATGAGGGCTAGCTGCAGGGGGCGGCGGGTACGGTTGGCTTCCGGCTGTGCTTGCGGCCGTGCTTGCCGTTGTGCTTGCGGCTGTGCTTCGGGTGTCTTCGTTGTCTTCGGGGGCACGCGGGTGGGGGTCGCTGTTTGGGAAGACACGGTGCTGGGCATGATACCTATCAGATACGTTACGGATCGTTTCGGATTTCCAGAAGGTAGAACCGGGCGATGAACGCCGATATTCCATACGCCGCTGCCGGGTCTGGCGTGTCTTCCGGGGCTGGCGTGTCTGCCGGGGTGCAGCGGGGGCGGCCGCGGTCGGCGGAGGCGGACCGCGCGATCCTGAACGCGGCTGTGGACCTGCTGGCCGAGCGCGGGCTGGCCGCGATGTCGATCGAGGAGGTCGCGGCTCGGGCCGGCGTGGGCAAGGCGACGATCTACCGGCGCTGGTCATCCAAGGGGCTGCTGGCGCTCGACGCGTTCGTCACGTCGTTCCAGGAACAGCAGCCGCTGCCGGACACCGGGACGCTGCGCGGTGACCTGATCGCCGCGCTGACCGCGTGGGTTCGCGCGGTCACCGGGACCTCGATGGGGGCGATGCTGACCGGCCTGATCGCCGAGGCCCAGCACGACCCGTCGCTGCGGGCCGCGTGGCGAGAGCGGGTGCTCGAGCCGCTGCGCAGCCAGCACCGGATCATGCTGGACCGGGCGATCGCCCGCGGCGAGATCCCGGCCACGGTCGACCAGGAGGCGGTGCTGGATCTGTTCTTCGGGGCGGCCCAGCACCGGCTGCTGCTCGATCACCTGCCGCTGACCGACGACTTCATCCGCGAGGTGGTGGACATGATCCTGGACGGGATCCGGCCGCGCTGAGCCTCGCTGAGCCTCGCGGTCGGGCTTCCGTCTTCATAGCGCGCTCCCCACCGCGCCTCACCGGTCCCATGGACCCCTTTTTGCTCACCAGTTTGGCCGATTCGGGACTAACGGGGAGGATTCGGGCTTATGGGAGCCCGCGGGGGTCTATGGTGCACAAACGGCTCCCGAGAGCCCAAATCCTCCCGCATAATCCCGGGCGGAATGCACGACGGAACACACAGGCATCACGGCACGCTCAGGCATCACGGCGTCGGCTAGGCCAGCCGAGGAAGGTCATGATCTCCCGGGCTACGACGTCGACGGGACGGTCGTTGACGATGGTCNNAGCGCGGCCCGGATGGCGTGCACCTCGGCGGCGCCGCGGACGAAATAGGCGAGGACGTAGTGGGTAACGCCGAGACGCCGGTAGTTCGGGACGATGGCGGCGAGGTTCTGGCTAAGGAGTGCGATCTCGGTCGCCCGTGTCGGGGCCGGTCCAGCTCAGGTAGTCCAGGTCGAGCAGGGCGAACCGTTCGTCGCGCTGCTCGAGCAGGTAGGCGATCTCCGCAGCGACCGAGCTCTTGCCCGACCCGTACACCCCGGTGATCAGGACGCCTTTGGCTTGGCTCACCAGCCAAGGTTATTGGGCTCGACTCTGCGGGCGGGCGTGGGCAGACTGGCATGATGATCGCGCGGATATGGCGGGGATGGGCGCCGACGGCCACCGCCGATGACTACCAGCGTCACTACGAGACCGAGGTCAGCGAGCACCTGCGTCTGGTCAGCGGGTTTCGCGGCGGCCGACTGCTGCGCCAGGAGGATGGCCAGGAGGTGATGTTCACCTCCATCACATTCTTCGGCAGCCTGGACGCGGTGCGCGGCTTCGCCGGAGACGATTACGAGGTGGCGGTGGTGGAGGAAGCCGCCCGGCATGCGCTGAGCCACTGGGACGAGCGGGTCTCTCATCACGAGGTCGTGGCCGTCCTGGGTTCTCCGGCTTAGGTTTCCAGAATCAGCTCGTCGCGGAGGAGGTCC
>PLIQ01000188.1 GCA_003140115.1 Actinomycetota bacterium | reverse complement strand
CATGATCGCGAAGGGAGAAACCGCGGCAGTGCCGCACGACTCCGCCGGTAGCGGATAGCGCTGAGGCCGCCCCCAACAGGCTGACCCGTGCTTGATAGGGCGACGACGGCCACCCTCGGAGAGATGTAAATAATCAGCAGGGAGCTCGGTATGGTTCGGGATAGGTTAGCCTCAGTTATCGCAGCAGGCTACTTCCCATGATCCATATCCGCGGAATATGCCTGCCCGTGCGTCCGTCTTAAGTGCCGCTGGAATCCGCGCTGAATACGGCATTCTGGGTCAAGCTGACGTATCGCGGCGCATGCAGACTCGCGGCCACCGGTCCAAGCCGAGCGCGGCCTCCCGGTGGCGGATCGCGCGCAGCCCCGGTGTGATCTCAGCGCCGTCGAGGACCCGGAACCCGCACCGGGCGTAATAGGGCGCATTCCACGGCACATCCGCGAACGTCGTCAGTGTCAGCGCGGGAAGGCCGGCAGCTGAGGCCTGATCTGCGGCATGGTCCAGCAGCGCCCGGCCCAGTCCGCGGCGGGCGCTGCCGGGATCGACCGATACCTGCTCCACCTGCAGGCAGCTGTCGACCGGGCTCGCCATGAGGAACGCGACGAGGGCACCGGCCTCGCCGGCTGCTATCCACAGACGGCCGGCCTGCTGGCGGGCGGCAAGCTCGCCGAGCGGCCAGGGGTCGTACTGTGCGATCTCGGGCATGCCGATGTCGCAGAACATCGGCATGGAGGCCCGGTCAATCGCCTGCACGGCGGGGATCTCAGCCGCCTGGGCCGCCCGTATCAGCACCCCATCATTGTCGGCGCGTACACGAGCGGTATCAATCTTTTGAGCCGGGCCGCCTGGTATAGCTGTCCAGCCGGTACAGCTCCGTACAGCGACCGCTCCCTGTGGCCATTAACAGGACCTCGGCCCATTAAGCGTGATCAGCTGAACTGGCCCGGTTTGGCCTCATCACCTGCAGATCCTGGCCAGCGCGGTGGTGGCGCAGGTGACCTCGAACCACATAACTGGCTTATCTGCGTCGGAGCATCTGCACGTTGCGAGGCGGCTATCGTGCGCTCAAAATCGGCGATCTGAAATTGTTCGAGCTAATTACAATATATCCGCTTATCACGTTACGCGATCACGAGGAGCGCTGAGCGAGCTTGCCATAGCCCACCTGGATCGCGGTCCATGCGGTGACTGCCGTTTACAAAACGATCTGTCACGCCTTGCGCGGTTATCACCAGGCAGATGACTGAGCCCAGGTCACCTGCATTTTGGCTGATCGCCGGGCCTGGATGCCAGTTCAGCGGTGATGCCGCCGTACCCAGGCGATGCCATCGTGTCCGTGGGATTCTTGTGGTGATCATTCTCGCCGCCCTGGCTTGCGCGGGTTTCGGTGTTGCTCGCCAGCGCCTGACCAGCCACCTGGCCGCGGCGTCGGCCTGTCCGTTGCGGCCATCGCGCGGCTTCCTGTGGCCCGCTTGTTAGAACAGATTTTCGTCTCGGCCGGGCACGGGCTATCCTCAGGCATGAACGCGGAGCGTGCGGTCGCGGTGCGCACCCAGCACCCGGCGCGGGCGGGGCGCCGGGTGATCGTGGTCACCGATCTGAACAGCCTGCGCGGGCCGGCGCGGGGCACCGTGGAGCTGCCGCTGCGGCTGTACTGGAGCAGCCCCAGCCCCGTCTTCGACCTGGGCGAGCCGTACCTGCGGCGCTGGCTGTACCAGATCGTGCTGCGGGAGGCCAGCCGCCCGGAGGATCTGACGGGTTGCCTGGACCGGGACACGCTGATCTCGGTGTGGCCGGAGCTGGCCCTGCCCAAGGGCGTGCGGCAGGCCTGGGAGGAGCATCATCCGCAGCTGCGGGCCGCCGCGGCCGGGGCGGGCTGATGCCGGTCAGTGACCTGCACCGTCAGGTCGCCGCAGTTGCCCCGGCCGCGGCGGCCGGGCACGGCTTCGCGCTGGGCGGCGGCAACGCGCTGCTGGCCACGGGGTTATCTCCCGGCCCACCCCAGGATGTCGCCCTGTTCACCGACTAGGAGCACGGCGTCTAGGCGGCCGCCGATGCGGTGCAGGCCGCGCTCCGCCGCGCGGGCTTCCAGGCCGAGCGGCCGGACCAGGCGGGCGGGCTGAGCGATATGTTTCCCGACATCGGCCAGGGGCTGGCGGAGTGGATCATGACCGCTGCGGGCGGGGAGCAGATGCTGCGGCTGCATCTGGCCTACTTCGACCGCGGCCGCCAGCCTGTGGTGATGGATATCGGCCCGGTCCTGGATCTGGAAGATGCCGTGGGCGGGAAGGTGTGCGCGCTGGCCAGCCGGGTCGAGCCGCGGGACTACGCTGACGTGGCCGCGGCGCTGGAGCGCTACAGCCAGGCCCGGCTGATCGGCTTGGCCCGGCGGCTGGATCCGGGCCTGACCAGCGAGGATTTCGCTGCGCCGGATGGCCATCACATGCCAGATGTCCTGGTCTTCCAGCTATGCCCGTAGCCATCTGGCCTGTCCGTAGGTCTCATCGGCGGTGCAACGTCAGACTGCCAGGTCACCCGACGGCGATACCCTTAAGGAGTGACCGATGATGTGCTGACCATTGAAGGGCTGCGCCGTCGCCGTGAGGAGATCCTGGGCGTCGCGCGCAGGCGTAGGGCTCATCGTGTCGCGGTGTTCGGCTCGGTCGCTAGGGGAGAGGCTCGCCCGGGCAGTGATGTGGATCTGCTCGTGGATTTCGAGCCGGGCGCCTCCCTTCTTGATCACGTCGGCTTGTTCCAGGATCTTGAGGATCTCCTCGGAGTCGGTGTCGACGTCGTCACGCGGAGCGCCCTCAAGCCCCGAGATGACCACATCCGCGCCGAGGCCGTGGATCTGTGACCAGAGGAGTCGATGACCTTCTGGCAGACCTGGCCGAGGCAGCCGACGCAGCAGCCGAGCTTGTGAGTCTTGGGAAGAAGCGCTGGGACGCTGAGCGCCCGCTGAGGCTAGCGGGTGAGGCGGTCATCGGCCGGTTGGGCGACATTGCTACCAAACTGCCTGACGAGATATTCGAGGCGACGCCGGAGATTCCTTGGCGGCAGGTTAGGGGCATGAGGATTATCGCCGCGCACGCCTATCATCGCATCGACTACGAAGAGGTCTGGGTCACCTTGCGCGACGACGTCCCGCGAATGGATAAGGCGATCAAGCGCTGGCGTGAGACCCAGGCCTGAGGCTTGTCGGCCGGGCCACGATGGCAGGAAATCGAGCTTCCTGCACCAGGCGGCAGCGATTAGCAAAATGGCCGCACGCCCCGGTGGTGGCTCGTTGTAGTCACGGTTGCAACAGCGCGGTAGTGCCGCCTGCTATAGCGACGTTGACGCAGGTTCGCAGCGACGGCAGGAGATCGGGCGGACGGCGCGGGGCTGGACTGCAGGGGACCACCGGCGCGGCCGGACGCAAGCTTCCAACTGCCGGGACCGTTGACCTGGAGGTACCGGTCCATCAGAGCGTCTTGCCGACTCCCTACATTCTTCGAGACGAAGAGAGCACCATTCGTGCTCATCTTCGTGCGACCGGAGTCCCAGCCAGCCGCCAAGCCCCAACTCGCTTCCGAAGCGAGGGGTCAACATTCGCGGTGGCGGAGCGCTCCGTCCTATGCCGGGCTATCGGGATTTCCGGTACGGCTCCGGGAACCACTTGCGGGAACCACCGTGCAAACTATCCCAGGCACCTTAGGGCACATTCGGGCATGATTTTCGCAGTTCAGATGCCCTGTCTTGACAGTGCACCACATGCCGGGCTTGGGCCGGATGAGTCCGCTTCGGCGGTGAGGATCGAGCCACTTCCGGAACGCCTGTTTGACGCCGCTATCCAGCTGTGGCAGGACAGCGGCTTGACGCGGCCGTGGAACGATCCTGAAGCCGACCTGCGCCGGGCGGCGGATGGCGGTTCGTCCTGAGTGCTTGCCGCCATCGGGGACGATGATGGTCTGCTTGCTACCGCCATGGTCGGTCACGACGGTCACCGCGGCTGGGTCTACTACCTGGCCGTCGACGCGGCGCGGCGAGGCCGCGGGCTGGGCAGGCAGATGATGGAAGCTTGCGAAGACTGGGTGCGGTCACGGGGTATCCCCAAGATCCAGCTCATGGTCCGCGCGACAAACCGGGGCTCGATCGGCTTCTACGAACACCTGGGATACGCCGACTCAGAAGTCGTCGTGCTCGGGCATCGCCTCGATGGCTGATCACAGATACCACAGTCACGAGAGCGAGCAACCAGCGACGGGAATCGAATCCTGCATGACCAGAGACGCTCACCGGAAGCCGGACATCGTGCGCCGTGATCGTTTCGACTTCGTGTGATCGTTCCTGCTTCACAGCGAGGGCATCTACGTCGGCTACCGCTGCTACGACCAGCAGAACGAGACACCGCTGTACCCATTCGGGTACGGGCTGTCCTACACCAGCTTCGCCTACTCCGGCCTAACCACCTGGCTGGCCAGCGACGGAAGCCTGGACGTTTCCTTCACCGTGACCAACACCGGCACTGTCACCGGGCGCAGGCGCTGCGGCAGAGCTGCGGTGTCGCCGGCTCGCCCGGCGATCAGGGCCGCCTGGTCGCGTCCATGTACCAGCTGTCGAGCCAGGTCTCGCCGCCGTCGGCGGAGAAGGCCTGTTCCCAGTGGGCCGAGTCGGCTGTGATGCCCGTCCACCGGAACCGGGCGAGTATCGGCACGTCGTTATAGGTGTCCTCGCCGAAGAACTCGCCGACTCCAGCCTTGAAGACTCCCGTAACCGGGGGGAATAGCGTGCTCGTCCGCTTGCTAGCCCAGTACAGCGACCACTGGCCGGTGTCCGGGTTATACAGGCGAAGGGTCAGCCCGGAGAACCCCTTCGTCGGGAAGATGATCTCGTCGAAGTTCGCGTTGCCGTCGAAGTGCCGGGACGCGTGGCTGATGCCGGGAAACTCCTCCCACTCGCTGCCGGAGTCGAGGAAGTCAGTGCGCCAGCGGTTGACGATATCCCAGGTGCCTGCGAAAAAGTCGAAGTCGTGCATGCCCTTCCTTAGGTTCGGTGACCAGGGGCGACGTCCTGCAAGGGGCACCGTAGGCCGGTTCCCCTGCCATCTACTGTCAGCGGACCGGGCGATACTTGGCGGATGCGCGCCAGCCGTCTGCTGTCCCTACTCCTGCTGCTACAGACCCGCGGACGGATGACAGCGCAGCAGCTGGCCAACGAGCTCGAGGTCTCGGTCCGCACGGTGTACCGCGACGTCGAGGCGCTCAGCGCCGCTGGCGTCCCGCTGTACGGTGACGCCGGGCACGGTGGCGGATACCAGCTGCTCGGGGGCTATCGCACCCGGCTGACCGGGCTCACCGCTGCCGAGGCCGAGGCCGAGGCGCTGTTCCTGTCGGGGTTGCCCGGCCCCGCGGCCGAGCTTGGCCTGGGGAGCGTGCTGGCGGCCGCGACGCTTAAGCTGCGGGCCGCGCTGCCCGCCTCGCTGCGCGAGAATGCCGACCGCCTCAGCGAGCGTTTCTACCTGGACGCCCCCGGCTGGTATCACCGCCCTGAGGACGTGCCCTACCTGCCGGTCGTGGCGAGCGCGGTCTGGGACCGGCAGGTCATCCAGGTCACCTACCAGCGATGGAAGGAGCCAACCGAGGTGACCCGGCGGCTGGAGCCGCACGGTCTGGTACTCAAGGCCGGCATATGGTACGTCGTAGCCCGGGGTGATGGCGCGATGCGCACTTACCGGGTCGACCAGATCGTCACGGCCACTCCCTGCGACTGCGGCTTTGCCGCCGAGCCCGATTCGAGGTCGTCAGCTACTGGCACACCCCTGGCCGACTTCCACCGGCAGCTGTACACCGGGCGCGCGGTGATCCGGCTATCTGGCGAGGGTGTCCGGCGCATGCGCCATCTGCTCAGCGCCGCGGCCGTGACCGCGGTCGAGACCGTCGGCGTAGCCGATGCGGACGGCTGGGTGCGGGCGCGCGTGCCGATCGAGTCGGCCGACCTGGCGCTCGCGGATTTCCTGCGGTTCGGCCCTGACATCGAGGTCCTAGAGCCCGCTGAGCTGCGCGAGCAGGCGGCCAGGACCATCCAGGCGATGGCAGCGATCTACGATTAAACCAGCCCGTTCACGCAGCCGGGACAGCCCGCGGTGAGGGCGCCGCTGGACGCCTGGACCTCGGCGCTCGCTACCCCGTGTTTGGTAGGTCGGCCCTGCTATAAGGACAAGAACGTCCGAGCCGCGAGACAGGGCATGGGGGACGCTCACGGCGTCGGTCCATCAAGCGGATATCGATCACGGTACGTGGTCGAGTCGCCGGGCAATGCGCACGCGTTACCCGCCTGATGTCAGCATTTCCCGATCGAGATCCGCTGTAGTATCTGGTGTGGTCGACCCTGGTCGGCGGGAGCCTGCTGGCCCTGGCTCTTTCGGGCGGCGGTTACCGCGATGCGATGAGTGCGGACACGGGCGGGCGGTCGCGGTCACGGCGTCTGCGACCGTGACCGGTGGTAGGTCACGTGCGGCTGCACCGGGTGGCCCGCCGGGACCCTGGGATGGTTGAACCTGGCGACCTCGGTCAGCCCCAGTCGCCGCATCACGGCCTGGGACGGCTCGTTGAGCACAGCGGTCATGGACCAGATCTCGGTCAGGCCGATGTCGTCGAACGCCACCGCGAGCGCGGCCCGGGCCGCCTCGGTGGCATAGCCGTGATGCCAGGCATGCCTGGCCAGCCGCCAGCCGACTTCGACGCCGCCAGCGCCGGGTACGCCGTCCGGCATCGGGTTGAGGCCGGTGAAGCCGATGAACTCGCCGGACTGGGCGACCTCCAGCGCCCACAGCCCGTATCCCTGCTGGTCGAACAACATCTCAATGCGGTCGGCCAGCGCGTCGCTGGCCGTCTGGTCGAGCGTCTGGGGAAAGAACCGCATCGTCTGCGGGTCGGCGTTGAGAGCGGCGAACGGCGCGCGGTCGGACTCCAGCCAGCGCCGCATGACCAGCCGGTCCGTGCGGATGGTGTCGAACCTGGCGGGCTCGGTCATCGGGATCCTCCTGCCAGCGCCGGACGTCGCCGGTCCAGGATGAAACCGTCCGCGAGTTGGCGTCAAATGGCTTATTTGCGCCCGGAGCAACGAGGTGACGGCAGAAGTTCGCCTCGTGGCCGGCGACCGGCGAGTTGATGGTTGCGAGGGCACTGTCCTTTGAGCTGGGGTTCGCACGGTAAGGGTGGACGCCCGGGCAGGACGGTGTCCAGCTTCAGGTGGCAATTTGGGTGATCACCGGGGCGCCGCCGGGCGCGGCGGTGGTTCAGGCAGTGATGGTGAGGGGCAGGACCGGGGTCCGCCTGCGGGACGAGTCGCGGAGGGGTGAGCCGAGGGTGAGCGTGGCGTAGATTCCCCAGTCTCCGGGCGGGATGGCGTAGCCGAGCCGGGGCGTGCAGCTGGCGGTGCCGATCAGCAGGGGAATCCGCCCGGTCTGTCCTGGCGCCACGTTGAACATGATCAGCGGGCGATTTTGCATGCCGGAGAATCCGCCCGCGACCTCGCC
>PLIQ01000552.1 GCA_003140115.1 Actinomycetota bacterium | reverse complement strand
TGGTCGCCGGCGCTCGACGCCGACGTCGCCCGGTTCGCCGGCCCCGGCCAGGCACGCGACGCCCTCATCACCGCGGCCGGAGGGGCCGGCGCGGTCCCGCCAGGCTGCCGCCTGGTGCGGCTGGCTTAACGCCAGCACTGGTAGCGAGAGGACGGTCTCGCGGTGGCTGATCTCGATGTCCACCGGGACGAGGGTCGTGGCCGTCGCGATCTGCTCGGAGGTGCCGGTGTTGCGGGCCCAGCGGGGGTGGGCACCGCCGGACACCTGGACGCGGAGGCGGTGGCCGGGTGCGAAGCGGTGGGCGGTCGCGCTCATCGGAACCGTGATCTCGGTCCAGCCGTCCGCGTCGGCCGGCGACGTAGCGTCCAGCCGTTGCAGCCCGTCGCAGATGTTCCACGATGTGCCCTTGGCGTCCACGTCGCACAGCCGGGCGAAGACGTCGAAGTCCGGGCGGCTGCCGCGGACCCGCAGCCGGAGGCTGACCGGGCCGATGACCTCGTGCGGTTCGGCGATGACCGGGCCGGTGAAGACGAGGACGTCGTCGCGTTTCTCCAGCTTGGCGTTGTTCTTGGAGCCGAAGCCGTTGCTGTCCATCCGCGGCCCGCCGACCGAGGGGGTCGGATCGTGCGGGTCGTAGCGGAACGATGACGTGCCCTGGCCAGGTGAGCCGGCGAGGGTTCCGCCGGGGTGCAGGTGCCAGGACTGCGCGATGGCCTCTGGCGGCGGCCAGTCGGCTAGGTCACGCCACTGTCCTGGGCCGCCGGTCTCGCTGACGTGGACGCGCACGGGGGCCGGGCCGGGAACGTCCCCGGTCCCGGTCAGGTGCGCGCGCAGCCACCCGAGTGCCTCCCCGGCGATGATCGGCATGTCCTTGCTGAACCCGGAGGTGTGGTTCCACGGGCCGACGACCAGCCGCACCGAACGGCCGGCCTCACGAAGCCGCCGGTAACTGTCCAGCGTCCCGTCGAGGACGACGTCGTACCAGCCGCCGAGCAGGTGGACCGGTGGCAGCGAGCCGATGTCCGGATCGGCACGCCGCGGTCCCCAGTACCGATCGCCGGCGGCCGGGTGGGCCAGCCAGTCCTCGAGGTAGCCGACCCGTGTCCCGAAGGCCAGCTGGTACCCGGGTACCAGCGGCAGCATCCGCGTCACCTTCCTGAAGGTGAGCATCAGCCGCAGCACCGCGCCCAGGAAAGGGCGGAACCCCTTCTCCTGGGATCCCATGGCGGCCACCCCGGTCAGCGTGGCCTCCAGGGCGAAGGCGCCGCCTGGATACAGGAACCCGTAGAAGTCCTCCGCGCTGACCTGGACGACCATCGCCTTGAGTTCGGGCGGCGGGTCGTTCGCTAGCGCCCACTGGGTGAAGCCGAGGTAGCTCGCGCCTATCGTCGCCAGCGAACCGTTGAACCAGGGCTGCTCGCGCAGCCAGGCGATCGTCGCCTGGGCGTCGGCCGCTTCGCCGGTGAACGGCTCGAAGCTGCCCCCCGATCCGCCCGTCCCCCGGGTGCTTTGCAGCAGGACGTGATAGCCATGCTCGGCCAGCAGGCCCCCGTACATGAAGTCGTAGGGAAACCCGCGCCCGTAGGGGGTGCGAACGAGCAGCGTAGGGCACGGCTCGGCCGTCTGCGGGACGTACCGGTCGGCTATCTGGTGCGTCCCGTCCGGCATCGGGATCCGGATACCCCGCTCCAGCGCCACCGCGCACGCGGGCGCGGGCAGGCCCTTACGAGACCGCCGCGTGAAAAACCTCACGTGCCTGGGCAGCTCAACGGTGCGTTCCGCCACCAGCTTTTCTCTCACGTCCCGGGCCATCCCGGCTCCCTCCGCCAGCATTTCGCGTACATCGTTCGCGAATCCGAGCATACTAGATTGAGAACGGCGATCGCGAACGGGGGGCGCAGATGACGGCGGCGGAACGGCAGGCGACGGAACGGCCCGCGGCGGAACGGNNCCGCGGCGGAACGGCCCGCGGCGAGTATCTGGCTGCGCCCGGAACGGTCCGCGGCCGGCCGCCCCGCGCAGTGGAGCCGGGCCGAGATCACCCAGGTCGCGCTGCGGATCGCCGATGCCGAGGGCCTGGACGCGGTCACGATGCGGCGGGTGGCCGCCGAGCTCGGCACCGGCGCCGCGTCGCTCTACCGCTACGTCCAGACCCGCGAGGACCTGCTGGACCTGATGACCGATGCCACCGGCGCAGAGTACGAGCTCGCCCCGCCCACCGGTGACTGGCTCGCCGACCTGACCGCCTTCGGGGAGCAGGCCCGCTCCATCTTCCGCCGCCACCGCTGGCTGGCCGGGCTCACCATGACCCGCCCGGTCATCGGCCCGAACGGAACCGCCCTGATCGAGCACTTCCTCACCTTGCTGCAGGAGCATCCGGCGGGCATCGAGGCGAAGATGGAAGCGTTCGGGATGCTGAACGGGATCACCGCGGCCTTCGCGCTGCACGAGCAGGCTGACCACGGTCTGCAGGCGCGCAACCTCGCTTACCTCGGCCACGCCCTCACTTCCGGCCAGCACCCGCGCCTAGCCGCGCTCCTGACCCCGCAGGCACAGCTACCCCGCCCCGAGGACCTCGCGGGCCGCTACCCAGATCTCATCGCCCGCGTCCTGACCGGTCTGCTAAGCCCCGCCTAGCCACGTCACGGTGTCACAGGGTCCCTGGAAGGTGCCACCACGGCCGTTCGGATTAAAGAACTTGATTTTGCCGAACGGCCCGGGCGGCTTCCCGCACTGAAGGTATTCGCAGTCCGGGGTATGTGGTGAGCCGATCACGCCCGGGAAGCCGTTTTGCCGTTTCTGCGGGCATCAGCTGGCTGACCTGGCACCCGCCGAGTCGTCCTCGGAGCAGCCGGCCCGCTCGCCCCGCCCGCCGCCCACGCCCCAAGCGCCCCGCGCCGGGACCGTCCCTCAACGTCGTGGCTGCGGCACCCTGATGGTTCTTCCCATCACGCTGCCACAGCCACGCTGTTCCGCTGCTGGGATGGCTGCTCACGACGGGAGCAGGCGCCACACCAGGTGCAGCACGCGCCGTTGCGGCGTGGCTGCCGTGCGGTCACGGCGCGGCAGGCGAGCTGTCCTGGCTTGTGCGGCCGCGCGCTGCCGGGCTGCTGATCGCAGCAGGTCGTGCTGCCTGGCTTGCATCATGTCGTACTGAAGGGCTGGGTGCATCGTGGTCTCCCGGCGTTCCCGGTCTCGGGGTGACCGGCTGCCACCAGCTTGCCGAGCGCGCGAGGGGGCGGCAGTCATCCGGCTGACGCCGCCGCTGTCGGCTTGCCGACACCCGCCGCAGCGTTGCCGCTTGGCCGGGTAGCGGGGCGGGCTGACGGGTGGCGGCCGGTGCTGGGACGTGGCCGGGTTGGCCTGGCCGGGGTATAAATGTCTGGTGGTGACGTGTCCGCGGTGCGGCGCGTCCCGGGGGGATGGCGATCGGTTTTGCGCCGATTG
>PLIQ01000097.1 GCA_003140115.1 Actinomycetota bacterium | reverse complement strand
CGATGAAGTGGATGTGCGCCGGGCGGTACGGGTGGCGCTTGGTCGCCTCGAGCAGCGTGCCGACCGGGCCGTCAGTCGGGATCGGGTAGTAGGTCGGCACGACGGTGCGGAACCACCAGGCGCCGTCCGCGTCGGCGGTGAACAGGCCGCGGCCGTTGCCCGGCGGCTGCGCGTCTGGCTGCTGCACATCGTAAAAGCCCTGGTCGTTCGCCTGCCAGACGTCGAGCACGGCACCGGGCAGCGGCCCGCCGCCGGCGGACAGGACCCGGCCTTCGAGCACGCACTGCGGCCCGGTCCCGACCAGGTCGATGCTGTCACCCAGCGCCCGGCGCGGGGAGGCCACCATGTGGAACGGGCCGAGCACGGTCGACTCGGTGTTGCCGGTGGTCGTCCGGTTGTTGATCGTCTCGACCAGCATGGAGATGCCGAGCACGTCGGAGAGCAGGATGAACTCCTGCCGTTCGGAATCACACTTCTGGCCGGTGGCGGTGAGGAAGTCGATGGCCCGCTCCCACTCAGCGATCGTGGGCTCGGTGTCCCTGACGAAGGCGTGCAGATGCCGGACCAGGCTGCTCAGCAGCTCACGCAGCCGCGGATCCGCGGTGGCGGCGAAGCTCTCGACGACCGCGTCGGCCGCGGTCTCCTCGGTGAAGTCGGTGGCCATGACCGCCAGGGTAAGTCCCGGTCCGGCCGTAGGTACAGATCGGAGGTCGGTCCGAGGTGCTGGAGCTTGTCGGGGTTGACCACGGACCGAACCGCCTGCACCACGCCGTCGGCGATGTCGAGCGTGAAGACGCTGACCACCCGGCCTTCGGCGTCGTAGGCTACCGCCCCCGGCTGGCCGTTGACCACGGCCGGCTGGACGTAGACACCCTCCTTGTGCGCGCGGCGGAACAGCCCGAGCAGGAACCGGGCGACACCCTCGGACCCGTGCAGCGGCTCGCGCCGGGCCTGGGCCTTGCCGCCGCCGTCGCCCATCACGACCACATCGGGGGCGAGAAGCTCGAGCAGGCTGTTGAGGTCGCCGCCGTTGACCGCGTCGAAGAAGCGGCTCGCCACCTCATCGCGCTGCGCGCGTGAGGCCTCGAAGCGGGGCTTGCCCTCGTCGATGTGGTGCCGGGCGCGGGCGAAGATCTGACGGCAGTTCGGCTCGGACTTGCCGGTGATCTCGGCGATCTCGGCGTAGTCGTAGCCGAAGACCTCGTGGAGCAGGAACACGGCGCGTTCGGTGGGCGTCAGGCTTTCCAGCAGGACGAGGAAGGCCATCGACAGGGAATCGGACATCTCGGCGCGCTCCGCGGGGTCGGGTGCGGTCGCGGGGGCCACGGGGTCCAACCCGCCTTCGACGAGCGGCTCGGGCAGCCAGGTGCCCACGTAGGCCTCGCGCCGGACCCGGGCGGACCGCAGGTGAGTGATGGCCAGCCGGGTGGTGACCGTGGCCAGGTAGGCCTTGGGCGAGGTGACCCGGGCGCCGTCCCGGAGCGCCCGGGTCAGCCGCAGGTAAGCCTCCTGGACGATGTCCTCGGCGTCGCTGACGCTCCCGGTCATCCGGTAGGCGATCGAGAACATCAGCGACCGGAACTGCAGATAGTCCGCGACTGCCGCGTCCTGGCCTTCGCGGCCGTCGCGGCCGTCCAGCGCGGCCTCAGGCGGCATCGGCATGCCCGGTCTCGAAGGTCTTCGCCCACGCCGGGAATCCGTCCCGCCAGCTCGGATAGACCGGGGTCCAGCCGAGCTCGCGCTTGGCCTTCTCGTTGCTGGCCCCGCGCATCTGGGTCATCATCGAGACGGTCATCTCGCCACCCAGCAGACGGCCGAGCCAGGCCGGGGCGTGCATGGGCGGCTTCGCGCCGATCGACGAGGCCAGGTAGGGCAGCCACTGGGCGACCGGGGCCGGGTCATCGTCCACGACGTTGTAGATGCCGGGGGCGCCCCGCGTGACCGCGGCTACGGTGGCGGCCGCCGCGTCGGTGACCTCGGTGAACGACCAGATGCCTGTACCCCCGCCGATCACGGGCAACTGCCGCCTGCGCACCGCCTCGAGCATGGCGTCGGAGGCGCCGTGGCCGTACAGGACGCCGTAGCGGAGCACCAGGCCTTCCGGGACCTCGGCGGGCACGGCGTTTTCGAGGTGCCTGATGGCCGCCAAGCCGCTCGCTGTAATCGCCAGCGGATGCGGGTCGAGCGGATCTTGCTCGGTCTTGACCTGACTACCCGACCAGCCGTTGGTCCAGCCGACGAAGCTCTGCGCGAGGAACCGGCGAGCGCCGGCCTGCGCGGCGGCTTCCAGCAGGTAGTCGGTACCTTTGCTGCGGAGTTCGTTGGTGACCGCAAAGTCCTTGTCGAAGTGGCGGAAGTTGCGCAGGTTGGTCAGCGAGGTCATCTGGTGCACGATCACCTCGGGCCGCGCGGCGGTGACCGCCTTGAGGACCGCCTCACGGTCCAACCCGTCGACGATAACCGGCGCCGCGCCCTGCTGGCTGATTTGCCCGGCCTTGGCCGGCGACCGGGTGCTGGCGGTAACCTCGTGGCCGGCGGAGATCAGGCCGGGTACCAAGAACTGGCCGATCACGCCGGTCGCCCCCGCGACGAAGACTCGCATTTCTTTCCTCCCTGTACCGTTGTCGCCCTCTACGACGCAGCGGGCCCGGCGGGCGTGACAGTTTTGCGGGTAATCGTTCCGGCGCAGTCTTGTGGTCCGCTAAGACGAGGAGCCGTCGCCGGCTGAGACGACGTCGGCCCGCTGCCTGAGCTGGGGTGGGAGGCACTCTTCCAGGCCGTCGGCGAACAGCGGTACCCGCCATAGCGACGGCGCCGGCCCGCTGACTCCGGACAGCTGCATGATGGTTTGGACGCTGACCCGGACTAGCCGCCGGGCCCCGGCGAACAACAAGAACGCGAGCGGTAGCTCGGCCAGGACCGCGGAGAGAATGCTCGCGGTAAAACCGCTCGAGCCGTAGTCTAGGGTCAGGTCGAACCAGGCGTCGCACACCAGCAGCGTCCCGGTGATGATCATGCAGAAGATGACGACCTGGCGCTGGTGCCAGGCCGCCCAGGCGGTGGCGGCGAACCCGAGGAGTTCGGCGACGTCCAGCCCCACCCATACGGCCTGCCAGTCGCTGGAGGTGAAACGCTCGGGCAGGGTCAGCAGGAGGATCGCTATCCAGCCCGCCAGCGCGATGCAGCAGGCCGTCATGACCAGCAGGCCAAGCCGCTTACTCCGCTGCAGGCGCGGATCGTGGAGCGGGTGCGGCAGGTCGATGGCGGCCAGGATGCGGGCCAGCTCGCGCCGCTCATCGTGTGTCATCCGGCGTAGTTCGGCCTCGTTGATCACGTCTTAATTGTGCGCCGGGGTCTTATTGGGGAGTGATTTGGGCCGGGTGTCCCTTCGGCGGCCCGGCTTCAGCCGATGCGGCCGCGCGTAAGCTGGGAAAAGTGAGCGAGCTTGGTTACCTGGTTCTCGGCCCCGCACCGGTTGAGTACATGGACGGCTGGGATCTGCAGCGGCGCATCCACGCGCGACGGGTGGCTGACCAGGTCCCGGACAGCTGCCTGCTGCTCGAGCACGCGCCCGTGTATACGGCGGGCAAGCGCACCGCCGCGTCCGACCGGCCGTCCGGGGATCCCGGGGCGCCGGTCATCGACGTGGATCGCGGCGGCAAGATCACCTGGCACGGGCCGGGACAGCTGACCGGCTACCCGATCCTCAAGCTCCGCCAGCCGATGGACGTGGTCGCCTACGTGCGAGCGCTGGAAGAGACCATGATCCGGACCTGCGCGGAGTTCGGGGTGACGGCAGTGCGGGTGGCGGGGCGCAGCGGCGCCTGGGTCGCGGGTGAACCCGACCGCAAGGTGGGGGCGATCGGCGCCCGGGTGGCCCGGGGGGTCACCATGCACGGGCTTGCGTTGAACTGCGACTGCGACCTGTCGTGGTACGACCGCATCGTCCCGTGCGGCATCCGGGACGCCGGGGTGACCACGCTGTCCGCCGAGGCGGGCCGCCCGATTACGGTCGCCGAGGCGACGCCGGTCCTGGAACGGCACCTGGCCGAGGCGCTCGGCTACCGCACCTGGCGTCGCGTGGATGACCCCGTCGTCCTGACCGGAGGTGCCGAGGCTCTGCTGGCCTCGCGCTAGGTCGCCGTCGGGCCGGGCCCGCCGCCCAGCGACCTCATGATCATCGCGCGCTGCTGAGCGGGAGCGGGCGTGGCCGCCGACCGGGCGGGCCGCGGCTGGTAGAGCTGCGGCGGGTAACTCATCCGTTCCTGGCGCTGCGAGCGGAACGGCTCGGGCAGGTCGGCCTGGGCAAAGCTGGCCGGCCATTTCGCCGCGTCGTACCCGATCCCGAGATCGCAGTGGTGGAGCTCCACCTCGACCAGCCGACGGGTGAGCAGCTCGGACGCCGGGAACGGCTCGGAATCCAGCATCTGGACGCGGAACGACCAAGCCTCACCGGGCAGTTGCCGGATCATGGTGCGCAGCGCCATCGCGGAGTCGGCGAGATCGGTCATGAGCTCCCGAGACGCCTGTGCCGCGCTGGTCTCGATGTCGTCATCGCGGACCTGTGCGCTGGTATAGGCCGACCGCTGCTGCTGGGCCCGGGCACCGATCAGCAGGCTGCGCATGGCATCGGCGTTGCGGGCCAGGTGGGCCAGGACGTGCGCTCTGCTCCACCCGGGCAGCAACGAGGGGGCCCGGAGATCCGGCTCGGGCAGCACGCGGGCGTCATCGAGCAGGCGCTGTGTGGCCAGGTCGAGGCGGTCGTTCAGCTGGTGTAGCGCGGCATCCACCAGCTCACTGTAAGCCGTCCGCGCGGCGGATCTTGACGGCGGTGCCGTAGGCGCAGATCTCCTGGCCGATGCCCCCCAGCTCGTTGACATCGAACCGCATCGCGAGGATGGCCTCTGCTCCCTTGGCCGTGCCCACCTCGATCAGCCGGTCCTGGGCTTCGACCCGGCTGGCCGACAGCAGCTTGGTCATGCCGCGCAGCTCCCCGCCGACCAGTGACTTGAAGCCGGCGCCGATCTGCGACCCGACGTTCCTGGCCCGGACGGTGATGCCGAACACCTCGCCGATCACTTCCGTGACCTCGTATCCGGGCAGGTCATTCATGGTGCTCAAGATCATGTCGTTCCCCTTTATCAGCTTCGACCGGCAGCAACATACCCTGAAGGGGTGGTACTCGCACCCGAGGGCCGGCGCATGCTGCGCCTTGAGGCCCGCAACGCCGAGGTCCCGATCGAGCGCAAGCCGCCGTGGATCAAGACCCGGCTGCGCACGGGACCGTCGTACACCCAGCTGAAGAACCTCGTCCACAGCGAGGGCCTGCACACGGTGTGCGAGGAGGCGGGCTGCCCGAACATCTTCGAATGCTGGGAGGACCGCGAGGCCACCTTCCTCATCGGCGGTGACCAGTGCACCCGGCGGTGCGACTTCTGCCAGATCGACACGGGCAAGCCGCAGCCGCTCGACGAGGGCGAGCCGCGGCGGGTGGCGGAGTCGGTCGCCGCGATGGGCCTGAAGTACGCGACCGTGACCGGCGTGGCGCGCGACGACCTGTCCGACGGCGGAGCCTGGCTGTACGCGCAGACGTGCCGCGAGATCCACGCCGCCATCCCCGGCTGCGGCGTCGAACTGCTCATCCCCGACTTCAACGCGCTCCCGGACCGGCTGGCGGAGGTCTTCTCGGCCGCGCCGGAGGTCCTCGCGCACAACATCGAGACCGTGCCGCGGATCTTCCGGCGGATCAGGCCCGGGTTCCGGTACACGCGGTCGCTGGACGTGCTGCGGGCCGCTCGTTCGGCAGGCCTGGTGACGAAGTCCAACCTGATCCTGGGCATGGGCGAGGAGCGGCACGAGATCACCGAGGCCATGCGGGACCTGCGGGCGGTCGGCTGTGACCTGCTGACCATCACCCAGTATCTGCGGCCGACGCCGCGGCACCATCCGGTGGAGCGGTGGGTGAAGCCCGAGGAGTTCGTCGACCTGCGCGAGGAGGCTCTGGGGCTCGGGTTCGCCGGGGTCATGTCCGGTCCGCTGGTGCGGTCTTCCTACCGGGCCGGGCGGCTCTACGCACAGGCCATCGAGCAGCGCGCGGACGCAGCCGTTTAGGCCGTGAGCGAACCGGCGGCCCGCTAGCTGGCGTTCGGGTGCGGGGCGGTTTCTGTCCGGGGCGCCGGAACCGTATGCTGCGGAGCATGGCACGCATGTCGAGAAAATCCGGCTCCGCTGATCCCGCCGCCGCGATGGAGAACGCCGCGGATATGGCTAACGCCGGGCGGCTGAAGCAGATACGAATGGTCGCCGGCCTGGTGCACCGCTCCAACCCGAGGGCACTGCCGATCGTCTTCGGGAGCGGGCTCGGCACCTTGGCCGTGCTGGTGATCGTCGGGTTGCTGGTCGGCCCGGCGGCGCTGTTCATCCCGCTGGGCGTGCTGCTCGGGCTGCTGGTCACGGTGCTCCTGTTCGGCCGGTTCGCGCAGTCGGCACAGTACAAGGCGATCGAGGGCCAGCCCGGTGCGGCGGCCGCGGTGCTGGAGAACATGCGTGGTAACTGGACGGTGACGCCCGCTATCGCGGCCAACCGGAACATGGACGTGGTGCACCGGACGGTGGGCAAGCCGGGCGTCATCCTGGTCGGCGAGGGCTCCCCTGCGCGGCTGGCCAGCCTGCTGGCCGCAGAGAAGAAGCGGGTCGCCCGGGTGGCCTACGAGGTGCCCATCTTCGAGTTCCAGGTGGGGAACGAGGAAGGCCAGATTCCCCTGGGCAAGCTGCAGCGCAAGGTCATGCGGCTGCCGGGCAAGCTTAAGCCCGCCGCGGTCAGCGACCTCAACCACCGGCTGAAGGCCCTGCAGCCGTCGCTGCAGGCACCCAAGGGACCGATCCCGAAGAACATCAGGCAGCCCAAGATGCCGAGGCCGAAGGCTCGCTAACCTCAGGTTATGAGCTCACGGTGTCAGGGAGCTTGCCGGTCGCCCCGAGCTTGTAAGCGATGATCATGTCCCGCTGCGTACTGGACAGCGCGGCGCCCGCCCCGGCGATGACGTAGTCGCCGTCGACGGCAACCGGGGCGTTGCTCCCGGCGGACATCGGCGTCTTGAACAAGATGGCGCCGGTGGTCGCGTCGAGCGCGTACAGGTCGCCTTTGAACGTGGTCGTGAACACGACGTCGTTGGTCACCGTCGCGGCGCCGTACAGCGAGGCCGGAAGCAGGGTGTCCCACTCGACGGTGCCGGTGTCCTGGTTGACCGCGACCATCTCGCCGGTGGCGTTCTCGATAGCCTCGAGGACAGAGGTCGCCGTCCCGGTGTAGTCGACCGGGGTGGCCGGAAGCGCGAGGTCGTTGACGGCGGCGAAGGTGGTAGAGCCGTTGCTAGCCAGCTGGGTCAGGATGCCGCCATAAAGGCTCGGCTCGAGGCAGTACTGCGCGGGCAGGAGGCCGCGCGAGGTGGGCGTGGCGTGCTCGGTGAGCAGCCCGTCGTTCTCATGCCCGTCGTGCCCGCCGACCGGGAGCTGCCACAGCAGCTTGCCGGTCTGCGCGTCCAGTTCGATGAGGATGCCGGCCTTGCCGCCGTCGATTACCACCGGCCGCCCGTTCGCGGTGCTGAGCACCGGCGGGTTCTGCAGATCCCAGTCGTACAGGTCGTGCGGGGTGAGCTGGTAGTACCACAGCAGCTTCCCGGCNNACCACCGAGTCGGTGTACAGGTCCGGGCCGGGCCGGCTGCTCCCCAGCGGATAGCTCTTGGTGCCGAAGATCGGGCCGGGGTTGGCGATGCCCAGGTAGATGTTGCCCTGGGCGTCGAACGACGGCGTGTACCACAGTCCGGCGCCGGAGTTGACGCCCGGGTTGCCCCACAGGTTCTGATCCTGGTTCCAGGACCATTCCGGCGCGCCGGTCTTAGCGTTCAGCGCCCACAAGATCCCCTGGCCGCCGGGGCCGTACTGAGTCGTCACGTTGGCCGGCACGGTGGATACGTACACGGTGCCGTGGTTGTAGCCAGGGGCCATGGCGATGCCCTCGTGGTCGTTGGCGGTCAGCGTCCGGCTCCACAACTGCGCTCCGGTCGCGGCGTCCAGAGCGACCGCGGACGTGGCGGTGGCCGCGTACACGACCCCGCCGACCACGTTGACGCCGTCCGGGCCGCCGTTGGGCGTGTTGTACTGGTGCGTCCACAAGACCCTGCCGGTGGCCAGGCTGATCGCCATGACGTTGGACTCTAGGTCCTGGACGTACACCACCCCGTTCACGATCACGGGCGTCGTCGCGTAGGCCCCATCGGTATGGGTCGTGGATATCGTCAGCGGCACCGTCCACGCCACCCCGAGGTTCGAGACGTTCGTGCTGGTGATCGCGCTGGCCACGTCCCGGGTGCTCGCCAGGTCGGCGTTCGGCTGCGTCCAGCCCGCCGCGGGCTGGGCCGTCCCGGCCGGGGCGGTCCCGGTGACCGCCGTGCCGTGCTTGGACGGGCACGTCAGCGTGCTCGAGCTGCTGCTACTACTGCTGCTACTGCCCGAGCAGCCGGCGATCAGGCCCGCCGCGACCACCAGCGCCGCGCCCGCCACCGCCAACCGCCGGGGGCCGATCGTGCCGGCTTGTTTGCCCATGGCTCACCACTCCCCGTGTGCACGCCCTTGAACAGGTTAGCTACTTAAGGTGGCACGGCCCGTCCGGCCCGCGTCAGGGGTGGAATCACCCACACCGGCTGGATCGTGGGGTTGTACCTGGTGGCCGAGTGGACCGGCTAGATACGCACCACGATCGTGTTGGCGGCACGGTCGTGCAGGCCGCGCAGGTCGCGGTCGGTCAGCAGCGGTGGGACCACGGTCAGCAGGATCGCCGTCCGTACCAGTGCCCAGCCGAAGCCGATCGGGCCGCCGCCGATACGGACCGCGCGGATGCCGACCAGCCGCTTGCCTACGGTGATCCCGCCCAGCGCGGTGAGGATGTAGACCTCGACCGCGAAGACGGCGATCGTCCAGAACTGCGATTTGGTCAGCCAGTACGCGATCAGCATGCTGAGCAGCCAGTCGATGAACAATGCCACGACGCGGCGCGCCATGGTGGCCACCGACCCCGGGCCCCGCTCGGGCAAGCCGAACTGCTGGCCGGGGTAGGCCTCGGTCTTGCTCTTGGTCTTCTTCGAGGTGGCCTGGTTCGCGTCCGGGGCGGGGGCGGTCAACTGCGCGGTGCTGGTCTGCGCAGTGCGCGTCTGCGCGGGGCGAGCCGATCGGGCGGAGCTTCCGCCGGCGCGGTTAGGGGGCTTTCTGGCCACCTCACCACGGTATCCGTTCTGCCCCGGGACGCGAGCAGCGGGCCGCGACACGAGCCCGTTCCGCCGGGTAACGGCCCCAGGAAGCGCGATAATAGCTGCGTTGAGCCAGGCCAGCTAGGCGTAACATCCGTGAAACACACCAGACACGGCGCGGAAATTGCTGGCCACTAGCGTCCCAATCGCGTGCCTTGGAGAACCAAGAGCTTGCCCTGAACCATGGAGGGTTGATGTTCAGCAGTGGCGAGGAAGTCCTCCGCTTCATCGCGGAGGAGAACGTGGATTTCATCGACGTCAGATTCGTCGACCTCCCTGGGACGATGCAGCACTTCACGGTGCCCGCCTCGTCGTTCGGCGAGGGGATCTTCACCGATGGCCTCATGTTCGACGGCTCGTCGATCCGCGGGTTCCAGCAGATCCACGAGTCCGACATGCAGCTACTGGCCGACCCGGCCACCGCGTACGTCGACCCGTTCCGCACGCACAAGACCCTGAACCTCACCTTCTTCGTGCACGACCCGCTGACCGGCGCGCCTTATAGCAGGGACCCGCGCAACATCGCCCGCAAGGCGCAGGACTACCTGCGCGGCACCGGCATCGGTGACACGGCCTTCTTCGGCCCGGAGGCCGAGTTCTACATCTTCGACTCGGTACGCTTCTTGACCTCGGCCAACGAGGGCTACTACTACATCGACTCGGTGGAAGGCGCATGGAACACCGGCAAGGACGAGGACGGCGGTAACCTCGCCAACAAGCCCCGGTTTAAGGGCGGCTACTTCCCGGTGCCGCCGATGGACCACTACACCGACCTGCGCTCGGAGATGGTGGCCAACCTAATCAAATGCGGCATCGAGGTCGAGATGCAGCACCACGAGGTCGGCACGGCCGGCCAGGCCGAGATCGACATCCGGTTCGGCCCGCTGCTGGCGCAGGCCGACAAGCTGATGACGTACAAGTACGTGATCAAGAACACCGCCCTGGCCGCGGGCCGGACCGTCACCTTCATGCCCAAGCCGCTGTTCGGCGACAACGGCAACGGGATGCACTGCCACCAGTCCCTGTGGAAGGACGGCGCGCCGCTGTTCTACGACGAGGTCGGCTACGCGGGCCTGTCGGACCTGGGCCGCTACTACATCGGCGGCCTGCTGAAGCACGCGCCCTCCCTGCTGGCCTTTACCAACCCGACGGCGAACTCTTACCACCGGCTGGTGCCCGGCTTCGAGGCCCCGGTCAACCTGGTCTACTCGCAGCGCAACCGCTCGGCCTGCGTTCGCATCCCGATCACCGGCACGAACCCGAAGGCCAAGCGCGCCGAGTTCCGCGTGCCCGACCCGTCCTGCAACCCGTACCTCGCGTTCGCCGCGATGCTGATGGCGGGCTTGGACGGGATCAAGAACAAGATCGAGCCGGCGGAACCGGTCGACAAGGACCTGTACGAGCTGCCGCCGGACGAGGCAGCCGCCATCGCGCAGGTTCCCGGTTCGCTCGAAGCGGTGCTCGACAACCTGGAGGGGGACCACGCGTTCCTCACCGAGGGCGGCGTGTTCACCGACGACCTCATCGNNGACCTGGCTGGACTACAAGCGGACCGCCGAGCTCGACCAGCTCCGGCTGCGCCCGCACCCGCACGAGTTCGAGCTCTACTACGACTGCTGACGCCTAGACGGGCTGCTGAGCTGAGGGGCGCGTTACGGCGCGCCCCCTCAGTCCGCGCAGAGTCCGCAGGAACCTCGAACTTCGAGTCGCCGCATCCCTTCGCACCGGCGCAGAACGCCCGGCCGCATAACGACGCCACCTTCAGCGCGAGCCCATCCCGGATGGCAGATCAGTCGGCCGGACTTCTCACGGCGGGAACTTTCATCACCACCGCGACAGCGTCATCGCTGAGGTGCCCGCCGCTGAACGTCAGGGTGGCTAGCTGGACGGCCTCCGCCATGGCCATCGCGGTCAGGCCCCCGAGCCGGGCGACCAAGCTGCGGAGCCGGTCATCGCCGTACAGGTCACGGTCGAGACCGCCACGGGCCTCGGTGACACCGTCGGAAAACATGATCAGGCTGTCACCGGGCCGCAGTAGCCGCTGCGAGTCATGCAGCTCTGGATTGGCCAGCACTCCGAGCAGGGCCCCTGGCCGTCCGAACTCATGCACCTGGCCGTTCGCGGCGCGCACCAGCGCTAGGGGGTGACCGGCGGAGCTGATCCGCACCATGGCTCCTCCGCGGACCGGCCGCACCGCGGCGTAGATCGCGGTCAGGAAACGCGGGTCATCGGTGGGCCAGTCCAGCAGTACCTGATTCAGGTCAGCCAGGATAAGGCTCGGCCGCGCCTGCCTGCGGGCCACCGCCCGGAGAGCGTAGCGGGCCAGCGCGGTGCGTTTGGCGGCTGCGATGCCCTTGCCGCACACATCGCCGACCACCATTCCCCAGGTCCCCCGGGTGGATGGGAACACATCGCAGAAATCCCCGAGGACCTCCGCCCCTGTCCCGCCTGCCGCGTACTGCGCCGCCACTTGCAGGCCCGGGATATTCGGCACCCGCGGCGGCAGCAGGCTCTCTTCTAGAGTCTGCGCCAGGGCAGCTCGGCCGGCGCTACGGGCCAATGCGGCTCGCAAAGTAACCTCGCTCGAGGTGACCTGGGCCAGGATCTCCAGGATCGCGACGTCGCTGACACTCCACTGGCGCGGTACCTGGTCAGCCACCCAGATCACCCCCGCGACATGACCGTCCTGGTCANNTTGTTCTAACGGGCTCTGCTGGCCGCCAGTACCTGGGGCGCTGATCATTCCGGAGAGTGAACGGGTACCAGCGAACATAACGGACGCTCTCGGCGTACTCAGGGCAGCTGCCGCCAGCGCCGCTACGCGACTCAGCGACTCCTCTAGGCCGACAGCCAGCAGATCAGCCTGTCCATTCGAGGCCAGCCCGGCCGGTCGGTTCACGGCTGCCGGCGCGGGGTCTGTCAAGACTTCAGCACGGCCGAAGTCTTGACGCGATGCAGGATCGGTGCCTGACATTTCCTTCGCTTTCGCCCAGTGCCTACTGACATTTCATGCCAGTCCGGGCGAGGCGGGGTCTGGACCTCGACGAGCTCAGTCTAACCAGAGGGCGGCTGGAAGAGATGCCGTATAGGCGAGAATTTAAGGCGAATATTTCAAATTCAGAAACCCGCTTCATAAGTAACTGAATAGACCGAT
>PLIQ01000092.1:65038-65209 GCA_003140115.1 Actinomycetota bacterium | reverse complement strand
GGAGCGTCAGCCCGGCGCCCGGCGGCCGGGACATCCGCAGCATCTGCTCGCGGATCCCGCCGTCCGGGGCGGCCACCTTAAACTGCACCATCACCTGCTCCAGGCCGAGGCCTTCGGTGCGCGGCGCGAGCGACCTGATCACCTGGTCGAACTCGTCGAGCGTGGCGTCCA
>PLIQ01000092.1:56446-64958 GCA_003140115.1 Actinomycetota bacterium | reverse complement strand
AGGCCCAGGCGTTCGGCGATCATCGGGTGCAGGTAACGCTGGGTGCGGTCCTCCTCCGGCACACCGTCCGGTCCCAGGCGGAAGGTGAACCAGGCCGGCCAGCCGTCGCCCGGCCTGTGCACCGCCGGCGAAGCCTCGGGGGGGATCGGGGGGGTCGTCCCCCCCGGAGCCAACACCGCCACCGCGACCCGCTGAACGGCGGGCGGGATGACGCCGAGCTTGTCGCGGATCCGCGCGGCGCGGGCGTCAGGGTCGCCGTCGGCCTCGTCCTCGGGGGTCTGGGAGGTCACGTAGAGGTCTACGAGCACGGTACGGCCGACCGCGAGGGCGTCGGCCAAATCGGGCAGGCCGGATTCGGCCGCGCTTTCCGTGCCCTCGGCTACGGTCGCGATGACCAGGTAGTCCTGTCCGTCGTGGGTGTACTCGGCGGTTAGCAGCGGGCGACCGCTGCGCTCGGAGACTTGTACGTTTTCCAGGAGCCTGATCCGGTAGTAGCGCCGGGTCATCACCTCGAGCATGACCGCGTGGTCCCGCTCGGTGAAGATGCCGAGGATCGGCGCGCCTGAGGCGACGATGGCGTCGATCTGGACCGCCCTGGCCTGGGGGTCGGATGATAGGTGGTCGAGTTCCGCGCGCACCTGCTGCTGGGCCCGGACCCGTTCGGCGGCGATGACCGGGGCGTCGAAGCACCGGTACCTGACCTGCCGAGCCAGATCGCCGACGACGGGGTAACGCAACTGGGTGGCCGACATCAGCTGGTCGACGACCCGCCGGTAGTCGTCGCGGGCGTCGTCCGGCAGCGCTTCCGGATCGCGCAGCTGCCAGCGCAGCAGTTCGGCCACGACCGGCACGTGGGTGGCCGCACGCCGGTGGGCCAGGAAGATCCGGTACAGCGCCGGTCCGAGCTCAGGCGAGGGCTCCAGTTCGGTGACCCCGTAGTGGGCGAGGGTCCGGCGCAGCTTGATCCGGAACGACTCGGGTAGGCCCTCTGCGTCGGCGTCCACCGAGCGCAGGTAGGCGTGCAGGTACTCCTGCTGGTTGTGGGCGGCCTCGGCGTCCACTGCGGCTTCGTCGTCGGCTTCGGTCTCACTGGGCACCCGGCGGTTACGCCACAGTGCGGAAATGTCGGCGAAGATCCGCAGGATATTGGTCTCGCCGGCCAGCAGCTTGGGGTCGCCGGCCGGTAGCTTGGCTCGCGCGGCGGCCAGCCTCTTCAGCTGCCGTGCGGCTTCATCTCCGTCGATGTCGAAGCCCAGCACCATGGAGCGCAGGGCTTCCAGAGCGTCGGCGGCGTCCCACGCCGGGTCGTGCTGGTCGCCGCCCGCGCCGGCCAGCGCGCTCAGGTCGACCCGGGCATCTGACTCGCGGCCGCCGCTGGCCTGCAGTTCCGGATCCTGCTCGATCCTGACCAGCTTGGCACCCGTCTCGACCTGAGTGTTGACGTCGGCGAGCACCTCGGCGACCCGGCCGGCCACCGGGGCGCGCAGCGCGGTCTCCAGCTTCATGCTCTCCACGATGGCCACGACGTCGCCCTCCGCGACCTCGTCGCCGACGCCGACCGTCATGGCCACCACCATGGCCGGGGCGGGGGCGCGGACCAGCCCGGCCTCGCCGCCGGAGATCCGGTGCACCGCTCCGTCGACCTCGACCAGGTAGTCCGGACCCTGCGCGACCGAGAGCACGTCGAAGCGCTGGCCGCCGACGCCGAGGGTGAGCTCGAACCGGCCCGACCGCTCGACATCGGCTTCCACCGTACGGCCGTCCAGCTCAACCCGGTACCGGGTCGGCCGCGGCCGGGATACCCGGAGCCGGTAGGCCTCGGCGCCGACGCGGACGTCGGCCTGATACCACGTCTCGTGCCCCACTTCCGGACGCCCGCGCTCAGCTGAGGTGAAGAGCCCGTCCTGCTGGCGTCGGGCATGCGCCTGGTAGGCCTCGAAGGCGGTGGCCAGCAGCGCGACGTCGACTCGCCGCGGCGGGACATAGCCGTCGGCCATCATCGTGTCCAGCCAGGTCGTGTCGACCTCGCCGCGGACGAACTCCGGCCGGTCAAGGAGGTCGAGCAGGAAGCCCTTGTTCGTGGTCCCGCCCTTGATCACCGCGGTGGTCTGCCGCAGCGCCCGGGACAGCCGGGCGCGGGCCTCGGCCCGGTCCCGGCCCCAGGCGATCACCTTGGCGATCATCGAGTCGAACTGCGGCGGGATAACATCGCCCGCCGAGACCCCGGTGTCGACCCTGATGCCGGGGCCCGCGGGCAGCGCCAGGTGCTCGATCAGGCCCGGCGCGGGCGCGAAATCACGTTCCGGGTCCTCGGCGGTCAGCCGGGCCTCGATGGCGTGCCCGTGCACCAGCGGCCCGCCAGTGACCTCATCCAGCAGGGCCCCGATCTCGGCCAGCGCGCCGCCGCCCGCGATGTGCAGCTGCAGCTTGACGATGTCCAGGCCGGTGGTCGCCTCGGTGACCGGGTGCTCGACCTGCAACCGGGTGTTCACCTCGAGGAACGACAGCAGCCGTTCGCCCGGCTCGTAGAGGAACTCCACGGTCGCCGCGTTGACGTACCCGGCGGCCCGGATGAGCTCGGCGGCGTGGGCGCGCACCACCTTCTCCTGCTCCGCGTCCAGCGCCGTGGAGGCCGACTCCTCGATCACCTTCTGGTTGCGCCGCTGCACGCTGCAGTCCCGGACGCCCAGCGTCCACACCGTGCCCTTGGCGTCGGCGACGACCTGTACCTCGATGTGGTGGCCGCCACGGATGGCGCGCTCGAGGAACATCGTCGCGTCGCCTGCTGTCTTCGACGCCTCAGAGCTGGCCCGCTCGAACGCCTCGTCAAGCTGCTCGGCCGACCGGACCAGCCGGATGCCGCGGCCGCCGCCGCCCGCGGTCGCCTTGACCATCAGCGGGTAGCCGATCGACTCGGCTGCGGCCTTTGCCTCCGTTAGGTCAGCCACCGGGCCGCCGCTCCACGCCGCGAGCGGCACGCCGACCTCCTCGGCCAGCCGCTTGGACTCGATCTTGTCGCCGAGCCTGCGCATGACGTCGGCCGACGGGCCGATGAAGGTGATCCCCAGCCGGTCGCACAGCTCGACGAACTCGGCCTTCTCCGACACGAACCCCCAGCCCGGCCACACGGCATCGGCCCGGCACGCCCGCAGGGCGCGCTCCAGCTCCGCGTAATCCAGGTAGGGGCTGGCGGCGAACGCCTCGCCGGGGTCCGCCGGGCCGATCAGGACCGCCTCGTCCGCCTCGCGGACGAACGTCGCGTGCCGGTCGGCGGCGGTGTAGACGGCGATGACGCGCAGCGGCGGGCGCCCCTCGGCGTTCCACTCCCGGACGGCGTTGATCAGCCGCATGGCCGGCTCGCCCCGGTTGACGACCGCGACCCGGCTGAATGCGCCTCGGCTGTCGATGCTCACCGCGTCACCCGCCGAACGCCGCGCGCATGTCGTCACTGCTACCGCCGGCCACCGGCGGCGGCGCCGCGGTCTGGAGGACGACGTCCAGTACCACCTCGTCGGCCATGATGGCCGGGTCGACCTGCAGTACGGCGTAGCCGCCGACCGCGCCGGCCCCGAAGCCGGGCGCGAAGACCCGCGTCCGGCTGGTTATCGCGCCGTCGCGCACCGCGTCGAACAGCGCGATCGGGATGCTCGCCGCCGATACGTTCGCCATCTGGTCTACGTTGAAGTACAGCTGGTCGGCGGACAGCCCGACCTTGCTGGCCAGGTTGAGGATCATCGTCTTGTTGGCCTGGTGCGGCACGATCAGGTCGATGGCCTCGAGCAGCGTGCGCCCGGGGTCGCCGGGATCGGGAAGCTGGCCGAGCTCGTCCAGCATCTGGATCAGGTAGCGCTGCACCAGCGACTTGACCTCGGGGCCGTACACGGTGATGTCGTTGTCGAAGTCCGCGTTCGGCCAGATGATCGAGTTGACCTCGGTGTGCGGCCCGCTGGCGTAGGTCTGCACGATCTCCACATCACCCGGGTCGCCGTCCGGGGCCGGGCCGATGACCATGGCCGCAGCCCCGTCCCCGAAGATCATCCGGGAGGTGCGGACGCTGCCGATCTTGTCGGAGAACTTCTCCACGCAGACCAGCAGCACCGGCCGGCCGACCTCCTGGAGCTGCCGGATGGCCTCGGCCATCCCGTACGGCAGCCCGGCGCAGGCGGCAACCAGGTCGACGGAGGCATGGGTCTGCAGCAGCCCGAGCTCGCCGGATATCCAGCACGCCATGGACGGGATCAGCCGGTTGCTCGTGCACGTGCTGACCAGCACGGCGCCGATTTCCTCCGGAGTGCGGCCGGACTTGGCTAGTGCCGCCCGGACCGCGGGCAGGGCCAGCTGCTCGGGCTCCCGGCTGGTGTAGCGGCGCTGGTTGATCCCGGTCTTCGCGCTGATCTCCGCGGCACTCATCGGCGACCACGAAAAGCTCGCGTTCCTGATCACGTCGTCGTTGGTGCAGACATGCTCGCCGCGTACGACCGCGAGGGCCTCGAGCTTCGGCTGGATCCTGAACGCCTCCCTCACCCGGACCGGCGGATATGGCCTCACCGGCGGCACGGCCTCGACCGGCCCGTTCTGGCTCGCCACGGTGGCCTGCTCGCGGCCGCCGGCCGTCGAACGCCTGACCCGCTCGATAAAGGCCAGGACGTCGCGGTTGCGCGGATGGAACGCGACCACGAAATCGTCGTCGCTGATCTCGCCGGGTCCGCGTAGCTCGGTGCGCGCGCGTTCCCACGGGTACTGGTTGTGCAGCACCATCGCCCAGCGCATCAGCGCCTCGAGCTCCGGCACGTCCTCGTTGGCGTCGAGGATCTGCTCGAACGTAAACGCCGGATAGTCGGGGTCATGGTCCGGCATCACGAACGTCAGCGCCCCGGGCTGGCTGAGGAACTCGGCCACGGTCGGCTTGATCGCGGGCAGTTCGGTGGCGTGGTGCAGCCTGGTGCTGAACACGCCGAACAGCAAGTCGAACACTTTGTCCTCGGTGCCGGCGTCCCACGTCGCGGGCAGTTCACGGAAGGCGTGTTCCACCGCGGCCACCTTCCGCTCGCTGTCCTCCCACGGGGTCAGCACCGGCAGGAAGACATCGTCGCGACCCTTGGGCAGGTCACGCCACCGCGTCGGCCGCTTGTCGAACATCGTGATCGCGTACCGGTTGACCCAGAACAGGTTCTGCCCCAGGTCACGCAGCAGCTCAAAGCGCCCCGGATAGGTGCCGGCCTCGACCCGGGCCAGGATGTCGGTACCGGTCGGCGCCTTGGCCTCGAAGTCCCGCCCGATCACCGCGGTGAACTGGTCAAGAGACTCCAGCACCGAGAAATCCAGCTCGCCCAGGAAGTTGGCCGGGAACACCAGCCGACCGTGCTTATTGATCACGAATGGTTTCACGTGCAACCTCCTGGGCGAACGGGTCGGGCGCTGGCACCGTATCTGCTGCCGTACCCGGAATTCGTTGAATATGTGCGTCCGCCTGGCAAATCGCCTCGGTCAAAATTAGCCTGGCTAGCTCCGGTCACTTTGGTGACTTGAGTCTCGCAGTTTTTGCCGACCAGCGCTCGGTGATCTTGGGCGGCGTTGGCTTGTTACCTTGAGGTTCCGGACGTCCCAGAGGAGAACTCCCGGAACCTGCCGCGCCGGGCGCCCGGTCAGCTGGTCAAGGACATACCGCAGCTGGTCATAGTGCGGCGCGGCCGGGCTGAGCACCACGATCGCGGCGTGCCAGTACCGCAGATCGGCGCGGAAGGCGGCCCGCTCGGCGGCGGTGATCCGGGTGCTTGCCCCGTACTGCACGATATTGATGAGCAGCTCGGCGGTCGGGCGGAGCGGAGGGCCGTAGTTCCCCGAGCTGCCCGGGAACGGCCCGAGGAAGTACCCGCCGACCATCTGGTAGTCCTGCCCGGCCGCGTTGTCCCAGTCCATCGTGGTGAACGAACCGACCCAGAAGACGGAGTCCACGACGAAAACCGAGTCGTCACCGGGCACGTACTGGCGCCACTGCCCGCTAGTGAAGAACCCGGGTACCGGCGCGGCGCGCTCGGCCGGCACCGGCCAGGGCGCGATCGGCAGCAGAGCCACGACCAGGACCAGCGTCCAGCCGTACCGGAGCCAGGCCTGGGATGTGGTCGCCGCCGCGTGAACCGAGAGCGCGAGCAGGATCGCGATGACCGGGACCAGCGCGAGGCCGAACCGGGTGGGTACCACGCTGTGGAAGAACTGCAGGTGGTCGAGCAGGCTCATCGGACCGTGCTGCAGCACGGTATGACCGCCGAACTTGACGGTCAGGCCCAGCGACAGCACGGCGAAGACGAGCGCGACGACGGCCAGCGCCCGTACCGCCACCTGCCGCCGCCACAGCCAGACCACGATCAACCCGACGGCGATGAGCAGCGGGGCACCGAAGAACGTGTTCTCCTCCGGCGGGCCGCCGTAGCTGCTATGCGAGGCGCCGTGCCGGACCAGCGACGACTGGGCGAACGCCGAAAAGGCCCGCACGTCGGTGCCGTACCCGAGCACGATCTCGGGCAGGCCCCGGTAACTTTGCGGACCGAAGAACTGAAACCACAGCGGGTAGGCCAAAAGCGCGCCGGCCGTAAGCAAGGCGGCCAACAGCCCGGCCAGGAACGGCCTGAGCTGTGCCCGCACCTCGGCCGGCCGGAACACCGCGTACACCACCACGAAGACGGCGACCGCAAGGCCGGCCTGGAACAGCAGTTCCTCGTTGAGGAACGCCTGCCAGGTGATCAGCAACCCGAGCACGACGCCGTCGCGGGCGCGACGCAGCGAGATGGCCCGCCAGACGATGAACGGGATCAGGAACTGATTGACCAGGTCCGGGTGGCCGTTCACCTGGTTGACCATGCCGGGGGCGAAGCCGGCGAACAGCCCGCCGACCAGGGCCGCCGGCCAGAAGCCGACGATATGCCGGGAGAGCACGTGGTACCAGGCCCACGCGGTGGCGGTCAGGCCTCCGGTGAGCATGACCGTGAACGCCACGGCGGGCCCGAACAGCAGGGTCACCGGTACCAGCGGCACGGTCAGGCCGAGCAGGCCGGTGTTGGCCATCAGGTTCACGCCGTTCGGCGCGTTGAGCGCAGGGGTGAAGAACGGGTTCTCGCCATGCGAGAAGATCCGGGTCGCGTGGACCAGGGCCCACTCGAAGAAGTGAACGTCGGAACCACCGTTGACCAGGGTTAGCGCGCTGACGTGACGCCACAACCCGGATGTGACCCAGAAGGCGAGCACGAGGTACAACGCGACGGCGACCGGATCTGTCCACCGAGGCGTGGGTCGGGCCGCGGACCGCGGCGCGGTCTGCGGGTCGATGGCCTTGGCCGCACTCGGCGTGCCCACCCAGGCGAGCCTATCGGGTAGGGACCACGTCACCGAGCCTTACTATCCGCTAAGGTTGCCAGGTTCGCCAATTACCACAGCCGCATCAAGCTGTTCCGCCGTCCACGAGCAATAGGCTGCCGAGCCTGGAGTGGCAGATGACGCGAATCAACGGAGATCAGCGCGTACAGTCTGAGGTCCTCGAGGGCCTCGCGACAGCCGTGAACCACCGCGGCTGGTTCGTTGAGCTGGCCGTGCCGTTCCTCGGCGACGACCCGATCGAGATCGGCAGCGGCCTGGGCGACTACGCGCTGGAGTGGGCCCCGCACTTCAGCCGCTTCACCGCGACGGAAGCCGATCCCGGCCGTCTGGTGGCGCTCAAGGAGCGGCTCGGCCGGTACGAGAGCGTGGACATCCGGCAGATGCTGCTGCCTACCGACGAGGTGAACACGTACTCCGGTGCGGTGTCGTACAACGTGCTCGAGCACATCGAGGACCACGTAGCGGCGCTGCGGAGCATGGCGCGGCTGGTACGGCCTGGCGGCCGGATCGTCCTGATCGTGCCGGCGTTCCCGTTCGCCATGAGTCCGGTGGACATCGCGACCGGACACGTGCGGCGTTACACGAAGAAGAGCATGCGGCGGGCGCTGACCGAGGCCGGGCTGACCATCGAGCACCTGCACTACGCCAACGCGCTCGGTCTCATCGGGTACTACATGGCGACGAGCGTGTTCCGGCTGACGCCCAAGGAAGGGACGATGGTCAAGCTCTACGACCGGTTCGTCCTCCCGGTCACGCGCGCGGCCGAACGTGCGGTACGCCCGCCCTTCGGCCAGTCCGTATTCGTGGTGGCACGCGTACCTGAATAGTCAGAGCGGTTCATGGCCGGCGGTAATCTGCCGGCGGGTGGCACTGGAGCCGCCGATGAGTCCGGTGCGCAGGGCCGGGGCGGGAATGGTGACGGGCCCCGAACGGGTGGGCATCAGCGTGGAGCTGCTGAGGCGCAAGGCCAGCGCCGGACACATATGCACGGCCTGCTGGGCGTCCTTTTCCAGCCAGACCGGGACCGGGATGTTGAGGATGACCGGATAGCCCTGAGGGTCCAGGTGGATGATCTCCGGGACCAGGTGTGCGCACAGCCCGTGTCCCTGGCAGCGCGTCCAGTCCACGACGAGCCGCTGCC
>PLIQ01000092.1:14558-56436 GCA_003140115.1 Actinomycetota bacterium | reverse complement strand
AGCGCCTCGATGCCGCCCGAGCCGTCGACCAGCGCGGCCAGGGACCGGGCGATGGCGGGCAGGCCGAGCTTGCACGGACCACACTGCCCGGCCGACTCGCCGGCCAGGTAACTCGCGATCCGCGACACCTCGCCCAGCGGGCAGGTCCCGTCACCCAGGGGCAGGACGATGCCGGAGCCTAGGGTGCCGCCCACGCCGGCCAGCCCCTCACGCGAGACCGGAACCGCGTAGGCCGTCTCGGCCGACAGCCACATACCGTGATACCCGCCGACCAGGACGCCATCGCCCGCAGGTGCCTGGCAGACGTCCAGGACCGCGGCCAGCGGCAGGCCGACCGGCACCTCGACCACGGCGGGATGCGCGGCGGAGCCGCCGACGCTGAGCAGGATAGTGCCGGGCTCGTCCATGGTGCCGACCGCGGCGAAACGCTCCGGTCCCAGCAGCGCAAGCACGGCGAGCTGGGCGAACGTGGACGCGTTGGACAGCAGGGTGGGCAGGTCGTCCACGCCGACGTCGCTGGCCAGGACCTTTACTCCGGGCGGGACGGGCCGCTTGCCGTTGATGGCCCGGACCAGGGCGCCCGATTCGCCGGAGATGAACCGGTCCGGCACCTGCACGACCCTGGCCATCTTGCGCAGGCCAGACTCGGCCGCGATGGCGGCCTCGATCGACCGGTTAGCCAGTTCGTTGCCCGCCACGCCGACGATGATCTCGTCGGCGTCGAGGGCCTCGGCCACCAGAGCGGCTCCGCTGAGGATGAGGTACGGCGAGCGGATCATGAGCATCTTGTCTTTGACGCTGCCCGGCTCGCCCTCGGTGGCGTTGACGACCACGATCGTCGGGCTGTCGCTGGCCTCGGCGGACTTAACCACCGCCCGCAGCTTGAGCGCGAAGGGGAACGCGGCACCGCCCTGGCCGCGCAGGTCGACCTGTTCGACCATCGAGATCAGTTCCTCGATGGAGAGCCTCGGTAGCGGGCCGAAGATCCTGCGGTGGGCATCCAGGTCGAGCCGCGGCATCCGGTCCAGGCCGGCGGTCAGCCGGGCGGCTCCGATCCTCGTGATCGAGGGCGCGTCAAGCCCCTCGACCTCAGTCATCTCCACTCGTCGCCTCCCGGACGCCCGGGAGTGTCGCGGTACCTCGGATCCGTGGCATGCGTCCGGCGTGACCGGCGGGTGGCCGTCGCGGGTGCGGGGCCGGTGGGCGGCCCGTGATGCGGGTCAGGGCTCGGCACCGGGCCGGTACCGGGCCGGGGCCCGCCGTCGGCGCTTGGCGGGGATCCGGTGGCACGAGGATTCGGTCCCGTGCCGTTCCGGGGCGCTGAGCCATAGTCCGCGCCGTGCCTCGGGCCCGTCCCGAGCCGGGGCATCGGGCCGGAGTCGGCGCGAGGCACCGGGCCTGATTCAATTCGCGGCCGGGGATCAGAGCCGCCGCGCGGCCGGGGACCGGTATCGATCCTGGGCATCGGGCCGGTATCGGCGCGGGACGCCGGGCCCGGCCCGGGCCGACGCATGGGACCGGAGACAGGCCGGGACATCGGGCCAGAATCAGGCCGGGGTACCGGGCCCGTTCCGGATCGCGGCATCGGTCCGGAGTCCGCGCGGGACATCGAGCCCGCCCCGGGTATGGGCATGGGACCTGATCCCAGTCGCGGCATCGATCCGGTGTCGGTCCGGGGCATCGGGCCCGTCCCGAGCCGGGGCATCGGACCGGAATCNNCGCGGGACCCGTCCCAAGCCGCGGCATCGGGCCAGAGTCGGCACGCGGCATCGGCGCCGGACCTGGCCCGAGCCGGGGCAGCGGGCCGGTGTCGGTCCGGGGCATCGGGCCGCTACCGTGGCTAGGAGGCGGGCTGAGGGGCAACGGTCCGGTCCTGCCCTCACCCCAGCCCGGGCGACGGCTCGGCGCGGCGTACGGATAGGACGACAGGTCGTCCTGGGACAGGTGTTTCCTCGATGCTCCCTCGAAGCGCGGCGGACCGTCGTATTCCGGCTCGTACATGGGCTGCCTGCCGGGCGCGCCTGGGTACAGGTAGCCGCGGGTCCCGGCGGTCATGGGCGTTTCGTACACGGGCGCGCTCAGGGGCATGAGCGAGGGGTCCTCGGCATAGTCGGTCCCGACGGGAAATGGGGACAGCGATCCCGACGACGCGGCCCATACGGGCGCGGGCGCGGGCGGCAGCGCGGCCCACCCGGGCGCGGGGGGCAGCGCGGCCCGCGCCTGGCCGCCCGGCAGGCCGAGGCCGGACCCCGGCAGGCCGAGGCCGGAGCCCTGCGCACCGGCGGCGGGCAGCATCTGGATGGTCGCACCCAGCTGAGACTGAGCCATGCTCAGCGCCGCGGAGCGTAGCGGCGAGGTACCTGAGTAGCCCAGCCCGCCGACCGCCCGGTCGACGCCGGGAGCCGCGCTCACCTTGTCCTTCGAGCGCAGCGAGATGGCCAGGAACCTGGCCGCCACGGCCAGCGCGGTCACCGCGATCGCGAACCCGTAGCTCCAGTCCACGTACGGCTTGGCCGCCCGGCCGCCGAGCAGCCCGTGCAGGACCCCGAACACGAACGCCAGGTACGAGCTGTAGTGGATGGCCCGCCAGCGCCAGGCCTTACCGTGCGCGGTGAACCGTTTACGCACGATGCTGGTCACGACAATTAGCAGAAGGAGATCAGACGCGATCGTGCCGAGCCCGATGTAGAAAGTCCGGTATGGCGACAGGAAAGGAATAAATGCGTCGATTACGTGGACCCGCTGCGCGAGGATCTCGGTCACGATGTGGATAATCAGGAAGGCCAGCGCGCCGAACGACACGGCCCGGTGCACGGCCTGGGCCATCACCCGGCGGCCTGGGGTCATGATGATGCGGTCGGTCGCCACCAGGCCGACACCGACCGACGCGGTCAGCCCGATGAGCGCGAACACCCCGGCGTAGAACAGCATAAAACGCTGCGTAGCAGCATCGATGTCCTGCCCTGGCTTGGTCATGACCAGGGTGAAGGCGATCACGACGAGGCCCGTGATCAGCGCCGTCATGATCTTCGGCAAGTGCTCGCCAACCGCTCCCCGCGTGCCCGAACGCACGCCCTGACGGCCGTGTGAACGGCCGGCGGTCGATGGCACGCTTATCCTCCTCGGGATCGTGATTAACGAGAGAAAGCCAATTGCGACGCCCGGAACGCTGGCGTCATCTCTGGTCTATATGTCGTGGAGTGCGACTATATCAGCGACAATAACGCTTTGACCACGAAATGATGTAGGAACGATTTCGCAGCCGGGCACCCGCGCGCCGGGCGGCCGGACGGACGGGTCTCGTCGGTCACGCCATCACGAAACTGAGGCGGCGGCGGTGCACCTGGGGCGGGCCCGGCTCCGGGCCGGGCGGCCGACGCCGCGAGGCAAGTGCTCCGGGCCCGGGTTGCCCGCGAACGAACCGGAGCATAGCGATATACGAGCACGTTCCTCCTTCGCCCTACCCCGCCTCCTTGCCTGTTATACCGCCCCCGACCGTGGCAGATCTGCCAAACCCGCAAGCTCCCTGCTTACGGGACTCTTGCGGGCAGCCAGGCCGCGCCGCCCATAATCGCCCACTCCGGCCGACCCGCCGGTTCTCGCCGCAAACCCGGCATGAACCTGTGAACACCGATCGCCTGGGCCGGGCACCGGCCATGCCTACCGGGGTAGTGACCGCTATGGGCGTCGGGACGGTAAGGAGCACGGCCCGAGCTCGGAGGGTCAGGAGCGCGGCCCGAGTTCGGCCGCGACCAGCTCCGCGATCTGGGCGGTGTTCAGCGCCGCGCCCTTGCGCAGGTTGTCGCCGCAGACGAAGAGGTCGATCGCGCGCGGGTCGTCGAGCGACTGGCGGACCCGTCCGACCCAGGACGGGTCGGTGCCGACCACGTCCACCGGGGTGGGGAACTCGCCGGCCGCGGGATTGTCGGCCACCAGCACGCCCGGCGCGGCGCGTAGCACCTTCCACGCCTCGTCCCGGCCGACCGGCCGGGAGAACACCGCGTGCACGGCTACCGAATGCGCGGTGATGACGGGGACCCGGACGCACGTCGCGGAGACCCGCAGCGCGGGCAGGCCGAGGATCTTGCGCGACTCGTTGCGGATCTTCAGCTCCTCCGACGACCAGCCGTCCGCCTTTAGCGAGCCCGCCCACGGGACCACGTTCATGGCCAGCGGCGCGGGGAACGGGCCCAGGTCACCGATCGCGGACCGGACGTCGCCGGCTCGCTGACCCAGCGACCGGGTGCCCGCGACCTTGTCCAGCTGCGCGTACAGCGTGTCGACGCCCGCCTGGCCCGCGCCGGAGGCGGCCTGGTAGGAGGCGACGACCAATTCCTCGAGCCCGAACGCCCGGTGCAGCGCGCCCACGGCCACGATCATCGACAGCGTGGTGCAGTTCGCGTTCGCGATGATCCCTTTGGGCCGGCGGGCCAGCTGCTCCGGGTTGATCTCCGGCACGACCAGCGGGACATCGGGATCCATCCGGAACGCGCCGGAGTTGTCGACGACCACCGCGCCGCACTCGGCCGCGACCGGCGCCCACTGCGCGGAGACCTCATCGGGCACGTCGAACATGGCGACGTCGATGCCGTCGAACGCGTCCCGGGACAGCGCGACCACCTCGGTCTCGCGGCCCCGCACGGTCAGCTGCCGCCCGGCCGAGCGCGGCGAGGCGATCAGCCTGATCTCGCCCCAGATGTCTTGGCGGGTGGACAGGATGTCGAGCATCACCGTGCCGACCGCGCCGGTGGCCCCGACCACGGCCAGCGCGGGCCGCCCGGCGGAGCCCGCGGCGCTCACCGGCCGGTCCCCCCGTACACGACGGCCTCGACCTGGTCCGAGTCGAGCTCGAACGCCTTGTGCGTCGCGTTCACCGCTCGGTCCAGGTCGTCCTGGTCCACGATCACCGAGATCCTGATCTCCGAGGTGGAGATCATCTCGATGTTCACGCCCGCCTCGGCCAGCACGCCGAAGAACTTGGCGCTCACGCCCGGGTGGGACCGCATGCCGGCGCCGATCAGCGACACCTTGCCGATCCGGTCGTCGTACAGCAGCGACTGGAAGCCGATGGGGTCCTGCAGCCGCTGCAGCGCGCTCATCGCGCGCTGGCCGTCGTCGCGCGGCAGCGTGAACGAGATGTCGGTCAGCCCGGTGGCCACCGCGGAGACGTTCTGCACGATCATGTCGATGTTGATATCCGCCTCGGCGATAGCGGTGAAGATCTTCGCCGCCTCGCCCGTCCGGTCGGGTACGCCCACCACGGTGATCTTGGCTTCGCTGGGGTCGTGCGCTACCCCCGAGATGATGGCCTGCTCCATAGCGGTTCCCTCTGACTCCTCGCTCGCGTGCCCGGTGACCCAGGTCCCGTTCCGGTTGGTGAACGACGACCGCACGTGGATCGGTACCTCGTAGCGCCGCGCGTACTCCACGCAGCGCAGCATCAGCACCTTCGCCCCGCAGGCGGCCATCTCGAGCATTTCCTCGTAGCTGATCTGCGGGATCAGCCGGGCGGACCGCACGATGCGGGGGTCGGCGGTGAAGACGCCGTCGACGTCGGTGTAGATCTCGCACGCATCGGCGGCCAGCGCGGCGGCCAGCGCGACCGCGGTGGTGTCCGACGCGCCGCGGCCCATCGTGGTGACGTCCTTGGTGGTCTGCGACACGCCCTGGAACCCGGCCACGATGGGGATCGCGCCGTCGGCCAGCGCGCCGGCGATGCGGCCTGGCTTGATGTCGATGATCCGCGCCCGGCCGTGCGCGGCGTCGGTGATCACGCCCGCCTGGGAGCCGGTGAACGACCGCGCCTCCAGGCCGAGGGTGGCGATCGCCATGGCGAGCAAGGCCATCGAGATCCGCTCGCCCGCGGTCAGCAGCATGTCGAGCTCACGGGCGGGCGGCAGCGGGCTGACCTGCCTGGCCAGGTCCATCAGCTCGTCGGTGGAGTCGCCCATCGCGGATACGACCACGACCACCTGGTCACCGCTCTTGCGGGTGGCCACGATCCGCTGCGCGACCCGCTTGATGCCGTCCGCGTCGGCGACCGATGAGCCGCCGTATTTCTGCACGATGAGCGCCACGAACGGTCGTACCTCCCGGGTCAGAACGGACCTTGAGTTTAACTAGCCGACGTCGAGGCTGGCGTGCGCGACCACCGCCTGCAGCGCGCGCAGGGCGGCGCCGCCGTGGGTCCCCCAGTGGTTGAAGTAGGAGTACTGCCACCACCACAGCGCCTCGAGGGACCGTCCGGCCTGGTAGTGCTTGAGCCCGTGGATGAGATCGGCGGTGATCGCCGCGATGTCATCGGAGATCCGGAACGGCAGGCAGGCGGTGTCCTTGTACGGGTCGAACACCTCGGCGTACTCGTCCACGGCGGCCAGTCGCCGGGCCAGGCCGGTGCGCAGCGCGTCCAGGTCAGGGTCGGCGCCGACCTCAGGCTCCCAGTTCCCCGGCAGGATCACGTCCCGGCTGGCGCCCAGCTGCGCTCCGGCGAGCAGAATCTGCGACACCTCGAGCAGCAGCATCGGCACGGTCTCGTCGCCCCCGGTCCGGGCCAGCGCGTCCACGCCGTCGATGAAGTTCTTCACGTTCACCGCGATCTGATCCGCGATCGGCCGCCATTCGCCCCCCTGAGCTGGCGGTTCAGACATCAAGCAGTCTCCGTCCTTCGAATGCGCGACCCAGCGTCACCTCGTCGGCGTACTCCAGGTCGCCCCCGACCGGCAGTCCGCTCGCGGGCCTGGTCACCCGCAAGCCCATTGGCTTTACCAGCCTAGCGAGAAAGGTAGCGGTTGCCTCCCCCTCTAGGTTCGGATCGGTGGCCAGGATCAGCTCGGTCACCGTGCCGTCGGCCAGCCGGGTCATCAGCTCCTTGATCCGCAACTCGTCCGGGCCGACCCCGTCAATGGGGCTGATCGCTCCGCCGAGCACGTGATAGCGGCCGCGGAACTCGCGGATCCTCTCCACCGCCGCGACATCCTTGGGCTCTTCCACCACGCAGATCAGCGTCGGGTCGCGGCGCGGGTCGAGGCAGATCCGGCACTCTTCGCCTTCGGCCACGTTCCCGCAGGTCCGGCAGAAGCGCACCCGCTCGGTGACCTCGATCAGCGTATCGGCCAGCCGCCTGACGTCGGCCTGGTCCGTGGCCAGCAGGTAAAACGCGATGCGCTGGGCACCCTTCGGCCCGACCCCGGGCAGGCGCCCGAGTTCGTCGATGAGGTTCTGGATGACCCCTTCGTACACAGCAGGTCCTTGGTTCTAGGTCAGGGGGTTCTAGGTCTCCGGGTCATCGTCGTCGGCTGGCTCCGGCGCGTACGGGCCCGGGCCGCCGAGTCCGAGGCTGGACAGGTCGAGCCCGCCGGGCAGGTCAAGACCGCCTCCGCCGGGCATGCCCGGTATCCCGGGCATGCCAGGTATCCCGCCGCCCTGCATGGCCGCGGCGAACGGTCCCATCTGCTGCTGCTGGAGATTCTCGACCGCCCGGTACGCGTCGCGGACGGCCGCGAGCACGAGGTCGGCGATGGTTCGCGCCGTCTCCTCGGCGTCGTCGGCGTCTACCGCGGCCGCGGCGATGCTGAGGTCAAGCAGTTCGCCCTGGCCGTTGACGGTGGCCTTGACCAGCCCGCCGCCCGCGGTCCCGGTGACCTCTGCGTCGGCCAGCGCCTGCTGGGCGCTCATGAGTTGTTCCTGCATCTGCTGCGCCGCCGCGAACAGCTGCTGCATATCCATCTGGGGTTCCACATCGGCCTCCTACCCAGAGCCTACGACCAGCCCGCTGCGGTCAAGCCCAAGCGGGGCCGTGGCTCAGTCCTCGATCTCGCCGATCACCCGGCCGCCCAGCTCGCGCTGGATCAGGTCCATGCCGGTGAGTTCGGTCACGACGGGAGCCCGATCGCCGTCGGGTTCGTCGGGGGGCATGTCGTCGTCCGGCGGGAACTCGTCGGCCGGGAACTCGTCGGCCGGGGGCTCATCGCGGCGCGGCCGGGACCGGGCCGGGGTGGTAGCGACCGGGGTAGCCGCGCCCGAGCCGCCCGCGGCGCCCGAGCCGGCGGGCCGGGCCGGGCCAGCGCCCGGGTCGGCGCCCACCACCCCCCTGATCGTCACGTCCAGGCCGAAACGGGCGTTCAGCACGCGCTTGAGGATGGCATCGTGACCGCTCACGCCGAAGCCCTTCAGGTCTCCGTCTCTCGGAAACCGCAGGGTGAGGACCTTGTCCTCCAGGGAGAGCACGCTCGCGGTGCGAAGCAGCAGCCACGCCACCTTGCGCTCCTGCATGACCGCCTCGAGGACCGCGTCCCAGTTTTTCCGCAGCGAGTCGGCCGCGGACTGGCCAGGCGCCGGATCGGCGGCGGCCGGAGTGGGGGGCGCAGTGGCCAGCGGGGGGCTGGATGGCGCGGCGCTCTCGGCGGGCTTAGCGGAGGGCTTCCGGTCGGCGGGGGGAGGAACCCGGGGCCGTTCGGCCGAATCGTTGGTACCGGAGTGCGGCGGGGAGGGGGGTGACTGCGGCCTGGGAGCCGACGTGCCCCGGCCTCCGGACTCCAGCCGCTCCAGCCGGGCGAGCAGGGACTTCTCGTCGGTGGTGGCGGCGGGCAGCAGCACCTGCGCGCACATCAGCTCGAGCAGCAGCCGGGGGGAGGTGGCACCGCGCATCTGGTCCAGGCCCGTGCTGACGATCTCGGCCGCGCGGGCCAGCCCGGCCTGGCCGAACCGGCCCGCCTGGGCGGCCATCCGCTCGGCCCGGTCCGGGGGCAGGTCCAGCAGCCCGGTCTCGGCCGCGTGCGGCACGGCGGCCAGGATGATCAGGTCCCGGAACCGGTCCAGCAGGTCGGCGGCGAACCGGCGCGGCTCGTGCCCGCCCTCGATGACCCGGTTGACCACGCCGAACACCGCGGCGCCGTCGGCGGTGGCGAACGCGTCCACGATCTCGTCGAGCAGGCTCGCGTCGGTGAAGCCGAGCAGCGCCACGGCGCGCTCGTAGCTGAGCCCGGACTCGTCGCTCCCGGCCAGCAGCTGGTCCAGAATGGACAGCGAATCCCGGACCGATCCCGCCCCGGCCCGCACCACCAGCGGCAGCACCGCGTCCTGCACCGCCGCGCCCTCGGCGCGCAGGATGTCCTGCATCAGTTCCCGCAGGANNAACTTCAGGTGCGGCGGGGGTTCCTCCACCAGCTTCAGCAGCGCGTTGAACCCCTGCTGGGTGACCATGTGCGCCTCGTCGATGATGTAGATCTTGAAGCGCCCGGACACCGGGGTGTAGAAGGCCCGCTCGCGCAGTTCCCGGGCGTCGTCGACGCCGCCGTGCGAGGCCGCGTCGATCTCGATCACGTCGATGCTGCCCGGCCCGGACGGGGCCAGGGCGACGCAGGAATCGCAGACCCCGCAGGGGTCGGGGGTGGGCCCGTTGACACAGTTCAGTGACCGGGCCAGAATCCGGGCGCTCGACGTCTTGCCGCACCCGCGCGGGCCGCTGAACAGGTAAGCGTGGTTGATCCGGCCGGTGCTCAGCGCCTGCCGCAGCGGGCCGGTGACGTGGTCCTGCCCCTTGACCTCAGCGAACGTGGCCGGGCGGTACTTGCGGTACAGGGCCAGGTTGGACCCCGAAACCCGGGTTGCCCCCTCGCGCTCCGACGTGGCTGCGGCCATCAGCTCATCCTCACCGGTGATGGGAGGACCCCCCGCACACCCATCAGAGCCCGCGTACCCTTGCTGCCTTCCGGCCCTGGGGGGGTTGGCGGGATAAACGCCGTGCGGGGGGTCATCGGTCAGTGTAGTCAGCCGCGGGACCGGATGGTGCCGTAGCCGCGACCCGCGCTGGCCGCAGCCCGGTTCATCTGCTCCTTTATCTGCCCCGTTAGCCGACCCTGGTTCGGGTAAGCTTCCCTGCGGAGGATTCGCCTAGTGGCCTAGGGCGCACGCTTGGAAAGCGTGTTGGGTGCAAGCCCTCAAGAGTTCGAATCTCTTATCCTCCGCCAGGTGCTCGTCACTGACCGCCAGAGCTGCCAAACGGCCCGCGGCCTGCACCCCCGCGACCCACGCGCCGCCTGCGTCAGATCGTGAACCCAAGCGCCACGACAATGACGGGAACCGCGATGTCCCACGGAGCGGTGTCATGATCGCCCTGCTGAAGCGCCGTGATCAACGCGAAGGTCATGGGACGTCCCGTCAGCCGAAGATCACCGATACGGTGTCGTCGCCCACGTTAGCGGTGTAGACGGCACCGGTCAGCGGGTTGACCGCCACCCCGACCGGGCCGTTGCCGACCGGGATGGTCGCGGTGATCGTGTTGGTCTGGCCGCTGATCACCGACACGGTGCCATTTTTGACGTTGGTGACGTAGACGGCGCCGGTCGGCGGGTTGACCGCGACCCCGGCCGGGCCGTTACCGACCGCGATGGTCGCGGTGACCGTGCTGGTCCGGCCGCTGATCACCGACACGGTGCCGTCCGAGAAGTTCGTGACGTAGACATCGCCCGTCAGCGGGTTCGCCGCCACCGCGGCCGGGCCGGTGCCGACCCGGATGGTCGCGGTGACGGTGCTGATCTGGCCGCTGATCACCGACACGGTGCCGTCCGAGAAGTTCGTGACGTAGACATCGCCCGTCAGCAGGCTGACCGCGACCCCGTACGGGCTGGTGCCGACCGGGATCGTGGCGGTCACCATGCTGGTCCGGCCGCTGATCACCGACACGGTGCCACCGGAGAAGTTGGTGACGTAGACATCGCCGGTCAGCGAGTTGACCGCGACCGATATCGGGAGGCTGCCGACCGGGATGGTGGCACTGACCGTGTTGGTCCGGCCGCAGATCACCGACACGGTGCCGTGGTTGAAGTTCGTGACGTAGACATCGCCGGTCAGCGAGTTGACCGCCATCCCTTGCGGGTTGCCGACCGGGATGGTCGCGGTGACCGTGTTGGTCTGGCCGTTGATCACCGACACGGTGTTATCCAGTTGGTTGGCGACGTAGACGCAGCCGGTCCGCGGGTTGGCCACGACCGCATCCGACTCGCTGCCGACCGGGATGGTCGCGGTGAGAATCGCAGGCGCGACGGCCGCGATCGGGGTGGTCCGGTCCAGGGTCATGGTGCCGCTCGCACCATTCGCGCCGCGCCTGTGGTGATGTGTCATGACCCCGACTCCTTCGAGTTATGTCCTGGCGCGCAGATGTCGCACACAGACGGCCGGGGTCTAGAGCCGAAGGTATTACCCCCATGATCTCGTGCCACGACGGTCCGTCAAGACTTTGACGGGACACATCTGGGCTTATGGACGGGTCAGCGGGTCAGCGCTGCCCATGGCGGGGCCGCGGCTTGCGGTGGCGAGCGGAGGCGGCGTGCCGTCCCTGGGCCCGCCTGGAATTACCTCGGCCCGGGGTCAGCCGGGCGGCCGCCTGCCCGATAACGGCCAGGATCCCGGCCGTCTGCAGCGCGCTGGTCGCCGAGAAGGCATTGAGCGGCAAGCCTTGTGGCTGAATCCGGGCATCCTTTACCGCACCGCCAGCCATAATGTGCCTCCGTATGCCTGACCAATGTCAGGCGTTACCCCCGCGGCGGCCACATCGCGCAGCGATGCCCCGCCCTTTCAGCTACCAGACGCGCGCGAAAGAACGCCGGTTTACCGTGGCGCAAGCCGTCACGGAACGTAATAGGGCGGGGGCCAAGACAGTCCGGTTTGCGTAAAACTAATTGAAGATTCCCAGGTCAGAGCCACGACATGCCGACACGTTCGGTAACAAATCCGAGATCGGACTTCTGCGGAAGTAGCCTATTAAGGGTGATTTAACCGGAAGCTACCTGGCCGGTTCGGCGGCAATTACGCAGTTTGTCATACCGATATCGGTTCGGTAACGCCGATATCGGTTCGGTAACACCGCGGCTTACTTCTTGTGCGCAGACGAAGGCGGCGGCTTGGCCGGGTGGGCCTTGCGCTGCGCGGCCGCCCTGGCGGCCGCCGCGGCTGCCGCGGCCGCGGCATCCGCCTTCGTGGCCTGCACGGCTAGCTGCGGGGTCATCCACGCGAGCATCGGGCCGAGGGCCGCGCGCCACACGCTGCCCTGATGGCCGCCGCCCGGAACGATCATGTACGGCACGTCCGTCGGCTGCCGCTGCAGCAGCAGCCGGGTCTGCAGCAGTTGCCGGAAGTTCGCTGCCGCGCTGACGTCTTGCTTGTCCAGGGCTCCCGCCGCGAGCCAGAAGGCGGGCAGCCGGACGGTGATCGGCACCTCGGCGATGTACGCCTTGGGCGAGTTGACCAACCCGAGCGCCGGGTGCCCTGCGAATACGTTGACCGTGTACGGCTTCCCGCCGGGCTTGTTGCCCTTGGGCACCTGGCTATCGATGGGGACAAAGTACCCGGACATGACGCCCGCGACCCCGAAGCGGGCCGGCTCCTGCATCGCGATGTTGGCCGCGCAGTACCCGCCCTCTGAATAGCCGGCCACGCCCCAGGCCGGGCCGGGTGCCTGGACACGCACGAGTCGCGAGATGTAGTCCGGCACATCCTCCGCGACGAAGGTCATGTCCTGGATGCCGCCCGGGTTGTTGAGGCACTGCAGCCCGTACTGCTGGCCGCCGTCGGTGTCGGGCATGACCAGGACCGCGGCATCCGACGGATCGGCCTCGAGCAGGTTGAGGAAGGTCGGGATCACGTCCAGCACGGTCAGCCAGGCGCTCGGGTTACCCGGCGAGCCGTGCAGCAGTTCGATGGCCGGGAACCTGTAGTGGGCATAGGCCTTCTGGAAGTACTGCGGCGGGAGGTAGACGTACACGTCGCGGGACAGATGGCTGGCCACGATCGTCGTCTGGAACAGGTAGCCGACCTGGGCTTCTTCGGCGGTGCTGGTGACCCGGCCGATGTCCTTGTCGAACTGCTTGTTGGATCCGGCGCCGGCCACCGTGTACTTGGGAATGCTGCTCGCGCCCTGGCCGGTGAGATCGCTGATCGCTCCGCCCCAGGTCTGGTAATAGTCGTAAAACTTGTTGACCGAGGCAATTCCGAAGGCCATGGCCGGAACGAACGCCAGGCACGCCGCCAGCACCCTGAACACGACCTGTTTGGCCAAGGCCACCCAGAAGATCAGCGCAGCGAAGACCACCACCAGAAGCAGGAAGAACCCGGTTCCTTGCGGACCGAACACTCGGAGCTCCTCGCCGGATTCTGGCCAGTGGGGGTGGTTCGCCTGACCCGGCACAGGCCATACCCGCGCACTGCCGCATGATCACTTGTGCGAACGTCCGAGATGTGACATTGAGTTCCCCCGCCGAGCACGCTGAACGTACGCTCGGCCCCGCTCGGCGGTGGAGGTGGGATTTGAACCCACGGAGGGGTTGCCCCCTCACACGCTTTCGAGGCGTGCGCCCTCGGCCACTAGGCGACTCCACCGTGGGTGAGCCTACCCGAACCGGGGCCCGGCGGGGAGATGCTACCCGCCGTGCGGCCGGGAGATGCTACCCGCCGTGCGGCCGGCGGACCGCGAAGAACTCGCGCAGCACGGCGCCGCACTCCTGCGCCAGGACGCCGCCGATGACTTCCGGCCGGTGGTTCAGGCGCCGGTCCCTGACCACGTCCCAGAGCGAGCCCACCGCGCCGGCCTTCGGGTCCTCGGCTCCGTAGACCAGCCGGCTGAGCCGGGCCAGGGTCACCGCGCCCGCGCACATGGTGCACGGCTCCAGGGTCACGACCAGGGTCAGCCCGGTCAGGCGCCAGCGCCCCAGGGCCCGGGCGGCCTGCCGGATCGCGATCATCTCGGCGTGCGCGGTGGGGTCACGGTCCGCCTCCCGGCGGTTGCGCGCCCGCGCCAGGACCGTGCCCGCCTCATCGAGGATCACGGCCCCCACCGGCACGTCCTCCTGGGCGGTCCCGGCCAGCTCGTGGGCGGTCCCGGCCAGCTCCGGCCCGGCCTGGACCGCCTCGGCCAGCGCGAGCCGCATCGCGGGCTCGAAGCCCGCGATATAACCGGTCACGGGCCGAGCGCACGATCCAGGGCCTGTTCCACCGCTTCCCCGAACCGCAGACGTTCGGCGATGCCGGCCACGGCGTCCTCGGGGTAGAGGTCGAGATCCGCCGCGACCGCGCCGAGTTCCATCTCCTCCAGCCCGAGATCAGCGAAGATGGACAGATCGCCCGCCGGGAGCACCTGATCAAGCTCGTCGTCCGACGGCACCGGGATGTCGAGAGCCTCGAGCACCTGGCGGGCCAGCGGATAGTCCACCGCCGCGGTGAGGTCGGACAGGAACAGCGATACGTCCTCGCCGACGATCCTGACCGCCAGCCAGAAGTCGTCGCCGACGCCCGCGAAGCCGATGGTGCCGCCCATGCTCGGCTGCTGGCGCAGCGCGGCCACGAGGCCGTCCAGATCGACGGTGAGCGCAGCGGGCAGCGCGTCGGCTTCCCACTGGTCTTCTTCCCGGTAGACGATGACGGCGAAGTCCGTCTCAGCCACGCCTGACATCTCACTGCACCAGCATGCTCTGCACGGAGGAATGCTGTCAGATAGCCGCCCGGCCCGGCGGCAGAATGCCCGATCAGGCCGGCCGGGGAAGGTCCGTCTGAGCTGCACCGGGGTCGGATTGCCGGCCCGCTGTGCACGACTGACTCCGATCAGGCATACTGGAGCGGGGGACGGGGCATACTGATGCCGACACGGTAGCTTCAATCCGTTAGCGTTGGCCGGAATTTCGGTTCACGCTAGCATTGGTTCTCTGACCTGACAGGACGGTTCTGGGCGCCTACAGGAGGCAACGTGAGTCTGAAAAGCATCCTCGGATGGCTAGCTCTAGCCTTTGTGGTCTGGTGGATTATCGAGGATCCTACGGGGGCGGCGCATGTCGTGCACAACATCGGGAGCTTCCTGACCTCTCTGGCCCACGGTCTGTCCAGCTTCTTCAGTTCGCTTTAGGTAGGGCGCAGGATGAGGCTGGCCCCGAACACCGACACGGTCCCGGCCTCGGTCAACAAGTACCTCCTGCCCCACGAGCGTCAGGTCATCAGCGTTCATGAGCATCCGGCGGTGCTCATCGGGCCCATCGCCCTTGTTCTGCTCGGGCTAGCCATCGCTGGCTGGCTGAGCAACTCGGTCGCCGGCGGCAACGGCACGGCCATCCTCGTGATCTGGCTCGCGTGGGTGGTCCTGCTGTTGTGGTTCGCGTTCAAGGTCTGGACCTGGTCCGTCGACTACTTCGTGGTCACGTCGCAGCGGCTCATCCTGGCTCAGGGCTTCGTCGTCCGCAAGGTGGGCATGCTGCCGCTCACCAAGGTGACGGACATGAGCTTCCAGCGGTCCACCTGGGGCCGGCTACTCGGCTACGGCGAGTTCATCGTAGAGTCGGCCGGACAGGACCAGGCGCTGCGGAACGTCAAGTTCATCCCGTATCCCGAGCAGCTTTACCTTGAGGTGTGCGGTCTGATCTTCAAAGAAGAAGACGAACCGAAGGCCCCCCCGCCGCCTCAGCCCGACGTCCCCCTCGAGCAGATGGCTCGGGTCCTGAGCCGCGAGCTCGCCACCCAGCTCGCGCCGGTCCTGACCCGCGAGGTCGCCACCCAGCTCGCGCAGGTCCTGACCGGATGGCTCGACCAGACCAACCGGCGCGACGACCCGGACCACCCGGACGACTAGCCCGGCTACACGGTCGTCTGGACCCCGGTGAGCCAGTCGCGAGCCGCGATGGCGGACCCGCGGGCGCCGGCCATGTCGAGGTCGGGCACCAAGGATATTTCCGCGGCCCGGGCCTGCTCCTCGCGCAGCACGGTGTTGGCCCGGACCTGAGCCAGGAACCAGTCGCGGAAGTGCGGTGCGGCCTCCACCACGCCGCCGCCCAGGAAGTAAGCGCCGGGATCGAAGAAGTTCGCGGCGATGGTGAACAGCCGGCCCAGGGCCATCGCCTGCTGGCGGAAGATGGCCAGGGCCAGGGCGTCGCCCTCCTCGCCGTAGTGCCGGATCCGCTTGGCCGCCTCGCCCAGGGACAGGCTGGCCACCGGGTGACCTTCGTACTTGGTCAGCCAGTACGGCAGCAGGTTCTTCTGGATCCCGGTGAGCGAGGCCACGCTCTCCGCGTCCCCCCACTGGCCGCAGTTACAGCCGGGCGCCGGCTGACCCGGGTCCAGCAGGCCGTCCAGCGGGATCGGGACATGGCCGAGTTCGCCGGCCATCCCGGCCGCGCCCTTGATCACCCGGCCGGCCTCGATCAGGCCGCCGCCCAGGCCGGTGCCCACGATCGCGGACACTGAGCTGTGCCGCGCCGACTGCACGCCGAACCGCACGTGGTGCGCGTACAGCGCGGCCGCGTTCCCGTCGTTGTTGTAGATGACCGGCAGCCCGACGCGCTCGGCCAGCGCGCCCCGGATATCGAAGCCGCCCCAGCCGGCGTCGCCGAAGTTCGTCGCGCCCTTCGACGAGATGACGCCCTCCGCGCTGGCGGGGCCGGGCGTGTCCAGCCCGATCGCGCGGACCGCCGCGAGCGGCACGCCGGTCAGCCCGAGCACCCGCTCCACCGCATCGATCAGGGACGCGATGGCCTTGTCCGGGCCCTCTCTGACGTTGCTGGGAACTTCCGCCATCTCCTCGAGGAGGAACCGGCCCTCGGAGTCGAGAACCGTGCCGTTGTTCGTCGTGCCGCCGTTATCCAGGCCCACGACCACCCAGTCGACTGGCATACGTCCTCCTCGTCCGGCCGCTGAGCCACGCTCAAGTCTAGGGAAATGCGTTAGCGAAGAGCAATATCGCCAGCAAGGTCACCCGCAGGCACAGGCGCAACACAGCGCTGGTACGTCACACTAAACCCTGGAGCCCGTTACTGGCCCAGGCGTACTGCGCAGATCTCGGTGCGCGGCCGGTCAGCCTTTGAACGCTTCTTGCAGCTCGCTGGTGATCTGGTCGATCGTTGCCCCTATCTCGCGCTTGACGACCTTGGCGTTGCCAGTGAACACCTTGTCGAGTGCTGGTTCGATGGTCGCCTCGCCGACCACGATCAGCCCTGCCTCGTCAGCAACGAGTTCCTCGGCCGCGTCATTCAGCTCCTTGCGGTTCAGCGGCCCGCCGCCGAACCACTCGGGGATGATATGGGTGAGCGGGCGGTCCATCCGCTTGACCACGTGCGGCTTGCCGTTCTCCTTGTCGATCACGGCCGCGTCGTACGTGCCCTTCACCTCGCTCCCGTGCAGGTGCTCGATGGTGTCCAGCACGGCCCGCGCAGCCGCGACAGTCGGGTACGCCGCCGCGTAGACGACCACATATTCTTGCTCAGCCATGGCATCTCCTCGAGTTCCGGTGACTTCCATGAGCACGCCGCAATAAAAGCGTAGCGCGACCTGGATCACCGACTCCGGGACCCCCGGTAGGCCCGGTAGGCCTGGCCGGAGGAATTTGCTGCGGAGGATCGGGGATTTGAACCCCGGAGGGCCGTGAAGCCCAACCGCATTAGCAGTGCGGCGCCATAGACCGGACTAGGCGAATCCTCCATCCGCACCAGGTGCGGTGGGCCATAGCGTACCGGGAGTGACCCCGCCCGGCAAAGCGTTCTCACCGGTGCGGCTTCGGTCCGGCTTCGGGCCGGCCCGGCCTGGACGGCCAGCAGGTCAGGGCACCTCGATGACCTTGTAGTCGCCGCCGGCGTAGGCGTCGCGCATCGTCCGCTTGGAGAACTTGCCCACGCTGGTCTTGGGCACCTCGTCGATGAAACACCAGCGTTCGGGCAGTTGCCAGCGCGGGATCTGCTCGGCCATGAAGGCCCGGAGCTTGTCCGCCGTGACCTCGGCGCCGGGCCGCAGCACGACCGCCGCGAGCGGCCGCTCGCCCCACTTGTCGTCGGCGACCCCGATCACCGCGGCCTCGGCCACGTCGGGGTGGGCCATCAGGACGTTCTCCAGCTCCATGGAGGAGATCCACTCGCCGCCGGACTTGATCACGTCCTTGGCCCGGTCGCTCAGCCGGATGAACCCGCGCTCGTCCAGCGTCCCCACGTCTCCGGTGCGCAGCCAGCCGTCGTGGAACTTGTCCGGGTCGTCATCCTTGTAGTAGGACCCGGTGATCCACGGGCCGCGGACCTCGATCTCGCCGACCGCCTCGCCGTCGGCCGGGAGCAGGGCCCCGCCGTCTCCGCCCAGCCGGGCCTCGACGGTGCAGAACACCCGGCCCTGGCTGTCCCGGTACGACCACTCCTGCTCCTTGCTGACGCCGGGGGGCGGGTTGGCCACGCTGGCCAGCGGCGAGGTCTCCGTCATGCCCCAGGCTTGCAGCAGCCGGACGCCGAGCTCCTGCTCGTACCTGACCTGCATGGCGTGCGGGACCGCGGAGCCGCCCGCGATGACCAGGCGCAGCGAGGACATGTCACCGCCCTCGGCCCGCGTGTGGGCCAGCACGCCCGCCCAGATGGTCGGCACCCCGCCGGCCACGGTGACCCGCTCGTCGCCGATCAGCCGGACGAGCGCGGCCGGCTGCAGGTACCGGTCGGGCAGGATCAGGGCCGCGCCGGACAGCAGGCCGGCGTAGGCCAGGCCCCACGCGTTGGCGTGGAACATGGGCACGACCGGGAGCACGCGGTCCCGTTCGGACAGGGCGAAGGCGTTCCCCAGGCAGGCACCCATCGAGTGCAGGTAGGTGGACCGGTGGCTGTAGACGATGCCCTTGGGATGCCCGGTGGTCCCGCTCGTGTAGCACATCGCCGCGGCCGAGAATTCGTCCAGCGCCGGCCAGTCGAACGAGTCCGGCTCGGCGGCCAGCAGTTCCTCGTACTCGTGCACGGCCACCCCGGTGAGCTCGTCGGCCCCGGGCGTCTGGCTGAGCGGCGCCCCGGACACGATCACGTGCTTGACGGCGGGCGCGTGCGGCAGGACCTCGGCGAACTTCGAGACCAGCGAGGCGTCCACGATGACGGCGTAGTCGTCGGCGTGGGTGGCGATGTAGCCGACCTCGGCCGGGGCGAGCCGGATGTTCAGCGTGTGCAGTACCGCGCCCATCGACGGCACGGCCAGGTAGGCCTCGAGGTGCTCGGCGTTGTTCCACATGAAGGTGGCCACGCGCTGGTCGGCGTCGACGCCCAGGCGGCGCAGCGCGTTGGCCAGCCGCGCGGCGCGGCGGCCCGCCTCGGCGTAGGTGCGGCGCCGGACGCCATCCTCGGTGCAGGTCACCACCTCGCGATCACCGAACACCGACGTCCCGTAGCGCATGATCGACGCGATCGTCAGCGGGACGTCCATCATCGTGCTGCGCACCGAACTACCTCCTGTGGGTGCTGACCTGCATACCTGATAGTGCCATGAGTCAGGCAGCCCGCAGTAGACCCTCTGGCCGCAATTAATGCCCGCTCGTACCGATAAAGCGGGATAAGTCGTGCTTTCCCGAGTTAAGGCTAAGGCGCCGGAATCCTCGCCGAGTTCGGCGTCAATGCGCAACCGGGCGACCGCACGAGAAACGGTGCTTTTCACCGTGCCCAGGCTGACGCCGAGCAGCGCGGCGATCTCCGGCTCGGTCATGTCCTCGAAGTACCTGAGCATGACCGCGGCGCGCATCCGCTGCGGCAGCCGGTCCAGGGCGTGCCGGACCACCTCGGCTAGGTCGCTGTCGCGCGCGTGGTCCGCCACCACCTGATCGGGCACCTCGTCGGTGGGGAATTCGTCCAGCTTGCGGCGCCGCCACCACGAGATGTGGGTATTGATCATCGCGCGCCGCACGTAAGCGTCCAGGGCGGCGTGGTCGTTGATCTTGTGCCAGGCTACATACGTACTGGCCAGGGCCGCCTGGACCAGGTCTTCGGCGTCGGCCCGGTTGCCGGTGAGCATGACCGCGATCCCGAGCATGGCCGACCCGCGGGCGACAACGTATTCACGGAAGGCGGCATCGTCGTCGCGGGCCGGAGAATCCTCGTGATCGCCGACAAAGCTCATGCCGACTACCTTACTTAAGGTAGTCGGCATGATTACGTTAAGTGCACAAGATGCCGTCTCGGCGCGCCGACCTCCACGTATCCGCCGTGGATGTATCTCTCTGTCCTCACGGACAATTGTGCCTGAATGACTTGACGTAACTGCCCCCACCAAGCATGGTCATACTCAAGGCCCCATGCAATCCCACGGAGGGCAAGTGCGGCATTTGGCTGAGATTCCCCGTTGGTGCGACGATGTCACAGACTTCACCGGTCCGGGACGATTCGCACGCAGATCGTTGCTTAAGGCAGCGGTGCTGGGGCGGGGAGACGAAGCGGGCCATCTGCTCGCCGTGACGGGTGAAGACATCGAGGCCGCGGCGACCACCTTGGTCTATACCGTCACCGGCCGGGTCCTGGACGTCAGCCCGCACGTGCTCGTGCTGCGGACCGAACAGGGCGAGCAGCGCTTCCCGCTGACCGCGAGCGCACGGGCCTGGCGCGGCGGCCAGATTCCGGCCGCGGCCCTCAAGCAAGGCGATCACGCAATTGCCAGGCGCCAGCAGCCGGGCGGCCCCGCCGTGGACCGGATCTGGGCTCAGATCGGCCGGGTGACCGGTACGATCATCGAGCGTGAGGGACCCGCTACGCTGCTGGTCGATGAGGGCCCCGCCCAGGGACGCAAGATCGTGATCATCGCCGCCGAGGCGGCAGGCCGCATCCAGGTCCGGTTCCCGCGGCTCGAGCCCGGCTACCTGATCGACGTGATCGGCCTGAAGCACGACGGCTTCCTGCGGGCGCTGATCCCCGCCACCTCGCAGCCGCCCTACCTGGCCGGCCACCCGCCCGCGCCACCGCTGGTCAACGGGCACGTACCCGATCCGGTGAGCGGGACGGCGGTCTGGCACGAGCCCGGCGAAGAGCCCGAGGGCCTGCTCGGGCTGGCCTACCCCGCCCTGGACCCCGAGACGAGCTGCGAGCGGACCGGGTCGGCGCCGGCCGCCTGCTCCGGTGACCTGCACGCGGTGGACCCCCATGCCACCGGGCCCGGGTGCGTCCGCCTCCCCTACCTGTCGGTGGGAAGCCTGCTCCTGCTGCAGAACGACTGCGCCGAGCGCAGCAGGCTGCTCCCCGTGACCAGCTGCGGAGCGACCGCCAGGCTGTTCTGCGATCGCTGCGTCACGTGCGGGACCTCGCGCAAGGGCCGGATCGCCGACCTGACCATGGCCGCGTTCGTGGAACTCGGCGGTGCCCTGGAAGCCGGCTGCTTCAACGCCACGATGAGGATCGGCGGTTAGACAATGCTCACCGCGGTCAGGGAACTGCAGATTCCCCTGCTCGCCGCGCTGCTGCTGGGCGGCTGCGCGGCCAAGGCGTGGCGGCTGCTGCGGACCCGGTCCCTGAGCACGGTCCTGGTTCCGGACGGACTGCTCCCGCTGCGGCTGCGGCGCCCGGTCATGATGACCATGTACGCGACCGAGTTCACCCTGGGTCTCGGGCTGATCGCGACCGCGGGCAAGGTGGGCGCGGGTGGCCCGGGCCTGCCCGCGACCATCGTGCGCGCCGGGACGGCGCTGTTCTTCCTCGTCGCCATGGGCGCGCTGAACGAGACGCGACAGCGGCGGCCCGACGTCGGCTGCGGCTGCTTCGGCGAGTTCAGCGAGACCCCGATCGGGTGGCGGACCATCACCCGGGCCGGGGTGCTGTGCGCGGCCGCCGCCGCCACCATCGGAGTGCCTCCGCTCCGCATGCCGTCCTCGCCGAGCACGGCCGAACTCTGGCTCGCCGCGCTGGCCTTTGAGCTGTCCCTCATCGCGTTCCTGTCGCCGGAGGTCGGCGAGATCCTGGTCAGGCTCGGCTATTCCGAGCCGTGTGAGCTGCGGCGGCTGCCGGTCGGCCGCACGCTGACCGCGCTGCACTCGAGCTCTCAGTGGCGCCGGTACGCGGGCCAGGTCTGCGCCGCCGCCCCCGACGACGTGTGGCGGGAAGGGTGCTGGCGCTTCGTGGTGTATCCGGGGTCGGCGCACGGACGGGCCGTCGACATCGTCTTCGCCATCTACCTGCAAGCCCGCAGGCCGCCCATCCGGGTGGCGGTCCTCGACGCGGAAGCCGACAGTCCCGGGCCGGCCGGAGCGCGCGAGTCTGTCGTTATCTAGAGGACTCTAGAGCGAACGCTAGACGGCCTTATGGAGCCGTAGGCTAACGCCCGCCACCCGCCTAGGCTGGCTGCGAGCGCAGGAACTTGCCGAAATGCGGGACCGTGAACGCGATCAGGCCCCGTTCGGAGCTGTAGATCAGCCCCTTCTTGATCAGCCCGTCCCGGGCCGGCGACAGGCTCGACGGCTTGCGCCCGAGCTCGTCGGCCACCACCGAGGTCGGCACCGGGTCATCGCCGGTGGCGGCCATGGCCCGCATGTACTCCCGCTCCGCCTGGGTGGCCCGCTCGTACCGGCTGCCGAAGAACCCGACGGCCAGCTCGCCTTCCGCCTCCGGGGCGGCCATGCCGACGTCGGCGGCCGTCACCGGGCTCGAGGCGGCCACGTCCCAGGTGACCTTGCCGTAGGCCTGGACGAAGTAGGGGTAACCGTCGGCCGCGGCGTACAGCGCGTCGAGGGCGCTGGCGGTGAACGTCACGTCCTCCCGCTGCGCCGGGGCGATGAGCGCGAGGTCGGCGGCCTCCCGGTCCAGGCGGTCGATCCTGGCGTACCGGAACAGCCGCTCGGAGTAGCTCTTGCTGGCCGAGAGCACCGACGGCAGGTGCGGCAGGCCGGCCCCGACCACGATGAGCGGGCCGCCGGTCTGCGACAGCTCGTGGCAGGCCGCGCAGAGCGCCGATACGTCGTCGGCGGGTACGTCTTGCATCTCGTCGACGAACAGGGCGATGCCCACGCCGAGGTCCGCGGCGACCGAGGCCGCCTCGGCGAACAGCTCGGTGAGGTCGACCTCCAGGTCGCCGGAATCGGCCCGGCCGCGCTGCACGGGCGCATCAATGCCCAGCCCGACCGTGACCGTGCTGCCCTTGGGGGCCTTCGGGTCGTGCAGCGCGAACGCCTTGAGCACACCGAGGAAGTACTCGACCCGCTCCGGAGCCCGGTGCCGGGGCGCGAGTTCGCGTACCGCCATGTGCAGTGCCGCGGCGACCGGCCGCCGGATCGACTGGCCCGGCCTGGCCTCGATCTTCCCGGTGCCCCACAGGCGCTGCAGGGCCATCGACCGGAACGTNNCGGTCCCGCCCGGTCAGCTCGGGCGGCCGCTGGCCGGCGCCGGGAGCGTAGGGATTGCGCACCGGATCCATGGCATCGGACTCTATGGCGAGATCTACCCTGAACCCTAGATTTGGCTAGAAAACCCTACCGGCGTGTCGTGCTCAGTGATCCTGCTGCTGGTTGAGGCGGGCGAGGTAGGCGTTGTACGCGGCCAGGTGCTCGTCGTCGTCGTCCAGGCTCTCGTTCGCGCTGGCCGGAGTGGCTTGCGCNNGCCCGCCGACAGGGTTCGCGCCGACCTGCGCGGCGAAGTTCGTCCGGCGGGCGACCTCGAGCCAGCCGAGCCCGCCGTCGCTGCGGGTCTCGCGGGTCCAGGCGAAGAACACCGTCAGCAGCAGGACGAACATGAGGCCCGCTCCGCCGACCCACATCACCGCACCGCCGATGTGCACGTCGCTGAGCGGGCTCGGCGCCCAGCTAGGACGGCCCTTGGCCAGGTTGGGAAACGGGTTGCTGCCCTCGGACCCAAGCACGAGGCCGGTGAAGGCGTCCACCGGCATGGCGATGAAGAGCAGGAAGATCCGGGACGGATAGGAGACCTTCCACCGGATCGGCTCCCGTCCCACCAGCGGCAGGAAATAGAGGTAACCCGCGACCAGGAACAGAGCGTGCTCGGCGTTGTGCACGGTCTCGTTGGCCAGCACCAGGTTCATGAAGCTGGTGAGGTGCGTGCCCACGATCACGCCGATGTAGAGCGCGACGCTGAACGGCGGCCAGGTGATCCAGGTCACCACGTGAGAGCGCAGCAGCTTCTTGGTCCAGGTGTGTACCGGGTTCCGGCTTGCGTGCAGCAGCAGCGTGGCCGGCTGCCCGACCACGAGCAACGGCGGCGCCACCATCAGCAGCAGCAGGTGCTGGATCATGTGATCCCAGAACAGCACGTCGTCGTAGCTGCCCACGCCGCTCTCAGTCGCGATCACGATCACGGCCAGGCCGGCCAGGAACAGGGCGGACCGGTACCACGGCCACGGCCGGGCCGGATGGCGCCGACGCACCCGCTGCACGCCCCAGAGATAGAGCCCGGCCGCCAGCACGACAAAGGCGGTCACGACCGGGGCGAACTGCCACAGGCCGGCGAGCTCGAGCACGCTGACCGGCGGCAGGGCCTGGGTTCCCATGCCGCGTAGACTACTCGCCCGCGACCAGGCTCAGCCGAGCGGTTACTTGGCGGCCAGGTCAGCGGGGCTTATGCTCGTGATTAGGTGCGCCGGGAAGCCTGGTCGGCATGGTCTTTTGAATTCCTCCCCCGGAGCGCCCCATGACTCGCTACTTGACCAGGGACCGCATCGCGATCGTGGCCGCGCTGGCGGTCCCGCTGGCGGTGGCGGCGGTGCTGCTGCCGTTCCGGGCCAGCTGGTCGAACGCCAACGTGGCTCTGCTGCTGGTCGTGGTCATAGTCGGGGTGGCGGCGATCGGGAACCGCGTCGCGGGCGCCGTGGCGGCGGTGTGGGCGGCGCTATGGTTCGATTTCTTCTTCACCGTGCCGTATTACCGGTTCACGATCCGCAGCTCGGCTGACGTCACGACGGCCGTCTTGCTGCTGCTCACCGGCCTGGCTGTTTCGCAGCTCGCGGCCCGGGCCCGGCGGCTGAAGGTCGTCGCGGTTACCGATGCGGGTTACCTCACGCAGATCCACGAAACCGCCTCGCTGGCGAAGTCGGCCAGGACCCCTGATGCGGTGGTCAACCGCGTCAAGGAGCAACTGGTCGAGCTGCTGGATCTGGAAGGAGCGCGCTTCGAGTACGGGTCCCTGATCGGCCACCCGCCGCGGCTGGAGCCGGACGGGACCGTGACGATAGGCCGGTCACGATGGGATGTTGAGCTGTCGGGCCTGCCCGCGGCGGAGGTCGAGCTGCGTACCTTCGGCAACGGCCGGTACTACGGCCGGTTCATGCTCAAGGCCAAGCCGGGCTCCAAGCCTTCACTGCAGGCGCGGCTGGTCGCCGTCACGCTGGCCGATCAGGCCGGACGTGCGTTCGGTGCCAGCCAGACCGCGCGGAGCGCGTCCTGACCAGGTAGGACTCAGTAAGAACGCCCGAAGATCACCCGCTTGTCGTATGCCGACCGGCCATCGCATCGCACGCACGTTCCGGCCTCGAGCCCGCCGTCCAGCGGAACGCAGCGAGGTGTGGCGGCCGTCTCGGCCTTGATGTCGTCCTCGCATGCCGGGTTGCCGCAATGGAACGCCTGCGCCCAGCCCGTCGAGACTGCTTGCTGGAAAGCAGGCCAGTCATTAACGACCATGGTGTTCGAATCGCGGAAGGCGGTAGCTCGCTCAAGCAGGAACTTCTGATACTCCTCGAGCGCGGCGGTGAGCACGGGCGCTGCGTTCGCGAGCTGGATCGTCCGCTTGCCTTCGCCGCCGAGGCGCTGGGCCATGATCGCTGTCCCGGCGTCTAGGTCGCGTGGTCCAAGCTCAAGACGCAATGGCGCGCCGCGTAGTTCCCAATCGTTAAATTTGAATCCCGGTGACAGTTGCACTCGGTCATCGGTGTGCGTGCGAATGCCCGCCTGCCTGAGTTCGGCGGTCAAAGTCCGCGCGGCAGCAAGCACGCGATCGAGCTGTTCGCCTCGGCCGATCGGGACGATAACTACCTGATACGGGGCAAGCATGGGCGGTAGCACGAGACCTTTATCGTCCCCGTGCGCCATGATGACCGCGCCAATCATCCGGGTCGACATTCCCCAGGATGTGGTGTGGCATAGCTCAAGGCGGCCTGAATCACTGGTGTACTGGATTCCGAACGCCTTGGCGAAATTCGTCGCCATGTAATGGGACGTTCCCGCCTGAAGCGCTTTGCCATCGCGCATCATCGCCTCGATGGTAAATGTCCGTGCCGCACCAGCGAAACGCTCACCAGGCGTCTTCTCCCCAGGAACAACGGGCAGGGCGGCCACATCGCGAGCGACCTCAGTATAGAAGTCGAGAGCAAGCATGGTCTCGGCCAGCGCGTCGGCCTCGTTTGCGTGCGCCGTGTGGCCTTCTTGCCAGAGGAACTCGGTCGTTCTAAGGAACATCCGGGGCCGCAGCTCCCAGCGGACCACGTTTGACCACTGATTCAGAAGTAGCGGCAGGTCGCGGTAAGAGGAGATCCACTTGGCCATCATCTCGCCGACGATGGTCTCGGACGTCGGCCGGACGACAAGAGGCTCGTCCAGCTCCTTCCCCCCGGCGTGCGTGACCACCGCCAGCTCCGGAGCAAAGCCGTCGACGTGCTGGGCTTCGCGCCGGAGATAGGACTCGGGGATGAGCAGCGGGAAGTAGGCATTGTCATGACCGGTGTCCTTAATTCTCCGGTCCAGCTCGGACTGCAGCAGCTCCCACAGGCGGTATCCGTACGGGCGGATAACCATCGTGCCCTTGACCGGACCTCGGTCGACAAGCTGCGCCTTCGCGACAACCTCGTTGTACCAGGCCGAAAAATCCTCGCCCTGAGGCGTAACCCCGTGCTCCTCGTCGCGTGCCATGCGCAAAGAATACCGGGATCGCGGCGGCGGGCCTGCCAGGACGCGTTAACGCCCTGCCTCGGTGCCACGCCGGGCCGTGACCATAGCGGTGACCATGCTCGCGCGAATCGGTCGCCCGAGTCGTTCATAAAGGGCCTGGTATTCACGTTCAAGGGCTTGACCCTGGTCCGGTGAAATCCGAGCGTAAAACGACATCGTGCGAAGGAGAGCATTGAGCTGGTCAGGAGTGTGCTCGGCGAGCTTGGGCATGACTGCTACCTGAACATCGCCGAACAAACCGGCGGCATAATCTTGCCCTAGGTCGTAGCTGCCGAGCCAGGCCCATACCTGCGAGACGTTGCCGCGGCGTTGCTCCACCCCAGCGAGCGTGGCGTCGAGATCCCGGTAGACCGGCCAATCGGCGGCAATCTCCGGGGCCACCTTTGCGATGGCAGCGAGTGCTGCTTCCTGATCTGGCTTGCTGCGCTGCTCCTCGAGCCCGAAGTATTGCACGAGAGCGAGCGTTCCACCGGGAACAAGTACGTCAGCGGCCTTCTGCCAGCTAACTTTAGGGTCAACCCAGTGAAACGCGGACGCGGAGAACACGGCCTTGAACTGCTCGCGGGGCAGCAATGCATCCTCAAACTGAGCGTTGACAAATTCCACCTCTCCGGCACCGGCCAGGTTCTGCCTGGCCAGTGCGATGAGGCTCGGGCCTGGTTCGAGTGCGGTGACGTGCAGGCCCCGGGCGACCAGGCCGCGCGTCAGCTGGCCGCTTCCGCACCCGACCTCAAGCACACGATCGCCGCTCCCGATCCCCGCGACCCGGCACGCCTGGTCGACGAGTTCGTCAGGATAAGCCGGGCGGTGACGGTCGTACTCAGCCGCGATCTCATCAAAAACCTTGCCGTAACGACGTGCGGTAGATTCTGGCCGCCGTGTCATGCGTTGGCCTCCGACGTGAGCTCAGCGGGCATAGGCCCAGGTCAGAACTGGTTCCCGAGGTCAGTGCGGAGGGCGTGGGATTCGAACCCACGAGGACGTTGCCGCCCTAATGGTTTTCAAGACCATCGCCATCGGCCACTAGGCGAGCCCTCCTGTGGGATCCAGCGTACGGTAACCCGGAGCGGGACGTCAGCCGCCGCGGCCAGGCCAGCCCGTCGCCCACCAGCGAGGCCAGGGTCAGGTACGCGTCGGCCGTCTCGGCGCTGAGCAGTTCGAGGTCGACCTCGGCGCCCTCCTCCAGGTGCGGGTCGTACGGGATCCGGGTCACGGACCGGCAGCGCGCGGCAAAGTGGTGCTCGAGCCGGTCCAGGTCGACGGTGCTCTTGCTCCTCGGGCGGATGGTGGAGAGCACGACCACGCCGTTGCGGACCAGGTCCCCGTAGTTGTGCGCCTCCAGCCAGTCCAGGGTCGCGCTGGCGCTGCGCGCGCCGTCGACCGAGGGCGAGCTGACCACCACGATCTGGTCGGCCAGCCGGAGCACGCCCGACATGGCCGAATGCAGCAGCCCGGTGCCGCAGTCGGTGAGGCAGATCGAGTAGAAGTGCTCGAGCACCCGCGCCGCGTCGCAGTAGTCGTCCGCGCTGAAGGCGACGGAGACACCGGGGTCGCGGTCCGAGGCGAGCACCTCGAGCCGGCTCGGTGCCTGGGTGGTGAACGCCCGGACATCGGCGTAGCGGCGGATCTGGTCCCGCTCGTTGAGCAGGTCCCGGACCGTGGCGGCAGTCTCGAGCCGGACCTTGTCCGACAGCGTGCCCCGGTCGGGGTTCGCGTCGACGGCGATAACCCGGTCGCCGCGCAGGGTGGCGAACGTCGCGCCCAGCCCGACGGCGGTCGTCGTCTTGCCCACGCCGCCCTTGAGGCTCAGCACCGCCACCCGGTGGTGCCCGCCCGCGACCGGGGTCCTGACCCGGTTGATCAGATCGCGGCGGCGCATGTCGGCGGCCGATTCGCCCAGCCGGAGCAGGCCGCCGGTCACCCGGGAGACCCGGTGCCGCCAGCCGGATCCGGTCGTGGTCCGCTTGCCGTGCAGCAGCGACTCGGAGGTCAGGCTGTCCGACGTCTCGGCCGGGGCCGGCGGTGCCGACCGCGACGGCGGCACGCGCCCGGCCGCCCCGGAAAATCCCGGGCCCGGAGCCGGCCAGGGTGCCTGGCTGGTCCGGAACTCCGGCAGCGCGTGCCTGGCGTCGAGCAGCGACTCCATCGGCGGGATGCCCGCCGGGTCCCGCCCGTAACCCGGGTCCGGCCCGTAACCCAGGTCCGGCGCGTAGCCCGGGTCCGGCGCGTAGCCCGGGTACTGGGCCTCGGGTACCTGTCGGGCATCGAGCGGGTGCCCGTACTCCGCGGCCGGCTCGTTCCAGCCGTCGTGCGGGTAGCCCAGGTCGTGCGCGTAGTCCGAATCCGGGGCGTAGCCGGGGCCGGGCGGATACCCCGGGTGGTCGGACACCAGCGGAGCGTACCCCGGTCCGCGCGGGTACTCCGGTTCCTGCCGGTACCTGGGCACCTCCGGGTAACCCGGGGACTCTGGTTCGTCGTGACGCCCCTCGTCCCCGTAGAAGGACGGCTGCGGGTAGCCGTCCGCGTCGGACGGCTCCGATTGCTCCTCCCAGCCGAACCACGGCCCGTAGGATCCGGCGTCGGCGTCGTCGCGCCACTGGCGGCCGAACGGGCCGTCGTCGTTCGCGCCGTCGCTCAATACCTGGGGCGTATCGTTATTCGCGGTCACGGGGTCATCCCCCTTGGTCCTCATCGGTGGGCGCATGCGGGCGGGGTTCGTCTGTCAATCCGAGCGTAGGACAAATCCCGCGTAATTTCGATACCCAGTGCACATGTTTGGTGGCTCTAAGTGTTGAGCCCGGGTGGCACAGGTGCCGTTGCTACCTGACCCGGTGGTTCGCAACGGCCGGCCGGGGGGACAGACTAGGAGGATGAGTAACCCTGAAATACAAGAGCACCCCCAGGTCCTCGTGGTGGGTCCCGACGGTATAGCCAGATCAGGGAACCCCCAGGACGAGAGCGGCGAGCACGAGCGCCCGGTCACCGAGATGGTCGAGCAGCCGGCCAAGGTCATGCGGATTGGCAGCATGATCAGGCAGCTGCTGGAAGAGGTCAGGGCGGCCCCGCTGGACGAGAAGAGCCGGGCCCGGCTGAAGGCGATCCACGAGAGCTCGATCAAGGAGCTCGAAGACGGGCTCGCGCCCGAGCTGGTCAGCGAGCTGGAACGGCTGTCGCTGCCGTTCACCGAGAACGAGCTGCCCAGTGAGGGCGAGCTCCGGGTCGCGCAGGCCCAGCTGGTCGGCTGGCTGGAGGGCCTGTTCCACGGCATCCAGACCACGCTGTTCGCCCAGCAGATGGCGGCCCGGGCCCAGCTCGAGCAGATGCGCCGCGCGCTGCCGCCGGGCATGATGCAGATGCCGCCAGGCGCCGAACAGGAGCCGCCCCGTCCGGGCTCGGGTCCGTATCTTTAATCCGAACGACCGGGCCGCGTGCGCTGCCTTTTCAGCGACCTCACCCTGCTTTTCCCGCGAGCCCACTGTGCCGTTCCCGCGAGCCCACCCTGCCTTCCCCGGCTAACCCGCCCTAGGGACGGCCGAAGCGCAGCCGTCCCAGCCACGCGGCGGCCTCGGCGAACTCGGTGTCGGAGGTGCCCGGCCGGACCTGGGTGACGCCGCCGTCGCAGCGGGCGTAGCTGCCCAGGAAGCGCACGTCGCGGCAGACCCGGCGCAGCCCCATCAGCGCCTCGCCGACCCGCGCGTCGTCCACGTGCCCTTCACAATCGACGAAGAAGTAGTACTGGCCGAGCCGGTCGCCGGTCGGGCGGGACTGGATCGTGGTCAAGTTGATGCCGCGCACCGCGAACTCACTGAGGATCTCGAGCAGCGCGCCGGGCCGATCCTCGGCCAGGAACGCGGCCACCGAGGTCCGGTCCGTCCCGGTCCGGGCCGGCAGCGGGCCGCGCGCCGCCACCACGACGAACCGGGTCACGGCGTTGGCCCGGTCGTGCACATCGGGCACGAGGACCTGCAGGCCGTACCGGTCGGCGGCGAAGGCGCCGGCCAGCGCCGCGTCGAGTTGCCCGTCGGCGGCCTGCCGGGCCGCCTCGGCGTTCGACGCGACCGGCACCCACTCCGCGTCGGGCAGGTTGGCCGCCAGCCAGCCCCGGCACTGCGGCATGGCCTGCGGGTGACCGCCCACCCGTTTGACGTCACCGAGCGCGGTACCGGCCTGGGCCAGCAGCGCGAACGCCACCGGAACCTGCAGCTCGGCGACGATGACCAGGTCGTTCCCGGCGGCAAGGTCGTCCAGGGTGGCGGTAACGACGCCCTCGACCGAACTCTCGATGGGCACCACGGCTCGGTCCGCCGCTCCGCTCCGGACCGCGGCGAGCGCGGCCTGGATGGTCGGGCACGAGAGGGGCTCGGCACCGGGATCGGCGAGGCGTAGCGCCGCCTCGGAGAAGGTGCCCTCAGGCCCCAGGTAGGCAACTGGCATAGCCCACATCATGCCAGCCCGGCCCGGCTGCGCCGGCCAGGTCAACCGGACTTGGCACGCCGGGGAGCGGCCCGGTGGTCATAGCCGGGCGGCGAGAGCCCTGGCCACGTCGGTGAGCTGGTGCGCGCGGTGCAACTGGGCCCGCATCCCGGTGCCGGTGGCCCGGTGCGCGAGCTCGACCTCCACCTCGGTGACCCGCAGTCCCTTACGCAGCAGGTCGATACTCAGCGCCGTCTCCACGCCCCAGCCGCGCGCGAGCGGGCGGGCGGCCTCGAACGCCGCGCGGGTCAGGCAACGCTGCCCGTTCAGCGGCTGCGCGGGCCGCCAGCCGGTGGCCCGGCGGATGCCGGCCCCGGACAGGCCCACGACCAGGCCATGCCCGCCGAGCTTGACCGTGGTGGTGAAGACGGCGATCGTCATGTCCGCCGCGCCGGCCACGACCGGCTCGATCAGCGGCCCGGCCAGGGCGGCGGTACCGCCGAGGTCGGCGTCCAGGAACAGCAGGTGCCGCGCGGGCTCGCGCTGCTCGCGCTGGTCCAGCAGGCGTACCGCCTCGGCACCGGTCTCCAGCGCGGCGCCCTTGCCCCGGTTCCGGGCGTGCCGCGTCACGACCGCGCCCGCCCGCCGCGCCGCGGTGGCCGTGGCATCCTTCGAGCCGTCATCGACCACAACGACCAGCGCCACCGCGGGCAGTCCGAGCGCGGCCGTCACCGTAGCCGAGATGCGGTCCGCCTCGTTCAGCGCCGGGATGACCACCGCGACCTCGCCGGAGACCGACCCTGACATGGGCCCGATCCTAAGTCAACGGGCCGGTGCCGGGTCCGGCGTTTACTGCGGGACGGCTGGCTTAGGGCGGCTGAGCCCTCGCGGGTCGGTGTCCTCCACCAGCGTGAACACCGAGTCGAGCCCGGTGACCTGGAGGATCTTGCGCACCGCGGGCTTGGGCGCGGCGATCTCCAGCTCGCCGCCGCGCTCGCGCGCCCGGCGCAGGCAAGACAGCAGCACGTTCATGCCGGTGGAGTCGCAGAACTCCACGCCGGACATGTCGATGATCACCCGGGCGGGCATACCGTCGGCAAGCAGACCGACCAGCTCGCTGTGCAGCCGCGGAGCGGTGTAGAGATCGATCTCCCCGCAAATAGTCACGATCGTGTGATCATCGTGAAATCGACTCGAGACATTAAGCTCCACGAGCCGAACCTTACCGCGCCGCGCGCCCGGAAGCCAGGTGGCTACGTTGAGCGCATGCTGAGAGTTAGCTGACGCCCACGGATCCGCTGCGCTAAGGCGCCCTCCGCCGCGGCGGCCGGCACCGCCACCGTCTCCAGCGGCATGATCAAGACCTCCGCCCACACCGTGGTGCCTTCGTCGTCGCAGCGCGTCCCCCAGCGGCGTGACAGCCGGGCCACGATCCGCAGGCCGCGGCCCCCGGTCGCGGTCGGGGTCGGCTCGCCGAGCTCAGGCCGGGTGGCGCCGCCGCCGTCGCTGACCGAGACCCGGACGCTGCCGGCGTCCAGGTCCCAGGCGACATGCAGGCGCGAACCGGGCAACGGCCCCCCGTGCCGCAGGGAGTTGCTGAGTAGCTCGCTGATCACCACGGCGGCGTCGGCCACGGCGGACGTACACACGCCGGCGTCGGCAAGGTCGGACACCAAGAGCCGCCGGGCCATACCGACGCTTGACGCGGTGAACGGGAGCTGTAGGACGCTCGACTCAGTCACCTCCATGCCAGCCCGGCTATGCTGTCCCACCGTGCGCGAACCTGGTACGAGCGGGGAAATGCCCCGTTCAGCGGCCCTGGAAACCCGTGGACACCGCTGATATCGCAGCTCTAACTGCGTCTCAGGCAAATCTCTCGGTGACGCCGCCCCTAGGGTGGGTTCGGGGGAAGAGCAGGGTGGGCCCGGGGGAAGAGTAGAGCACGGTAACGTCTGGAGTATGTCCACCGGCACCGACTTCGCGCCGACCGTGATCGTCGACGATCTTCATGTCGTCTACCGCGTGTTCGGCGCGGGCGGCGACAAGGGCACCGCGGCGACCGCGCTCATGCGGGTGGTCAAGCGCCAGCGGCGCCCGTCGGTCCGCGAGGTGCACGCCATCCGGGGCATCTCGTTCGTGGTCAACCACGGCGACGCGATCGGGATCATCGGCCGGAACGGGTCGGGCAAGTCGACCCTGCTGCAGGCCGTCGCCGGCCTGCTCCCGCCCGAGAAGGGCTGCGTGTACACCAGCGGGCAGGCCGCCCTGCTCGGCGTCAACGCCGCGCTGCTCGACGACCTGACCGGGGAGCGGAACGTGGTGCTCGGCGGCCTGGCCATGGGCATGAGCCCGCAGGAGGTCAAGGACAGCTACGAGTCCATCGTGGATTTCTCCGGGGTCGGCAACTTCATCGACTACCCGATGCGGACGTACTCCACCGGGATGGCCCAGCGGCTGCGGTTCTCCATCGCCGCGGCTAAGACCCACGAGATCCTGATGATCGATGAGGCGCTGGCCACCGGCGACGCGAACTTCCGGGCCAAGAGCCACGAGAAGATCATGCAGCTGCGCGGGGAGGCGGGCACGGTGTTCCTCGTCGCGCACAACCTGGGTGAGATCGAAGCCAGCTGCAACCGGGTCATCTGGCTGGAGAAGGGCCAGATCATGATGCAGGGCCACGACGTGCCCGGAATCATCGACGCCTACCTGGAAGCCACCGGCGGCGAGCCTCGCCAACGTGGGTCGGTCGAAGTCGATCACACCGCCGGGTGATCAGGCCGGGTAATCAGCACTGCGCGGGCCGCAGCCGCAGCCGCATGACCGTGCCCCCCGCCGGGCGCGAGCTCGCCGTGACCTCGCCGTGCTGGGCCTCGGCCAGGCTGCGGACGATGAACAGGCCGATGCCGATGCCGCCGAACCGGCGCCGGTCGCCCGTCTCGCCCTGGTAGAACCGGTCGAAGATGCGCTCGTGATCCCCGGCGGCGACGCCGATGCCCTCGTCCTCCACCGTCACCTCGATCCAGGCGCCGGTCACCTGGGCCCGCACGACGACGGTGCCGCCGTGAGGTGAGTACTTGAACGCGTTCTCCAGCAGCTGCCCGACGATGATGTCGGTGGCCATCGTGTCGCCGCTGGCGGCCGGCAGGTCGTCGGGGATCTCGGCCAGCACGGTGTGCTTGTCCGACAGCGGCCGGAACGCGGTGGCGGCGCCGCGCAGCACCGCGCCGAGGTCGAACGGGCCGTTGCTGACCGGAAGCTGGTCGGCCCCGGCCCGCGAGCCGAGCAGCAGTTGCTCGACCAGCCGGCCCAGTGAGCCAGCTCGCTCGGCGATGGTCCGCACCGCGGCCCGGCGTTCGGCGTCGCCGAGCTGATCCCACCGCCTGGCCAGCGTGCTGGCGAAGCCCTGGACCACGGTGATCGGCGTGCGCAGCTCGTGGCTGGTAGTGGCCAGGAACAGGTCCTTGGCCTCCTCAAGCTCCTTGGCCGCGGTCACGTCACGGAAGTCGATGACCTGCTCGCCGTCGTCGGCCAGCGCGGTGCGCAGCACGTCGAGCCAGCGCCCGTTGGGCAGCTTGCAGTTGAGCATCGCGTCCGGCTCGGGCAGCGGGAACGGCGGCGGCTTGCCGATCGCGTCCGGCCCGGGGATGCCGGTAATCCGGTGCGCGGCCGGGTTCCACTGCCGGACCAGGCCCGCCTCGTCCAGCACGGCGATGCCGTCCGCGCTGCCGTCGATGACCGCCCGTTCGTGGGCCCGCTGGCGGACGACCTCTTCGAACGCCATCGCGTTGGTCAGCGCCACGCCGGCGTGTCCGGCCAGCAGTTCGAGCAGTTCCAGCTCCACGTGGCTCAGCTTGCGCCGGCTGTACAGCGCGTACAGCGCACCGTAGGGCTTGCCCCCCACGTGAGACAGGCTGAGCGCGATGGTGTGCAGGCCGGGCAGGGCGGACCAGATCAGGTCGTCGAAGCCGCCCGATTCCCCGGTGGCCATCATGACCGTCTTGCCCGAACGCATGAGCTCCCCGACCAGGCTGGCGGACAGGGCCGCAGTCCGGCCGCGCAGCCGGGCGGGCAGGCCGGCCGTGCTGACCAGCCGCAAGGTGTCCTCTTCGATGATCACGAAGCCGCCGCCGTCGGCGCTGGTCAGCTCGCGCAGGCTGGCCGCGATGCGGTCGAGGACCGATTCCAGGTCGCGCTGGGCGTTCATGTCGGCGACCACGTCGCCGAGCCGGCGCACCACCCGGGCGCGCTCGGCCATGTAGTGCCGGGCCAGGTCGTCTTCGCCGGCCTGATGGCAGATGTTGACCCAGCCGGTCACCTCGCCGGCGCCGTCGATCAGCGCGCTGGTGTCGATCCGCAGGTCGATGACCGTGCGGTCCTTGCGGATCCGACGGGTGGCGAAGGAGATCTGGCCGCCGGCGCGGATTCGCTCCAGGACCGCGTTGTGCTCGGCCTTCAGCTCCTCGGGGATGATCTGCGGCTCCAAGCCGACGACCTCAGCCGCCGTCCAGCCGAACATCCGCTCGGCGGCCGGGTTCCACAGCATCACCTTGCGGTCGGTGCCGAACGCGATGATCGCGTCGGCCGCGCACTCGATCACGGCCCGCGCCATCGCGTCGGTGCGGCTGCTTATCATCCCCGCTGGCTCCGCGGTCATCTCAACATCGTCCCACCACCCAGCCAGGGCCGAGCAGGTAAACCGGTATGCGCGGACCAAGGCCAGGCCTGGCGGCCATGAGTACTCACCATATGGCGCTCCGCTGATCTATAGTGCTCTTCAAATACGAGTAAGGCCGTTGATCCGGGGCATTCATCACCGTATGGCCGGAGAAACGGTCTTGCGCTAGGACGCGGAGCATGGACCAGGCAGAGTCAAGCCCGTCACCGGGCCAACCGGAACCAGGCCAGCCGGCCCCGGGTCGGCCGTCCCGGCCCGGTCGGCCGACCCCCAAGAGAGATCGCCGCCCCGAGCGCGAGGTACCCGCGCTCCGGCTCGAGCATCCGGTCGTGGCCGGCTACGACGGTTCAGCGTCCAGCCGCAACGCCTTGGCCTACGCGGCCGGGCTGTCCATGCGCCTCGGCCGGCCCCTGCTCATCGTGTACGTCTGCTCGTCCGGCGTCTACTGCGAGCCCCTCACCGGCCAGGTGGTAGGCGTACCGCGCGACGCCGACGCCCTGGAGCGCTGGCTCTTGGCCGAGCTAGACCAGGTGACCGGCAATGCCGAGGTCGACGTCCACGTCCGCACCCGGCGCGGCAGCCCGGCCCGCGAACTCGCCGCCGCCGCCGAGGAATACAGCGCCGACGCTCTAGTAATCGGCGCCCCCACCCACATCTGGCACCGCATCGCCGGCTCCGTATCCGGCTGGCTAGCCCGCCACGCCCGCTGCCCCGTAATAGTCGTCCCCTAACCCAGCAGGAACAAGAACAACCAGCAGGAATAAGAAGAGTAAGAGCAAAGCAAGAGGAAAGAGCAGAAGAGGAAGAAGAAAGCACCAAGGGCACCGCCCACCGACGCAGAACCAGGCCGTCGGCGGGCACCTCAGCAAAAGAGGGAGCCACGCGGGGGGTCCGGGGGGTCGCCCCCCCGGGTCAGTACTCCGAGGTCCACCGCGAAGCTGGCCCAAAAGGCCAGCGAAGACGGTAAGCCGACTCGTGGGCGAGGAGGGATTTGAACCCTCACGTCCTTTCGGACACACGGACCTGAACCGTGCGCGTCTGCCGTTCCGCCACCCGCCCCGGGCAACGAGTAGGTTAGCACGACCCCGAGCGCTCCCGCGCCACAGATACGATCGGGTGATGAGACGGGAAGGGAGGTGGCACGTTGGGAGTTCTGCAGCGCTTCGAGCGCCGACTTGAAGGAATGGTAGAGGGTGCCTTCGCCCGCGCCTTCAGGTCTGAACTGCAGCCCGTCGAGGTGGCCAGCGCGGTACAGCGGGAGATGGACGACCGCGCCGCCATCGTGGCCAAGGGCCGCACCCTGGTGCCGAACGATTTCGTCGTCGAGCTCGCCGAGAGCGACCACGACCGTCTCGATGTGTACGCCGAGAGCCTGGGCGTCGAGCTGGCCAACCTGGCCCGGGACTACGCCAAGGAACAGGGCTACTCCTTTGTGGGCCCGGTGCGGATGCGGTTCGAGGGCGTACCCGACATGACCACCGGCACNNTCCGGCGTGATCCGCGGCTCGACTATCGAGGGCGGGGAGATCCGGCTGCCCGCCAGTGACCTGCCACGCACCGGCGGGCGGGGTTTCCCCGGCCACCCGCGGCTGCTGGTCTCCGGACCGCGGACGCCCGAGGGCGACGGCGGCCAGCACACCTATGAGCTGGTGACCCCGGTGACGTTGCTGGGCCGCGGGACAGACTGCGACCTGCGCCTGGTGGACCCCGGCGTCTCCCGGCACCACGCCGAGTTGCGGGTCGAGCACGACCAAGTCGTGCTGGTTGACCTAGGCTCTACCAACGGCACCTTCGTCAACGGCCAGCCGGTCCGGCGAGTCGCGCTCAGTGACGGCACCCAAATCTCGCTGGGCCGGACCACGCTGGTCTTCCGCCAGGATCCGCTGGATCGCCAAGATGGCCAGGGCAGTGGTTACCCCGGCAGCAGCTACTAAGGTCCAAGGACGTGGCCACAGATGAGCGAGCTTTCCCTCACCATCATCAGGGTGGCTTTCCTGGCCGCGCTGTGGCTATTCGTCATCGCCGCGATCGGCGTAGTACGCACTGACCTGCTCGGCGGGCCGGCCACGTCGCCCCGGCGGAACCGCGGCCGCCAGACCCAGAACGCGCGGCCGCCGCGCCAGGCCCGGCCCCAGCGGGCCGGCCGCGGTTCACCGCGCCTTCTGGTAGTGACGGCCGGCGCGCTGAAGGGCACTAGCCTGGATCTCGCCCAGCAGCAGATCACGCTGGGGCGGGCGAATGATGCCACGCTCGTGCTGAACGACGACTACGCTTCAAGCCGACATGCCCGAATTTTCCCGCAGGACGGCCAGTGGATCGTCGAGGACCTCGGCTCGACCAACGGCACCTACCTGGACCGGCAAAAGGTGACGCGGCCGATGCCCGTTCCGCTGGGCGTGCCGATCCGTATCGGTAAGACCGTTCTGGAACTGCGCAGATGACACTTGAACTCCGCTTCGCGGTACGTTCGGACGTCGGCCTCCTCCGCGAAGGAAACGAGGACTCGGCGTACGCGGGGCCGCGCCTGCTCGCGGTGGCCGACGGGATGGGCGGCCACGCGGCCGGCGAGGTGGCCAGCGCGCTGACCATCGCGTCGATGGCGGAACTCGACTCCGCGCAGGCCACCGGCGACATGCTGCAGGAGCTGGCGATGGCGGTGGCCATGGCTAACGCCCGGCTGCAGGAGAAGATTATCGCCAACCCGGCCGTCGAGGGCATGGGCACCACGCTGACCGCGCTGCTGTGGTCCGACGGACACGCGGGCGTCTGCCACATCGGCGACTCCCGCGGGTACCTGCTGCGCGACGGCGAGCTCTATCAGATCACCCACGACCACACGCTGGTGCAGTCGCTGGTCGACGAGGGCCGGATCAGCGCCGACGACGTCTCCACCCACCCGCAGCGCTCGCTGCTGCTGCGGGCGCTGGACGGCCGGTCGATGGCCGAGCCCGACCTGTCGGTGCACGAGAGCCTGCCCGGCGACCGTTACCTGCTCTGCTCGGACGGCCTGTCCGGCGTGGTCAGTGACGAGACGCTGCGAGACACGCTGTCGAGCATCGAGGACCTCGAGATCGTCACCCGCCAGCTGATCGACCTCGCGATCCACGGCGGCGGCCCGGACAACATCACCTGCATCGTGGCCGACGTCGTGGACGCGGCCACCACCCGGCTGCCGCCGAATGCGCCGGTGCTGGCCGGGGCGGCCGCCATGCTGGGCGACCTCAGGCTGACCGACGGTACGGGGCCGTTCGACCGCTACGAGGACCACCACGAGGACGACCCCCGGACCGCACCGCAGCCAGCCGTGGACGACCTGGACCCGATGATGACCTCCGCGGTCATGTCACTGCCGGCCAGCGGGAACGGCGCCGACCCGCGGTTGACGCAGGCCCGGCGCAGCCACCGCGCGCAGCCCCGGCGAGCCCGGGGCGCCGGGCCCGGCCGCCGCCGCCGCCGCTGGCCGATCGTGACGACCGCGCTGCTGGTGCTGGTGGCGGTGGTCATCGGCGGCGGCTACATCTTCTACCGGGTGAGCCAGGAGCAGTACTACGTCGCGGCCGACAGCGGCGGCCAGGTCGTCATCTACCGCGGCATCAGCGAGCACATCGCCGGGTTCAGCTGGTCCAGCCCGTACGAGCAGACCGGGATCGCGCTGGCCCAGGTGCCGTCGAACTACCAGCAGACGGTGAAGACCGCCTACAGCACGGGCGGCCTGACCCAGGTCCGTCAGGTGGTGGCGAACATCCGCGCCGCCGTCCAGAACTGCAGCAGCGCGTACGTTGCGCTACAGAACTGGGCGAACGCGCAGAACAAGTACAACATCGAGGTGGCCCAGGCCCACAAGGCGAAACCCGCCAGCAAACCCCCCAAGCTCCCCAAGCCACCCGTGCAGCCGGCCCCTGCGGGGGCGATGTGCCCGTCGTCGGCGGCGTTCGGCATCCCGGCCAGCGCCCTGGCGCCGACCGGCTCGGGGTCCTCTTGACCGGGGGCGCGGGCTCGCGAGACGCCGTGAGGCGCTGGTGAGCAGCATCACCGCCCCGTCACCGGCGGTCGACCCGGACAGCCCGCTGATCCCCGCGTCGCGGAGCAGGCGGCGCACCGAGCTGACCATGCTGATCTTTGCCTTCGCGCTGGTCGCGTTCGCCTTCGCGAACGTGGGCTACAGCCTGCAGGGCAAGCTGCCCGCGTCGCTGGCGGAGTACCTGGGCGCGTTCGTCGTCATCACCGTCGCCGGCCACCTGGCGGTGCGCCGGCTAGCCCCGTGGGCCGATCCGCTGCTGCTCCCGCTCGCGGCCCTGCTGAACGGCCTCGGCATCGTGATGACCTACCGGCTGGCGCAGCAGGGCAACCTGCTCAGCGCCCCGCTCAGCTCGTCCGCGACAGCCATCCAGGTGGTCTACACCGCCATCGGCGTCGGATGCTTCGCGGCGGTCCTGCTTCTGGTCCGCGAGCCGCGCGTGCTGCAGCGCTACACCTACACGCTCGGCGCCATCGGGCTGGGGCTGCTCGCACTGCCCGCGCTGCTCCCGGCCTCGATCAGCGAGGTGTACGGGGCCAAGATCCAGATCCGGCTCGGCACGTTCACCGTCCAGCCCGAGGAGTTCGCCAAGCTGGCGCTGGCCGTCTCGTTCGCCGGCTACCTGGTGGCCAAGCGTGACGTGCTGGCCCTGGCCGGCCGCCGGGTGCTCGGCATCGACCTGCCGCGGGCGCGCGACCTGGGCCCGATCTTGGTTATCTGGGTGGCCAGCCTGCTGCTGCTGGTGTTCGAGAGCGACATCGGCACCAGCGCGGTGTTCATGGGCCTGTTCGTCGCGATGCTGTACATCGCCACCTCGCGGACGTCCTGGCTACTGCTCGGCTTCGTCATGTTCGTCGCGGGTGCGTACGCGGCCAGCAAGCTGTTCAGCCACGTCGGCGAGCGGTTCCAGATCTGGCTGCACCCGTTCAGCGGGCTGAACCCCAGCCATAACGCCTACCAGCTGGTCCAGGGCCTGTACGGGATGGCGAGCGGCGGGCTGCTCGGCAAGGGCCTGGGCGGCGGCCAGCCGTACATCACGCCGCTGGTGCAGAGCGACCTGGTGTTCACCGCCTTCGGCGAGGAGCTGGGCCTGGCCGGGCTGATGGCCATCCTGCTGATCTACGGGCTGATCGTGCAGCGCGGGCTGCGCACCGCCATGTCGGTCAAGGACCCGTTCTCCAAGCTGCTGGCGGGCGGCCTGTCGTTCATGCTCGCGCTGCAGGTGTTCGTGATCGTCGGCGGGGTGACCCGGCTGATCCCGCTGACTGGCATCACCACGCCGTTCCTGTCCCAGGGCGGATCGTCGCTGGTGGCCAGCTGGATGCTCATCGCTCTGCTGATCCGGATCAGTGACAGCGCCCGCCGCCCGCCGCCCCGTCCGATCCAGGAGGAGGGGCTGACGCAGGTCGTGACGCTGCAGTGAACCGCGCGCTGCGCCGGATATCGATCGCCGTCCTGGTGATGTTCCTGCTGCTGCTGATTAACATCAACTACCTGCAGGGCTTCGAGCCGGCCAGCCTGGCCACCAAGCCGAACAACGCTCGTGCCTTCGAGGCGCAGTTCCAGTACCAGCGCGGCAGCATCGTCACCTCGGACGGCGTGACGATCGCCGAGTCAACCCCGAGTAGCGACATCTACAAGTTCCAGCGGAAGTACCCGTACGGCCCCGAGTACGCCCCGGTCACCGGCTACGACACCCTGTACAGCGAGAGCGGCATCGAGTACTACGAGAACTCGGTGCTGAACGGGAGCAACTCCTCGCTCACGGTCCGGAACTTCATCGACCTGCTCACCGGCAAGCCGCGCAAGGGCGCCAACGTCACCCTGACGATCAACTCCAAGGCCCAGAATGCGGCCTGGAGCGCGCTGCAGACGCAGACCGGCGGCAAGCCGGGCGCCGTGGTCGCGCTGAACCCGCAGACCGGCGCGATCCTGGCCATGGCCTCCTACCCGAGCTACAACCCCAACGTGCTAGCCACTCATAACGGCAAGCAGCTCAACGCGGCCGACCAGACCCTGCTCCGGGAGGCCGACAACCCGCTGCTGGACCGGGCCATCAACTTCACCTGGCCGCCCGGCTCCACATTCAAGATCGTGACCAGCTCGGCGTACCTCACCCAGAACCCGGACAGCACCCCGCAGACCAGCGTCA
>PLIQ01000092.1:1793-14496 GCA_003140115.1 Actinomycetota bacterium | reverse complement strand
AAGGCGCTGACCGCGTTCTCGGCCATCGGGCAGTACAGCGACACGGTGACCCCGCTGCAGGAGGCCATGTTCGCGGCGACCGTCGCCGACGGCGGCAAGCTGATGACGCCATACCTGGTCAAGCAGGTCACCGCCAGCGACCTGAGCACGGTTGAGACGACCTCGCCGGCCCAGCTGAGCCAGCCGGTCTCGCCCACCGTCGCGTCTGACCTGGGCCAGATGATGCTCGCCGTGGTCCAGGACTCCGACGGCACGGCGAACGCGTACAACACCGCGGCGGTGGGCTTCACCATGGCCGGCAAGACCGGTACCGCGCAGAACGGAGTGAACAACACCGGCCTCAACGACGCCGTTTTCACTTGTTACGCGCCCTACGACAACCCGCAGATCGCCGTCGGCGTCATAATTCAAGGCGGGGGCTACGGAGCAACCGCGGCCGCACCCATCGCTGTCCAGGTCATCAAGGCCTACCTGGCATCCCTCGGGAAATAGTGTGACCGATTACCTGCTCGCGGGCCGCTACCGGCTGACCGACCGGATCGCGGCCGGCGGCATGGGAGAGGTCTGGCGCGGTGAGGATGTGCTGCTCAACCGCGCCGTCGCGGTGAAGCTGCTGCCCACCGGCCGGGCCGGCGACGGGTCCTTCCTGGCCCGGTTTCGCGCCGAGGCCCGGTACGCGGCCAGCCTGTCCCATCCGGGCATCGCCCGGGTCTATGACTACGGCGAGTCGGCCGAGTTCGGTGGCGCGTACCTGATCATGGAGCTGGTCAAGGGCGAGCCGCTGTCCGCGATCTTGGCCCGGGCGGGCCGGCTCTCGCCCGATGCCACCCTGGACATCATCGGCCAGGCGGCCCGGGCGCTCGACGCGGCGCACCAGGCCGGCATCGTGCACCGCGACATCAAGCCGGGCAATCTGCTGGTGGCCGGCGGCGGCACGACGAAGATCACGGACTTCGGGATCGCCACCGCGGTGCGCGCCGCGCAGGCCTCGCACCTGACCGAGACCGGCATGGTGATGGGCACGGCTATGTACGTCTCGCCCGAGCAGGCCACCGGCGCGCCGGTGGACGCCTCTTCCGACATCTACTCGCTGGGGGTGGTGGCGTACGAATGCCTGGCCGGGCACGTGCCGTTCATGGCCGCCGAACCGCTGGCCATCGCGTATGCGCACAAGCACGCGCCGGTGCCCGCGCTGCCGCCGGACGTGCCGGAGCCGGTCGCCGACCTGGTCTACGACATGCTGGCCAAGACCCCGGCCGGGCGTCCGGTCAGCGCCCAGGTGGTGGCGGACCGGGCCGACATGCTGCGGGAGGCCCTGGCCTTGGGCGCGTCCGGCCGGACCGGCGAGTTCCCGCGGGGGACCAGAGCTGACCTGCCGGCCGCCCTCACCGGGGCCCTGCCCGCGGACGACTTTGGCCCGGGCCGCCCCGGCCCGCGCCCGCCCGGCAACGGCCGCCGCTGGGTGACGGCGGGCCTGGCCGCGATGCTGTGCGCCCTGGCCGCTGCCACCGGCCTGTATCTCAGCGGGCACATTCACGGCCAGACCAGCGGGGATGTGGGCAATAGCGCGATACAGCAGCTGACCTCGTCGGCCGTTCGGTCGTCCTTGTCCATCAGTCAGTCCGTCACGACCAGTCCGAGTCCGAGTACGGTGGAACCGGCGTCCACGGTGCCCCCGACCTCGGTGAGTCCGAAGCCCAGTAAATCAACCAAACCGACATCATCTCCCAAGATCTCACCATCGTCGTCGAGTCCCGTCTCGTCGTCGGCGAGCAGTTCCACATCGGCAAGTGCTTCTTCATCGTCTTCGGCGTCGGCGTCGGCGAGTGCCTCGTCGTCGCCGTCGTCGACGTCCTAGAAACTGGCAATAACGCAGGGTGGTTTGGCAGAGTGCGAGACATGACACAGCCCCGTCTCCTCGGCGGCCGCTATGAGCTCGACGGCGTGGTCGGCCGCGGCGGCATGGCGGAGGTGTACCGTGCGCGCGACATCCGGCTGGACCGGATCGTCGCGATCAAGACGCTGCGCGCCGACCTGGCCCGGGACCAGATATTCCAGGCCCGGTTCCGCCGCGAGGCGCAGTCGGCGGCCTCGCTGAACCACCCGTCCATCGTGGCGGTCTACGACACCGGCGAGGACATGGCGAGCGGGTTCCCCGTGCCGTACATCGTGATGGAGTTCGTCGACGGCCGCACCGTGCGTGACCTGCTGCAAGACGGTCACCGGCTGCTGCCGGAGCGGTCGCTGGAGATCATCGACGGCGTGTTGCGCGCCCTGGACTACAGCCACCAGGCCGGCATCGTGCACCGGGACATCAAGCCGGGCAACGTGATGGTGACCCGCAACGGCGACGTCAAGGTCATGGACTTCGGCATCGCCCGCGCGATGAGCGACGCGCAGGCCACCATGACCCAGACCGCCCAGGTGATCGGCACCGCCCAGTACCTGTCGCCCGAGCAGGCCCGGGGCGAGCGGGTCGATTCCCGCAGCGACCTGTACTCCACCGGCTGCCTGCTGTACGAACTGCTCACCGGCCGGCCGCCGTTCACCGGCGACTCGCCGGTCGCGATCGCCTACCAGCACGTCCGGGAGAACCCGATCCCGCCGTCCCGGGTGGACCCGGACGTCCCGTCCTGGGCCGACGCGATCGTGCTGAAGGCCATGGCCAAGTCTCCCGCCGACCGGTACCAGACGGCCGCCGACATGCGCGCTGACCTGCAGCGCGCCGCGTCCGGCCTGCCAGTGACGGCCGCGCCGCCGACCCGGGTGGAAATGTACCCGAACACCCAGCGGATGGGCTCGGACCCGATGATGACGGGCCGGACGTCCGCGATCCCCCCGGTGTCCGACTACGAGTACGCCGGCCAGGGCTATGACCGTGGCCGCGGCGGCGGCGGGCACCGGTGGATACCGTGGGTGCTGGGGCTGGTGCTCGTGCTCGGCGTGGTCATCGGCGTGGCCTACTACCTGCTGGCCGGGGGCAAGACGTACTCGGTGCCGCTGGTGAACAACCAGCCCGTGGCCGCCGCAGAGCAGGACATCGCCCAGCAGCATCTGCGTTCGACCGTGGTCGACCAGCCCAGTAGCAGCGTCGGCAAGGGCCTGGTGATCAGCTCCAATCCGCCGGAGGGCAACAACGTGGCCGCCAACACCCTGGTCACGCTCTACGTCTCTACCGGAGCGGCGCCGGTATCGGTTCCGTACGTGGTCGGCCAGCAGGAGAACCAGGCCCAGTCCACCCTCCAGGCCAAGGGCTTCCAGGTCACGGTCAAGACCGACCCCACCTCCACGTCACCATCGGGGACGGTGGTCAGCCAGAGTCCGAGCGGGGGTACGGCCGCGCCGGGTTCCACGGTGGCGCTGACCGTCTCCGGCGGAGCCATCTCGGTGCCGTCGGTCATCGGCGATTCCCAGCAGACCGCCAACCAGATCCTGACCACGGCCGGGTTCGCGGTCACCGTCCAGTCAGGGTCGGGTCCGTCCCAGTACGCGAACGGGACCGTGTTCTCTCAGCAGCCCAACGCCAGCAGCATGGAGGCCAAGGGCTCCACGGTGACCATCTTCGTCCAGAACGGGGCCTCACCGTCCCCGTCCCCGCCCACCACGTCGCCCTCAACCACCCCGAGCCCCACCGGCAGCCCCGGGTTCGGCACAGGGTTCTGACCCCGCGGGCACCGGCACGCGAGGATGCCCGTCGGTAACCATCCCGGTCCGGAGCACGGCAATCGAGGCGACCACCGCCAGGAGCGGCTACGCTTAGGTTCCGCATCGCTGTTGCTTGCCCGGGGGACGGCCCCCCGGACCCCCGCGGGGTTTGCCATGCAGGAGGCCGTCGTGCCCAAGTCGCGTGTCCGCAAGAGGACGGTCTACACGCCGCCGCCGCCGAAGTCGGCGCGACGGAAGGTCAGCGCGCCGTGGGTCGGGCCGGCCATCGCGGGCAGCCTGATCTTCGGCCTGGCCTGGATCGTGGCGTATTACATCACCAACGGGAAGTTCCCCGGCATGTCAGCGCTGGGCGCGTGGAACCTGGTGGTGGGCTTCGCCTTCATCATCGCCGGCGTTACCTTGTCCACCCGCTGGCGCTGACGCCGCGCGCTGACCTCGCGCGCTGAGGTCAGGCCCTCAGCCGCCCGCCCCGGTCAGCTGCCCGTTCCTGATCGCGATCGCGATCACCAGCAGCACCACGACCGCGACGGTCGCGAGCACCTGCAACGCGGGGCGGTACTTGCGCGGCGCGTACGCGTAGGCCGCGGTGAGGAGCACGCCGGTCAGCAGCCCGCCGATGTGGTCCTGCCAGGCGATGACGTTGTGCCAGAAGAAGCTGAGGGCCAGGTTGATGGCGATCAGCACGAGGATCCCGCGGGTGTACAGGCGGCGCCGCCAGGGCACGACGAACCATGCGCCGAACAAGCCGAAGATGGCGCCCGACGCGCCCACCGCGGGAGCGTTCTGCGCCGCGAGGAAGTAGTACATCACCCCGCCGCCGACCGCGCTGAGCAGGTACACGCCCAGGAAGCGCAGCCGGCCGAGCAGGCCCTCCAGGGCCGGGCCGACGAAGATCAGGGCCCACATGTTGAACGCGATGTCCAGGAAGCCCAGGCCGCCCTGGCCGGTGGCCGGGGCCAGGAACGCCGACGTGATCAGCCGGTACCACTGGCCTGCGGCGACGCCTTGCAGCGGGCCGCCGTATCCGTACGTGGCGTACCCGACCATCTCCAGGTCGTTGACGATGCCCGGGCGGACCCAGGTGACGAGGAAGATCGCGACGTTGATCGCGACCAGCGTCCAGGTGACGACGGCGCCGGCGGCCGGGCGGCCGCCGAACGCGGTCCGGGCCGGCCGGCTAGCCCGGCTGCCCTCACCGACGCAATCCACGCACTGCTGACCCACCGCGGCCGATCGCATGCAGTCCGGGCACGCGTGGCGCCCGCACCGGACGCACGAGACGTAGGTCTCCCGGCCAGGGTGCCGGTAACAGGTGGGGACCTGCGGTGTGCTCGGTCCTGGATGGTCCGGCCCACCGGGCTGGTCCCACTGACCCGCTGCGCCCGATCCGGGGTCCCTGGGCGTGCTCACGGTTGAGGGTCCGATCAGCTCTCGACGCGGTCCACGGTGACCGACTCGACGATGACGTCCTCCGCCGGCCGGTCCTGGCTGCCGGTCTTCAGCCGGCTGATCGCGTCCACCACGTCGGCACCCTCGATGACCTCGCCGAAGATGGTGTGCTTGCCGTTGAGCCAGGGCGTGGCGCCGACCGTGATGAAGAACTGCGAGCCGTTGGTGCCGGGCCCGGCGTTGGCCATGGCCAGCAGGTAGGGCCGGTCAAAGCGCAGGTCGGGATGGATCTCGTCGGCGAATTTGTAACCGGGTCCGCCGCGGCCGCTGCCGAGCGGGTCGCCGCCCTGGATCATGAAGTCGGGAATGACCCGGTGGAAGATGGTCCCGTCATACAGCTTGCTGGTGGTCGCGCGGCCCGTGCGCGGGTCGGTCCACTCCTTGCCGCCCTCGGCCAGTTCCACGAAGTTGCGCACGGTCTTCGGTGCGTGATCAGGGAAAAGGCGGATGACCACCCGGCCCTGGTTCGTCTGCAATGTCGCGGTCAGCGTCTCTGCCATGCGTGTGACTCCATCCGATGGCCTTACAATCCGTTATATTTCGTGGGCGTAAAACATCCTTCAATCATCACCGTACCGGTAGCGCGCGATGGTTGAAGACAGCCGGGACGGGAAGTCTGTGATAACGGCATTACGCTCGGGAGGTTTACTGTGTCCCTCATCAAGACCAACCGCACCAAGGCCGGGGCGGCGGCGATCGGCGCGCGCGCGAAGGACGCCGCTGCTCAGGCCGTCCCGATAGGAAAGCGCGCGGGAACGACAGCGGTCCAGGGCGCCCTCCAGGGCGCTACCGGCGCCAAGGAGTGGGCCGCGCCGCACGTCCAGGACGCCGTCCGGGGCGCCCGGGAATGGGTCGCACCCCGGCTCGAGGACGCCGCGGAAGCGGTGACCGCCTCGGTCGCGCCAAAGGTCTCTTCGGCGCTGCGCTCCACCGCCAGCCAGGTCAGGCCGGCCAAGACCAGCGGGCGGCGGCGGTTCGACCGCCGCTGGCTGTTTGGCCTGGGCGCCCTGCTGGCCGCGGCCGGCGCCGGGGCGGCCGTCGCCATGCGGCGCCGGTACGCGAGTGCCACGGCCGACGCCAAGGACGCCACCGAACCGGAAGCCGCGGAGCAGGCGGCGGCCGACGACTCCGCGGCCGAGGCCTCCTCGGCCAACGGGCGGGTCACCACGCCCGAAAGGTAGCGGCACAACGGGAAGGCGCGGCGTCCAGCCCGGACGCCGCGCCTGCCTGCGCCTGATCCGGTACCGTCTAGACACGGACCTACGGGTTCCGTAGTCAGGGATCATGATCGGCAGGCGGGCCAAGTGGTGGGCGAGCACGACGGCGACGAAAGGATCAGTCGTTCCGGCTCGCCCGAACTGACCCGCCTCCTCGGCTGGCTGGCCGCGGCGGCCATCGCCATCTCGACGCTTATCATCATCGCGATCTCGGCCGCCGGGCCGAACGTCTCCGTGCCGGCCCTGCGCCACCCGGCCGGCAGCCCGCCCTGGTGGCACGCGCTGCACCTGACCGCCACGTTCGTGACCGTGTCGCTGTGGGCCGCGATCGTGCTGGGCTGCGCCGGGGTGATCGCCGGGCTGCTCGCCGTGGCCCGCGGCGCGCGGCCGCCGGTACGCGCGGTCATCGCGGCCGCGTTCCTGGCTGTCGCGGTGGTGACCGTGCTGCCCGCGGCCGGTTCGACCGACGCCATCTCGTACGCCGCCAATGGACGGATGGCGGTCATCGGGCGCAGCCCCTACGTCATGACCCCGCTGGAGTTGCAGCGCAGCGGTGACCCGATCGGCCGGCAGATCCCGTTCAGTGAGATACCGTCCACCTGGACGACCACGGTGTCGGTGTACGGCCCGGTGGCCACCGGGGCCGAGTGGGCCGCGGCCGAGCTGGGCGGATCTTCGCTGGCCCGGATCACGTTCTGGCTGAAGCTGGAGGAGGCGCTGGCCTTCGGCGCGGTGATCTTGGTCCTGGACCGCCTGCTCCGAGCCGATCCCGCGCAGCGCCTGCGCGCGCACCTGCTCTGGTCGGTGAACCCGCTGCTGCTGTGGGAGATCGTGGCCAGCGGTCATATCGACGGGCTGGCCGCGCTGTTCGGCCTGCTGGGCGTGGTCGCGCTGCGCATCCGCCCCAGCCAGAGCAGCCGCCCAGGCAGCGAAACGGCCAGCGAGCCAGGCAGCGAACCGCGCGCCGAGCGGGGCGGTGGGCAGATCGGGCTGCGTGACGCGGTCCTGGCCGGGCTGGCGATCGGCGTGGCCACCGGCATCAAGGCCGAGTACGCCCTGTTCGGCCTGGCCGTGGCCTGGGCTTGCCGCCGGTCGGTCAAGCCGCTGGCCGCCGCCGCGGCCGGCTTCCTGCTGGTCGTCGTCCCGGCCTACCTGGCGGCGGGCACCCCCGCGATCAAGATCCTCCTCACCCGCAGCCCCGGGATCACCTGGGACACCATGTACCAGCTTTTCTGGCGGCCGGTGCTCGGCTACACCCAGTTCAGCGTGACCAGCGTCCCGCCGCACCTGGAACTGATCGCGTACCTGCTGTTCGCCGCCGTAGCGGTGCTGGCCGTGCTGCGCTTCCCCGACCCGGTGCCGCGCCTGCCCGCCGTGACCCCGGCCCTAGCCCTGAGCCTGGCCTGGCTCTTCCTCACCGCCTTCCAGCGGCCCTGGTACGACGTGATGGCCATCAGCTTGCTCGCGCTGTACTCGGCCTCGCGGCTGGACTGGGTGGTGCTGATCCGCCTGCTGGCCGGCGCGACCGTTTACGTCCAGGCCGTGCAGAGCCCGTTCCAGCCTCATTGGCTGGCTAACCTCGGCCAGTTCGACGGCGCGTGGCTGACGCCCGGCGTTCGCCTGCTGGCCGCCGTGGCGTTGGTCTGGCTCTGCTTGTCCGGGCGCTGGGGCTGGCGATCGGTGTCCACGGCGTCCCCTGGCAGGCTTCCCGAGCTGCTGCCAGCGACCTGACGGACGTTCTCCACAAGCACGCGCTGTGGATAACTCAGAACGTAACGTCCCAGTATGGACGGGGCCCTGGCAACTGAATGCACATGTCTGTGGATTCAATTGTGGACAACGCGCGGCTACAAAGGCTGATCCGGAGGGTCACCGAGCGCGTCCCCGGCCAGGTAAAGCCGAGGCCAACGGCAGTCGACAAACTGGTCGAGGTATCCGGTGAGCCGTTCCTCGAAGTCGTCGTCCTCCGCGGCGGCCCCGACGGCCCGTTCCGCGGCGGACGGGACCTCCACCCCGAACGCCACCGCCCGCACTTCCCAGGCATCGCGTTGCGCTCCGTCGTACCAGCGCTGGACGGTGCCGACCTGCCGGGCGCAGGTATCTCCGGCGATGGCTTGCCCGTACGTCCGCTCCCATTCCGAGCTGCGCGGGTGCGGGCCCGCCCCGGGATTCTGCCGGTCCGCGGTCTTGAGCACGTCCAGCACCAGCGTCCACTGGTAGGCGGGCGCGAGCCAGCGAGGCTCCTCCCGCTGGCAGAGCCAGCTGCCCAGCGATACCCGGGCCCGGATCGCGGTGCTGACGTGCGCGGCCAGCCCGACCGGGCTGACCCGCCCGGCGATGACCGGCACCCGGACGCTCACCGCCGCGTCCACGCCGTGCGAGATGGCGCAGTCGCGCAGCCGGGACGGCATCATCTGCAGCAGGGACAGCAGCGCGGTCCGGGGCACCGGCATGGGCCAGCCGGTCAGGTGCCCGAGGACCGACAGCTCGGCCCACAGCCGGATGGCGGGGTACTCGTCCAGGGCCCGCTGGGCGACTCGCATATCCCGCAGCGTGCACGGGCGTGCGGTGCAGTCCCCGCCGCACGTCGTGCTACGCGACTGGACCACCCCGGCGGGGGTCGCGGTGGCGACCTCGGCCGCCGCCTCCCGGCCGGTGCCGTCGGGCATCTGGGCCAGCAGCGGGTAGTCCATGCCGTCGGCGAAGACCGCAGCCTCGCCCGGCCGCAGGGTGACCAGGAAGCGGTTCTGCGCCCGGGTCATGTTCATCGTGGCGCCCACCGCGTCCCGGTCGTCGGCCGCCGGGAGGCGGTGGGTGATCTTCACCGCCGTGTTCTTGATCACGTCCGGGACCAGGTGCTCGGGGATCTGCTCGACGATGATGAGCCCCTCGCCGTAAGCGCGGATCTCGGCCAGCAGGCCGGCGAACATCTCGACCGCGCGGGCGGCCGCACCGCCTGGGGCTTCCGGGCGGCGCAGCAGCCGGCCGGCTTCCTCGATGACGGTCAGGTGGCGCAGCCGGACCTGGCCGGCCGGCTGGGCCTTGTGCTCCATCCGCAGGTGCTCGGCCAGCCGGACCAGCACCGTCCCCATGAGGAATGCCTTGTCGCTGTCGTCGCCCACGTCCTGCATCTCGAGCACGGCGTTGGTCCGCAGCAGCCGGCCGAAGTCGAGCTGATGGCCGCCCTCCAGGAACCGGCCGGTGGTGCCCCGGCGCAGGCTAGCCAGCCGTACCTTGATGAAGCCGAGCACGTTGTCGGTGATCTGCTGGCTGTAGCCGACCTCGCGGACCATCCTGATCGCGGCTCGCTGCAGTTCGGTCAGGCCCGGATAGCCGGGGTTCGGGTCCGCCGTGATCGTCTCGCCCAGCGTCATGTCCCATCCGGCGTCCTCGTAGACCCGGGTCAAGGCCGCGCTGAGGACCTGGGAGAACGGCTCCTCGGACCGGAACGACGCGAGGAACAGCGCCTTGACCAGGTCCGCGTGGGTCTGCAGCGGGAACCGGCGGCCCGCGGCGTCCGGGGCCGGCTCGAGCGGGTTGAGCCCGGCCGCGATCGCATCGGATTCCCCGGGCCGGATCCGTACCACCTCGACCGCCCCGGCGCCGAGGCGCGCCGCCATCAGCCGGTACTCGGCCTTGGCCGGCTCCACCACCAGCCACGGAATCCCGGCGCGGGTGGCGGCCTCGAGCAAAGCGCGCACCGTCTGCGACTTGCCCGTCCCGGTGGCGCCGCAGACGAACACGTGCCGGTTCAGCGAGTCGAGCGGCAGCACCAGCGGCCCGGCAGGCCGGCGGCTGCGGTCCAGCACCTCACCCACCTCGATCGCCTCGCGCTGGGCGGCGGCCGGCTCCTGGGTCACGTCGAAGTCGGGCCGCAACGCCAGCCGCACCCCGGGGATCTCACGCTCGGGCGGCCGGGCCAGCGCCGCGACCAGCTCGGTGCTGGCGTAGCAGGGATAGCCCAGCACGGCGTCCCCGCCGGCCGGGGCCGGGCTGGTGTCCTGCATAAGCTCGGGCAGGCCGCGGGCGTCGCCGTCGGCCGGGGCCACGGCGTAGGGCAGTTCGGCCAGATCGGCGGAGGCGCAGACCAGCCCGGCCACCCGGGCCGCGGCGTCCGCGTCGGCGCCCCCCGCGGCCAGCCGGAGCCGCCACAGCCCGGTCGACAGGCCCTGGCGCAGTTCGGCGTGCCGCAGGCGGAGCCGGTGAGCCTGCACCGCTCGGTCCGGGAACCCCTCGCCCTGACCGGCGACCTGCTCCTCCCGCCGGGCTACCTGCTCGGCGATCGCCCCGATCTCGGCACCTCCGGCCGGCTCGGCCACCAGCAGCCAGCCGAACGCCCCCGGCCACACCGCCAGCAGGCACTCTTCCAGCGACGGCGGAGGTCGCTGCCCGGTGCGGCGCCCGGCCTCGGGCCGGAGCCCGTCGCTGATCCCGCCGATGGCCCGCCAGCTCGGCAGCTCGGACATGAGGGTGGCCAGGGCGCCGCGGTCCAGTGGCTCGGCCCGGGCGCCGCCGGGCAGGGTGAGCAGGACGTCGCGGTCGTCCTGGCTGCCGACCAGGCCGGGGCCGGCCGCGAGGAACTGCACCGGACCGCCGGCCCGGTGCCGCACCCAGCCGAGGGCCAGCGCGCCCGGGCCGTTGCCCTGGGCGGCTACGCTCGCGTGGTAGGCCGCGATCAGCGCGGCCAGCCGCTGCGTGCGGCCGGGGTCGTTCGGCTGGCCGACTGGTGCTCCGGTCTCGCCCGGGCCGAGGCGGCGTGGTATGTCGGTAATCCGGTACGCGTCAAGCGCGGTCAGCTCGGGCCAGCCTAAGGTCACGAGGCGCCTTTCCACATGTTTTGTTACGTCCCGACACAGATACCTTAAACAGGACGGGTCACGTAGTAAAAGGCCGCCGCCCATCGCCTCGGCCGCTTCCCGAGGGCGCCGCTAGGGCGCCGCTANNGCTAGGGCGCCGCTAGGGCGCCGTGCCGCGCCCGTGACCGGGCAGGAATCCGTATCCGGGCCGGTAAGCGGAGCCTTCGTGCTGGCCGGCCACCGGGTCGCCGCGATCAGCCCAGGGGTCGAAGCCTGGCGGCCAGGTCCGCCAGTCGGCAAAGGCCGACCGGCGGCGGCGCTGCGACCGCGCGATGAGCTGCAGGACGGTGAAGGCGGCCACAGCCAGCACGGCGATGGCGATCAGCGTGATCCGCTCGGCTGCCGAACCGCCGCCGTGTCCCGGCGGCAGGCTCACCGAGTTCGCGGCGGGCTGGGCCCGCACCGCCGGGGCCGACAGGCACAGCACGGCCAGCACGGTGAGCCCAGCCGCGGCCACGGCCGAGAGCAGGCGCAGGCGGGCCGCCATCGCGGGCCGCGCCGAACACGGGCAGGGCAGCCGCCTGCCGCCGGGACCGCTGGCTGCCATCGCGCCACCTGCCTTCCCCAGACGTCAATGACAGGACCGGTGCCGCGGCCGCACGAACGAATGAAGGCGGGCGGCGGCCGCGAGCACAGGCCACTAACCCGGACTACGGGCGGGCCGCCGACCGCGGTTCGAGGTCCGCCGCACCCGTCATCAACCGGTAATGGATCATCCCGCCGGGCCGAGCACCCGGCCGAGGTAGGCATTGCCGAACCGGGCCTCGGGGTCGACCTCGGCCCGGACCCGCCGGAAGTCCTCGAAGCGCGGGTAGAGCGGGCCCAGCCGCCCGGCGTCCAGGGAATGCAGCTTGCCCCAGTGCGGCCGACCCGCCACCGGGGCTACGACGGACTCGAACAGGTCGAAGTAGGCCCGGTAGGGCAGCCCGGCGTACTGGTGGATGGCGATGTAGGCGCTGTCCCGGCCGTAGGCGGTGGACAGCCAGATGTCGTCGGCCGCGGCCACCCGCACCTCGACTGGGAACATGACCGGATCGGCCAGCCGGGGCACCGCGCGGCGCAGTTCGGCCAGCACGCCGGGCAATGATTCACGTGGAACGGCGTACTCGGACTCGACGAAGTGAACCCGGCGGGGCGTGACGAACACCCGGTATGACGCGTCGGTGTAGGCCCGCGCCGACAGCGCGGCCGAGGAGAACCGGTTGAGCGCCGGGATGAGCCGGGGCGCGGCCCGGCCCAGCCGGCACAGCGTCCCGAACCCGGCGTTCTCCATCACCTCGAACTCCCAGAACCGCCGCCACCCCGGCATCGGCGCCGCGCCCNNCCGGCCCCGCCGGTACCTCTGACGGGACCCGGTTGTTCCGCTTGACCAGGGCCTGACGCCCGTAGGGGAACCAGTAGAACTCGAAGTGGTCGTTGGCCGCCGCGAGCGCGCCGAACTCCTCGATGACCTGCTCGACCGGCATCGGGCGCTCGTCCGCGGCCAGCGTGAACGACGGCACGCAGCGCAGCGTC
>PLIQ01000092.1:0-1725 GCA_003140115.1 Actinomycetota bacterium | reverse complement strand
TCGGCCAGCGCGGCGTTGAGCGCCCGCAGCGTGGTCCCGGACCGCACGGTGACCAGGCCCGTCCGGGTGTCCGCGGCCGTGACCCCGGTCCACAGGGACAGGTCCATGGCCAGGCCGCTGGTCGCCGCGGCCGGGGTGAACGAGTGCCCGCTGCCGAGCGCGCGCACCGGGAGCCCGGCGGCGGCCGCGTCCTTGACCGCGGCGCAGATCTCGGCCTCGCTGCGCGGCTGGGCCCGCCGGGCGGGCGTCGCGGTCGCCGTCCCCGCCCAGTTCCGCCACTCGCCAGGCCCGGCAGCGTGTTTCATTACCCGAGAGTATTCATATTCCGGGAGCCACCGCATACTGTGCGAGCATGTCAGTCGCCCAAGGCCGCAAGCTCACCACGGACGCGCGGCCGCCGAGCGGCACCTCGCGGGCCGAGGACCTGCGCGGACGGTACGACCGCGCCACCGCGGAGCTCGACCCGCCGCTCGCCCTGGTCGACCTGGACGCGTTCGACGCGAACGCCGCCGACCTGACCCGCCGGGCCGCGGGCCGACCGATCCGGGTCGCCACCAAGTCGCTGCGCTGCCGGTACCTGATCGAGCGCGCCCTGGCCCAGCCCGGCTACCAGGGCGTGATGTGCTACTCGCTGCCCGAAGCCAACTGGCTCTACGCCGCGGGCACCACCGACGACCTGCTGGTCGCCTACCCCACGGTGGACCGGGCGGCGCTGCGGGCCCTAGCGGCAGACGAGGGCGCCCGGCGGCATATCACGATCATGGTCGATTCGCCCGCGCACCTGGACGTGGTGGACCGGGCCCTGGGCGACGGCCACGCCGAGATCCGGGTCTGTCTCGAGCTCGACGTCTCCTGGCGGCCGCTAGCCGGGCGGCCGCTGGTGCACATCGGCACCCGGCGCTCCCCGGTGTTCACCCCGCGGCAGGCCGCGGACGTCGCCCGGGCCATCGCCCGGCGGCCGGGCTTCCGGCTGGTGGGCGTGATGGGCTACGAGGGCCAGATCGCGGGCCTGGGCGACGCCCCGCCCGGGCATCCGGTCCGGGCCCGGCTGATCCGGGCCATCCAGGACCGGTCGGCGGCCGAACTGCGCCAGCGCCGGACCGAGGCGGTCCGCCTGATCCAGGCCCTGACCAGCCTGGAGTTCGTGAACGGCGGCGGGACCGGCAGCCTGGAAACGACCGCCAGGGACGAGTCGGTGACCGAGCTGACCGCGGGCTCGGGGCTGGTCGGCCCGACCCTGTTCGACGCCTACCGCCGCTTCGCTCCGGACCCCGCGCTGCTGTTCGCCCTGCCCGTGGTGCGCCGGCCCGGCCCGCATATCGCCACGCTGTTCTCCGGCGGCTACGTTGCCTCCGGGACCGGAACCCGGGACCGGCTGCCCCGCCCGTACCTGCCGGCCGGCCTCACCCTGACCGGCGTCGAGGGCGCCGGCGAGGTCCAGACCCCGGTGCGCGGCGCCGCCGCCGACCGCCTGCGCCCCGGCGACCGCGTCTGGCTGCGTCACGCCAAGGCCGGCGAGCTGGCCGAGCGCTTCACCGACTACTACGTACTCCGCGACGACCAGGTCACGGCCGTCCCGACCTACCGGGGCGAGGGCCAGTGCTTCGGCTGAGGCCATAACCTCCTTTTTAGGCCCGAACGGCCGCCGTTCGTGCCCTGTGCAGCGGTTTTCCAACCCAGCCGGGCCGCTCAGCGTCGAAGATGTGACGTACCTCGCCGAGCCGC
>PLIQ01000269.1 GCA_003140115.1 Actinomycetota bacterium | reverse complement strand
TGGGTCGAGGCCGCTGAGGGCCGCCTGGAGGCGGGCAAGCTGGCCGACCGCCTCCGGGCCCTGATGGACGAACTGCCCGCCCGCCAGCGCCAGGTCGTCCTGCTGCGCGACGTCGACGAGCTGACCAGCGAAGAGGTCTGTTCGGTGCTGGCCATCAGCGACGGCAACCAGCGGGTCCTGCTGCACCGCGGCCGGAGCCGGCTCCGGCAGCTGTTCGAGGATGAGTTCCGGGGAGTGCGATGAGACTCCTCCCACGGCGTGATCTCGTCTGCCGGCAGGCCGTCGAGCTGGTCACCGACTACCTCGAAGGCAGCCTGCCCCGGCGGGCGAGAAAGCGGTTCGAGGCGCACCTGGCCGGCTGCCCGCACTGCACGGAGTACCTGGCCCAGATGCGCGAGACCATCCGGCTCAGCGGCCGCCTGGAGCCCGAAGACCTGACCCCGCAGCAGCGTGACGAGTTCGTCGACCTCTACCGGCGCTGGCGCGACGAGCCGGACTAAGTGAGCGGCGCCTACCAGGCCGCCACTCCGATGTGCGGCGACCACGGGATGAGGGTGGACCGGCCGTCGTGCACGATCGCCGCCTTCGCGCCGGGCCGCTGATAGGTCAGGACCAGCACGCTGCCGTCGTCGTTGGTGTAGAGGATCTGCTCGTAGTCGTCCAGGTTCCGCGCGTTGAGGTTGTTCAGCACGGCGATCTGCTTCCCGGTGGCGGTGGACCAGCTGACCAGGTGTTCGCGGATCGGGCCCCTCAGGTTCATGCCGCCGAGTTCCTCGATGCCGAGCACGGTCCGGCCGTCCGGGGTGATGATGGCCCCGCGCCACTGGTTCAGCCCGGTGACGCCGCCGGTCCAGGTGGCCACCGTCGTGCTGTCGGTCAGGAGGTCGGAGCCCGCGGCGCGGGTATCCAGCAGGCGGACGGTGTTATTCCAGGTGAACGCGACGTGCTGGCTGTCCGCGGCCCAGGACAGCGCGTCGGTGTTCACGCCAAACCAGAGGTTGCCGCCGGCGTTCGGCATGCACTCGGCGCAGGTGCGGGTACTCCAGGCCTGTTCGGTCCCGGTGGCCAGGTCGAACACGTCGAGCTCTTCGGCGTACCCCAGGTTCTCGCCCACGCCAGCGGCTAGATGGGTTCCGTCCGGGGACAGGGCCATTTCGCGGATCCCGTACCCGGCGGGGACGTATCCGGCGGGCAACGCGGTCAGGGTCATCCGGGCGCCTGCCCGGGCCGCCCGGTCGATGCGCAGCAGGAAGAAGCGCTGGGCGGGGTAGGGCGGCACGGCGGAGGGTTCTGGGCCCTGCGCGGACAGGACGAACGTGCGGTCGTCGGATGCGCCGGTCACCCCGGTGAACGACACGTACGGCTTGGGCGGGGTGATCGTGGCCAGGACGGCGCCGGTTTGGGTGGATCTGAGCTCGGCGGCGCTGTAGGCCAGGGAGGAGGCGCCGAGATCGTTTGCGACGTCGGATTGGGGCTTCGCGGCGGTGAAGAGCGCCACGTAGTAGGCCGGGACGCCGTCCAGGCCGGCCTGGACGGCCTGCGCCCTGGCGGCGGCGGGCTGATGCTTGAGGTTTGCGGCCACGGCCAGGGAGACGCCGACCGCCGCGAGGACCAGGGCCGCGGCGGCCAGCGGCGCGGCCCAGGCGCGCCACCTGGCGTTCCGGCTCGCCCGCGGCCGGGGGCTCAGGTCCAGCGGGGGCGGCTGCGCGGGGATCTCGTCCGCCGTCTCGCGGAGTGCGTCGCGGAGCTTGTTCTGCAGCGGAGTCATGGGGTGCTCTCCAGCAGATGGCCGAGCGCCTTCAGCGCCCGGTGGGTAGCGGACCTGACCGTGCCCGGCCGGATGCCCATCACGCGGGCGATCTCCGGCTCGGGCAGGTCGAGGTAGAAGCGCAGCACCAGGGCCTCGCGCTGACGGTCCGGCAGCTGGCGGACCGCGCGCATCACCTCCTCGCGCTCCTCGCGGCTGAGCACGGCGGCCTCGGCGGATCCCGACGGTGGCTGGTACTCGGTGACCCGGCGGCCGAGCGCGCGGCGGCGCAGGGCCGTCCGGCAGCCGTTCAGCACCGAGGATCGGACGTAGGGTAGCGCGCTGCTGGGGTCGGTGAGCCGGTCCCAGCGCCGGTACAGGCCGCAGAAGGCGTCCTGGACCACGTCCTCGGCCGCCGCCCGGTCGCCGAGCATGAGGTACGCAAGGCGGATCAGGCCCACGGCCTGGGCCCGGTACAGCGCCCCGACCGCCGCCTCGGCGCCGCTTCCGGTGCCGGCGTCCACGGCCGGGTCGAGCCAGCGCAGGGCGGCGGAACCGGCTGGGTCATCTGGCTCCATGTAAGTAGAGACGCTCAGCCCGTCTGGTTGCTGCTCGCTCCCAGGGACGGATTTCTTGATTGGGGTCATGGCGTCTGAGCAGCCAGGCGCTNNTCGAGCCGTTTTCATGATCGCGGGCAGAAAAGGCCGAATACGGACCAAAAGTACCCGCGATCATGGTTGACGCCACGGGCATAACCGGATCGGTCGCGCGACTTGTGAGCCCCGTCACGGATTCGAACCGTGCACCTTTCCCTTACGAGGGGAATGCTCTGCCGAATGAGCTAACGGGGCGTGGTGCCTGTCGGCATACCTGGGTTGACCCGTCGAGTGTACCGGAACCCCGGCCCGCGCTCGGGCCGCCGGTCAACCTGCTCCTAGGTCACGAACCCTAGCTGTAGTAGCTGGGTGTCTTGGTGACCGTGATCGTCTGCTGGACCTGGGGCGCGGCCGTGTATTGGCTGTTGCCGGCCTGGTTGGCGTCGATGACGCACTTGCCCGTTGCGCCGTAGGTCACGGTGGTCCCGGACAGATAGCACGCCTCCGCGCTGCTGGAGGAGGCAATAGAGAACACGACCGGGTTGCCCGAGCCGCCGCCGGTGGCCCACAAGTTCGCCGAGGAAAACAGCGCCCCCGACGGCGGGGCGGTGAAGGAGATCGACTGGGATTTCTTGCCGACCGTGATCGTGCGCTGGACCTGCGGTGCGGCCGTGTAGCGAGCGGTGCCGGCCTGGTTGGCGTCAACGACGCACTGGCCCGCGGCGACGTAGGTCACCGTGCTCCCGGACACGGTGCACACCCCCTGGCCGCCGGCCGAGAACACGACCGGGTTACCCGAGCCGCCGCCGCGGGCCGACAAGCCGGCCGAGCCGTGCACGGTACCCGAGGCCGGGGCGGTGAAGGAGATCGACTGGGGTATCCCGTTGACCGTAATCGTGCGCTGGACCTGGGGTGCGGCCGCGTAGCGGCCGGTGCCGGCCTGGTTGGCGTCGATGACGCAACTGCCCGAGCCGGCGTAGGTGACCGTGGCGCCGGACACCGTGCACACGCCCGGGCCGCCGGAGGGATCAGCGGAGAACACGACCGGGTTACCCGAGCCGCCGCCGGTGGCCGACAAGGCCGCGGAGCCGCCTGCTGTCCCCGGCGCCGGGGCGGTGAAGGAGATCGACTGGGTTAGTTCCGGCCGCGTGGTGTAGGCGTAGTGGTCGGCGTCGGAGATCTGCGAGGTGCCGGCCGGAGTGGTCACGGTGATGGGCACGGTGCCCGTGCCGGGCGGGCTGGTCACCGTGATCTGCGTGCTCGAATCGGCGGTGATGATCGCCGCACCGGTGCCGAAGCGGACGCTGGTGGCGCCGGCCAGTCCGGTCCCGGCGATGCTCACGGTGGTCCCGCCGGCGGTGGTGCCGCCGTCCGGGGCCAGGCCGGTGACCGCTGGCCGCGGGGCGGTATAGGTGTAGTGGTCGGCCGCGGTGGGATGTGACGTGCCGGCCGGGGTGGTCACGGCGATGTCGACGGTGCCGGCGCCGGTCGCGGTGATCTGCGCGCCTGAACCGGCGGTGATGACCGCGGTGGTCGTAATGCCGGTGCTGGGCGGGCTGGTCACGGTGAGCTGGGTCGCCGAGTCGGCCGTGACCGTGCCGGCTACGCCGCCGAAGCGGACGACAGTGGCGCCGCTCAGGCCGGTCCCGGTGATGGTCACCGTGGTCCCGCCCATCGTGCTGCCGCTGGCCGGGGACACGCCGGTGACCGCCGGGAGCGTGACCGCAGCTGCGGGGCTGGACCCGGTCAAGCGGACGGCCAGGACCGCGCCTACGGCCGCGATCACCACGATGGCGGCCGCGATGGCCGCCTTGACCCCGCGGGAATGCCGGAGCCGGGAACGCCGGTTCCGCCCGTGCAGGCGGGTCTTTCCCACCGTGGCGCCCTGGACCGCGGGCGCCGCGCCGGACGGCCACAGGGCGGCCAGCAGCAGCGCCGCCTCGCCCAGGCGAGCCCGGCCGCGTTCGTGCCAGTGCGGGCCGTAAGCCCGCGCTGCGACCTGGTTGAGCGCGGCCACGAACGTCGCCGCGTCGGCCGGCCGGTCTGCGGGCTGCTTGGCCATCCCCGCGGCCACCAGCGGCCGCACCGGTTCGGGCACCGCGTCCACCGGCACCGGCTGGGACAGATGCTGGTAGAACAGCGCCTCGGCGGTATCCCCGCGGAACGGCGGCCGCCCGGTCAGGCACTCAAAAAACGTGGCCGTGGCCGCGTACACATCCCCGGCCGGGCTGGCCGGCGCGCCGGAGAACTGCTCCGGCGGCGCGTACGCCAATGTGCCCGCCGCGCCCGGCCGGTCCCCGGCCCGCGCCGCGATCCCGAAATCGGTGAGCTTGCTCGCCCCGTCCCCGTCCACCAGCACGTTGTCCGGCTTGTAATCCCGGTGCACCACGCCCCGCGCATGCGCCGCGGCCAACCCCAGCAACGAGCCCTGCAGCACCACCAGCGCCGCCTCCGGGGTGGTCCCGCCCTGGCGCGCCAGGATCTGCCGCAGCGAGACCCCGTCCACCAGCTCCATCACGATCGCCGCCCCAGAAGACGACTCGACGTACTCATACAGCCGGACCACGTGCGGATCATCCACCGAGGCCAGCACCGCCGCCTCGCCGCGGAACATCTCCGCGAACCGCGCATCAGCCAGCAGTTCCCGGCGCAGGAACTTGATCGCCACCAACGTCCCCGACCCGTCGTGCCGGGCCAGCACCACGTCACCGAAACCGCCCGAGCCGAGCGCCTTCAGCCCGGTGTACCCCGGAACGCTCCAGCCGGCTACATGCGCCTGTCCTGCGCCGTTCCCGGCGCGGGCCACCTCGTCGGTGACCGCCGTGTCATCGCGCATCAGTAAGTCCCCCCACCCGGACAGTCACTGGAAGATGCGCGGCCCGGCGCCTTAACGGTCATGCGGCGGCGTACCCGGTTGTACGGCGCAATTCAGATGTGCGTATGACGTCCGGGGCATCCCGGCGGTTTACCCCGAGTTCGTTTTACATCCAGCCAAAGATGGATGTTACGGCTGGTTCCAGTGGGACATATCCCACCTGAACTCAGCCCGCCGGAGGTGGCGAATCAAGAGCCTTGGCGATGAGCTTCATTTCGGTCTGGACGGCGGCGCTGGCGACCTGAACCCGGTGGTTGAACGACCGCAACTGGGTGAGTGAGGCGGACCGGGCCTGCTCGGCGAGCAGCGTGACGAGGGCCTGGTCAGCCTGGATCAGCGCCTCGGCTATGGCTGTGACCTGGGGCGTCAAGATGGCCGCGGCCAGCGGCACGGGGGTCCCGGACGAAGTAGCGTTCTGGATCAGCGCAGCGGCCGCGGCTCGGTTCTGGGGCGTGAACGTGGTCGCGGCCAGGCTGTTGTCGAACGCCTGCTCCGTCACCACCTCCGCCGACAGGTCCGCCTCGGCTGCGGCGAGATCGCGCCTTTCGTTGACGGCGTAGGCGGCCATCTCAGTATTCAGTTGCTGGGTAGCCGGGGTCACGATCGCCTCGTACCGGCTGGCCATCATCTGCTCGGTGGTGCAAGGCATACCCGATATGAACAGGCTGGGCTCGCAGCCGGCGGCGGCCACCGCGGCCTTATGACGCGCGCCGGTACCCGTGGCGTAGATGAGGCCCGCGATCACCAAGAGTGCAGCCAAAGAGGAACTAACCATGAGTACGACGCGGCCCGCTCCCGTCTGCTCCTGGCTGCCCATGCCGTACGTCTCGCTGGTCACATCCCTCTCCTAGGGCCGCTGATGACGATCACCGGCTTATTCGCCGCTGGGGTGCTCGGTGAAGGAGTCCATTCCCTTGAAGATCTCCTCGTTGACGATGAAGATGAAACCGAACACGAACAGCGCGAAAAGCGGCAGGACGGTTACCCACACGAGCCACATCCGGCCTTCCTTATGACGGGCGGCGATCCAGCGCTTTACCGGCGGCAGCCGCAGGACGAGCAGGAAGACGCTGCACGCCGAGTACTGGTAGAGGCGCTGATGGAAGATCGGGTCACCGTCACCGGCGAAGCCGGAGCCATTTGACCCGCGCTCGAACCCGAATCCCTCCAGCAGGATCAGGTGGGCGGCGAGGAACCCCCAGATGACATAGATGAGCCGGTGCAGCGGCTTCCAGTACTTGCCGAGCTTGCGCTGGGCCCACGGGTTGCCGGTGAGCAGGAGCGGGATGACCAGCATCACCATGATGAATCCCATGAGCTCGAAAACGTGCCCGGCCAGCCGGCCGAACACGCCTCCCGCGAAGTTATCGGTGATACCGGCCGCAATTGCGTCGCCGAAGGCGCAGGCCGCCATCATGATCCCGTACCAGCGCCGCAGCGGGACGAACCAGCGCTGCCCGGTGAGCGTGACCATGGGCGTGACGAGCAGGCACAGGAACAGGCAGATCTCGGCCCCGGTCCCCAGCGTGTCGTCGACCGACACCGCGAAGGTGTTGCTGTTCAGCGTAACGAGCGCGGGCAGCATGAAGAACAGCGGGACCAGCGCGGGCAGGCCCAGCAGGATAAGCGCGGGCGCCTTCCGCTTGATCCGGGAGCCGCCGAACTTGAATTCCACCTCCATCCATTCGTCCACGCGGCTCTTATCCGCCCGCTTCGGCGCCGACGCCTTTTCCGGCTGCCGGGTCTCTATGGCAGCGCTAGGGGTCAAGCCTGGCTCGTAGGTGTCCTGGCCGCCGTACGGGACCTCTTGATAGTCATACGCGGCCGGCCTTTCGTCGGTCCACCGACCGACCGTGTTCCTGGCCATCTTGACTCTTCTTTCTTCCCGCTCTTCGCTATTGACCGTTGGGCACCGTGCTGGGCGGACCTGGCTTTACGTTGACGTGGGTGGGCGTCGCCTTGGGCGCATCCGGCTGGCCTGGGCCCTGATCTTCCTGAAGGCCGGTAGGCCCGGTCTCGCCGACGCCAGTCGACCGGAAGACGAAGAACGAGAATCCGTGCAGTGCGACCTCTGTCGCTCCGGAGATAATCGCGAACAGGAACAGGGCCGCTGTGGCCACGGCGGCCACGCGGATGGCCACGAGCTGGCGAGGCTGCCCCTTCGGCGCCGACCCAGTTCCGGCCTTGGCCGCCCGCCTGGTTCCCGGCTTGCTCGCGGTCCTGGTCCCCGGCTTGCCGACGGGCCTTGACGTTGACCTCGTCCCGGGTTGGCCGGCCGGCCGGGCGACGGTCTGTGCCTGCGGCACGGTGACAGCCTCGGGCGCCGGCTCGATGACCGGCCGCACGGCCGGCCTGGTGACCGGCTTCGTCGTCGGCGATGCGAGACCGACGAGGTTCGCCGTGATCTGCGCGGCCACCCCGCCCAGGTCCGCGGTCAGCTTGGTGACGGTCGCGCGTATCTCGGCGGCCTCCAGCTCAGCGGCCGTGAGCGTGGCCGTGGCCTGCTCGGAGGCTTTCGCCATCAGTTTGGCGGCCTCCTGCTTGGCCTCTGCCAGCGACGCGGCCATCTGGTCGCGCGCCTCGTGCCTGATCTCGGTGGCCTGCTGGTTTGCCTCGGAGATGATCCAGGTGGCCAGCTCCACCGAGCCCGCGTCCCAGACCTGAACAAGCTCGGCCTGGACCCAGGCCGCCTCGGTCCGGACCCGGTCGATCACCCCGGTCGGTCCCGGGCGGGGCGTGATGACGGCCCGGGGAGCGGCATCGGCCGGAGAAGGCAAGTCGCCCCGGACCCGGGCCGGCAGCGCCGACGGCATTGCTGACCCAGGCGCCTGGAGCGGCACGCCACGCGCCCCGGGCGACGGTTCCCGTCGCGCGGCAGGACCGTCGCCGCCGGGCTCGCCACCGTAAGCCGGCGGTTCGGCGTCGCGCCAGGGCGGGGCGTCCGCTGCGGGCCAGCCGGAGTAGCCGTCCGCCCGCAGCGCCGCTTCGGCGCTGACCCACCGCGGGTCGGGGCGCCCAGGCCAGCTGGGGTGGTCGGGGTGCAGGGCGTACGGTCCGGGCGGTCCGGGCCAGCTGGGGTAGTCATCGGCGTGCAGGGGCTGCCCGGCACCTTGACGGGCCGGTGCCGCGGCCATCCGTGTACGCGAGCTAGGCCGGGCGTGGGCCTGGGACCCGCGCGCCCTGGCGTGGGCGCTGCGCCGCCCGTTGACGGAATGACGGTAACGCCCGTAGGCGAACGCCAGCACCACGCCCACCAGGATGACCAGCACCTCGATCGTAATGGCCTGATCGGCCAGGATCCTGGTGACGAGCGACTGGCCCGCTGCCGTGTCCGGCTTGCTCGCGTCATCCGCCGCCAGAGCGGGTCCGGCCCCCAGGATGACAGAAATCGCGGCCATGATGAGTGCTGTCGCGATCGCCCGACTAAGGTCCCCCGGCGCCTTGCGGGAACCGTGGCCCGAGTTCTTCATCTCCGCCGTCCCCGTAGGACGTCCCGGACCATATTACGGACCGGGTTAGCTTCACGATGTGATGGTGACAGATGACGAATGAATCCGTTACGGATTCGGGAAAACCGGAAAGCTGGTTCCTTCGAAGACGACTGTCTGGCTCCGGCAACTCCGGTAGCTCCGGCAATGGCCGACGGCCGGGTCCAAGCGGTGCGCGGCTGGTTCGCAGAGCCCTCGCGAGGGCTCCCGGGTGAATTCAGAGCCAGTACGCGGTTGATCACAGTGCGCATCGGGAGAGGATCGCGACGCGCTTGAGTAAGCTTGGCGAAACCTTCGCATACGCGTTCTATAACATAACCGGGGACGGTTCGCTGCTGGTGTAATAAAGACTTAATATCTCTCCCGAGCCGGCGCCAGCAGGTCCCAGGGGACCCGGGCCGCCGCGCGGCGGCAACCGGCTGTCTTACCTCTGGCGAGGCAGCGCGGCTACGGCCGGGTGATCCAGGTGGATCTTGCCGACCCTGGACGCGCCGCCCGGTGAGCCGAGATCGCCGAAGAACTCGATGTTGACCCGGTAGAAGCCCTTCCACTGGGCAGGCACCTCAGCCTCGAAGGAGATCGCGTCGACCGGGCAGACCGGCTCGCACGCGCCGCAGTCCACACACTCGTCCGGGTGGATGTGGAGCATGCGCTCGCCCTCGTAGATGCAGTCGACCGGGCACTCGTCGATGCAGGTCTTATCGAGCAGGTCGACGCAGGGCAGGGCAATGACGTAGGTCATGTCCGAACTCCCTCTAAGGGTCTTCTCAGGTTTGGCGATACCGAAGGCCTGGTCCATCCAGGTGTGCACCGCGTCCCCTGGCGCTTCGCGGAAACCTTTCCGGTAACGGTTTATCCGCCCTATAAGTTGTCTCCGTAAACGCAACGCTGGCCGTTCCAAACCTGATGGTGACAGTCAAGACGGGAAAGCGCGACGGGTTTGGGCCAAATCACATCGTCATTCTGGCCTGCGGGTCCAGGACTGGAATTCGGGGAGGGCATGGAAAGGCGCCCCCGGATTGACGCTTATAACGGCTGGCCTCAGATACCCGCGCGGGTACCGGGCTGGTCCTCGTTCGGCAACACTATAGGTCACCCCCGGGATCCTGTGTGGAAAAATATTACCGGTATATTACCGGCGCCAAGAAAACCCCTCATCGCCAGACGCGGACCTCGTACCACAGCCCGCCGTTGAGGTCGAGGTTGTTGCCGTTGGCCTGGCCCGGTCCGTTGTCGCCGGTGTAGGTGTACAGCGGGTGCCCGTCGTACGTCGCCTGCACCGTGCGCCCGTCCCGGAAAACCGTCCCCAGCTTGCCCGTGACCCCCGGTCCGGCCTCGGGGCTGCCCAGGACCGGCGGCCAGTAGGCGGCACACGACCCGCTGCACTTGGACATCGTCGGGGTATCAGGCGCGAACCAGTACAGCGTGAGCCCGTGAGCGTTGGTGAGCACCCTGACCCCGCCGATCGTCACCGTCTTCAACGTGACCCTGGCGTTGCCTCCGGCCGAAGACGGCGGCGGGCCCGCCGCGTTGGCCACCGCCACGCCGAGTAGCGCCAAGGCGAGCACCGAGACCGCTCCCACCGCGCCGATCACGATGGACACCGCCGCTTGCACCTTTGCCACTCTGCGCGCCGCCGTGCTGATCAAGCCGTCGGTCTCGCGAGCCGGACCCGCGGCGATCGCGGCCAGGGCCAGCGTCGCGAAGGCGGCCACCTCGATCAGCCCGGCGGCGATCCCCGCCCTCGTCCGCACCTCCTTGAACCCGAACAACCCAATCCACACCGCCACCAGGTAAGCACTAAGCGTCGACAGCGCGAACGCCGCGCTGGCCACCACCGTCAGCCGGCTGTGCGTCACCAGCACCGCTATGGCCAGGATCAGCCCCCCGGCGAACTGCAGCATGAACAGCCAGCCGATGGTGGGAATCGACCGGTATCCGGTCAGGTACAGGTCCAGGTGGATGCCCGCCGATACGCACAGCAGCATCGCTCCCGCCACCCGGAGCGGCAGACCGCGCGTCTCCGGCCGGCGATGTCTGCCCGCGACCTCCCCGCGCCTCCCCACACCCAGTAGACGTCGCCCGCTGCCCGCGGGTTCAACGCGACTTGAGCCTAAGCTCGGGGCCATGAGCGAGATCCCGCCCGACGAGCCCGAACGCCGCCCGACCAAGCAGGTCATCGTCATCCGGCGCGACCTGCGGATGCGGCGCGGCAAGGAGATCGCTCAGGGCGCGCACGCCGCAACGGCCTGGCTGGCCGACCTCGTCCTTCAAACCATGAGGCCGAACGACGTGGATCACCTCGCCCTATCACCCGCCGAGCGGGCCTGGCTGGAGAGCAGCTTCCGCAAGGTCACGGTCAAGGTGAACTCCGAGGAAGAGCTGATCGCGGTCT
>PLIQ01000531.1 GCA_003140115.1 Actinomycetota bacterium | reverse complement strand
GACGTGACCAGCGGTTCGGTGGAGATCGACGGGATCGACGTGCGGCACGTTCTTGCTGCGTCGCTGGCGGCCGACATCGGGTTCGTCACGCAGGAGAGCTACCTGTTCCACGACACCATCGGGGCGAACATCCGGTACGGGCGTCCGTCAGCGACGTTGGCCGAGGTGGAGGATGCGGCGCGGGCGGCCTACATCCACGACCGGATCATGGAGTTCCCTTCCGGGTATGACACCGTAGTGGGTGAGCGCGGGTACCGGCTGTCCGGCGGGGAGAAGCAGCGCCTGGCCATCGCGCGGGTGCTGCTGCACGATCCGCGGATCTTGATCCTGGACGAGGCGACGTCGGCGCTGGACACGGCCAGCGAGCGGGAGGTGCAGAAGGCGCTCGACGCGCTGATGGGGTCGCGGACGACGATCGCGATCGCGCACCGGCTTTCCACCGTCGTCAACGCGGACGTGATCAACGTGATCGACGGCGGCCGGGTGGTGGAGTCGGGGTCCCACCAGGAGTTGCTGCGGGAGGGCGGGCTGTACGCCACGCTGTACCAGGAGCAGTTCGATGGCGGTCGGGTGCAGTGGCGATGCCCGGACGGGGACGTGATGGCCGACGGGACCGTGCGGCAGCGAGTCGAGCAATCGGCNNCAGATGACGTGGCGAGCGCCAGCTGACCTCGTCGAACGGGTCCGCCGTGCGGCCCGGCGGCAGCACCGCAGCATGAATGACTACGTGACCGCCGTACTGGACGCCGCGACGAACCCGCGCCTGGCCGGCAGCGACGCCGAGCGCCTGCGGGAACGCCTGGACCAGGCCGGCCTCCTGGCCGAGCCCGGCGAACCTCGCCGGCGTCCCCCGCGCGAGGAGGCTGCTGGCGCCCGTAGCCGCGCCGGCGCAGGGACGGCGCTCTCACAGCTGGTCAGCGACGACCGTTGAGTACGTTCGCCGACTCNNGAGCATGGCTGTCGCGCAGCTGGCCAGGGTGGAGGTTCCGGCGGCACTGTGGCGTAAGCAGCGCATGGGCGAACTGTCCGCCGGCGACGCGAGACTGCTCACCGCCGATTTCGAGGCTGATTACTTCGGGACCGACTCTGAGCCCCCGCGCTTCGCTGCCGTCGCAGTCACTGGGAGCCTCCTGGACGAGGCGGCCAGGCTGTGCGCATCGCATGGCCTGCGAGCCTATGACGCAGTCCAGCTGTCCGCTGCCCTGGCTGTGCGCCGGGCCGACGAAAGCTGTACGGAATTCGCGGCCTTCGACCGCTCCTTGCGCACCGCGGCCGCAACCGAGGGCTTCGAGCTCATGCCGTCGGATCTGCCCGATCCCGAGACCGCCTAGGAACGCGTCGGCTGGCTGTGGCAGCACCGATGGAGCGTGGGTGTCGTCAGGGAGGCAGCGATGGAACATCGGTGCCGCTGCGGTCCTGACCAGGCCTGGGGCCCGCACACCCCAAGTGCGTGGGGGCGGCTGTCCGCAACTCACGCCGCCGGTCGGCTTGGCGATCCAGAAAGATGAATTCCGCTGCGTCTTCGGTGTCGCCGTGTCCGCCATCCGGGTACATGAGTTGAGGTACGCGATCCGGAACCTTCGGCCCGGCCGGGCCTGGTGATGTCCGACCAGTCTTGCCTGCGGGCGGGATGATGGACGGCGTGGCCAGGCTCGGGCCGCACGGCGAGTTGCGCATGGAGTTTCCAGATGGATAGGCAGAGGGTGTTGTGCCTGGTGCTGGCGGGCGGGGCGGGCACGCGGCTGGGGCCGCTGACGGCGGACCGGGCCAAATCCGCGGTCCCGTTCGGCGGCCTGTACCGGGTGGTGGACTTCGCGCTGACCAACCTGGTCAACAGCGGGCTCCGACGCATCTACGTGCTCACCCAGTACAAGAGCCACAGCCTGAACCGGCACATCACCACCACCTGGCGGCTGAGCAACCTGCTGGACAACTACGTCACGCCGGTCCCCGCCCAGCAGCGGCTCGGACCGCGCTGGCAAACCGGGTCAGCGGACGCGATTTACCAGTCGCTGAACCTGATCCACGCCGACCGGCCGGACATCGTCGTGGTGGCGGGCGCCGATCACGTGTACCGGATGGACCTGAGCCAGATGATCGAGGCGCACGTGGCCTGGGGCGCGGGGGCCACGGTCGCGGCGATCCCCGTGCCGAGGAAGGAGGCGACGCAGTTCGGAGTCGTCCAAACCGTCCCGGATGGCCGCGTCATCGAGCTCTTCCTGGAAAAGCCGTCTGATCCGGCGGGCCGTCCGGGGCGGCCGGATCGGGCGCTGGTGTCGATGGGCAACTACGTGTTCGACACCGACGTGCTGGTGGAGGCGCTGCACAAGGACGCGGCCGACGAGGCCAGCCGGCACAGCATGGGCGGCGACATCATCCCGGCCCTGGTCCGGGAGCGCACCGCGTACGTCTACGACTTCCTGCAGAACAAGGTGCCCGGCGCCGAGCCGCGCGACGCGGGTTACTGGCGGGAGATGGGGACGATCGACTCCTATTTCGACGCGCATATGGACCTGTGCGCGGTCCACCCGATGTTCAACCTGTACAACCGCGAGTGGCCGATCCTGACCCACGTACCGCCGGACCCGCCGGCCAAGTTCGTGCATGACGACGGGGACCGGCCGGGACGGGCGATCGACAGTGTAGTCAGCAATGGCGTCATCATCTCCGGGGGCCTGGTCCGCAACTCGGTGCTGTCGCCCGGAGCCCGGGTGGACAGCTGGTCCCGCGTGAACCGGGCGGTGATCTTGCACAATGCCCGGGTCAGCCGTCACGCCGTGGTCGAGAACGCCATCCTGGACAAGAACGTCGTCGTTGCGGAAGGCGCCACGGTCGGGGTGGACAAGGAACATGACCGGGCTCGCGGGCTGGTGGTGTCCAGCGGGGGCATCACCGTAGTGGGCAAGGGGCAGGTCGTACCCCGATGACGGTGCCGCGGGGGTTACAGCTCCAGGGTGGTCCCGGGTTCGAGGCGGGCGACGGGGACGCCGGCGGGGGCGGCGGCGACGGACATCATCCTGGTGAACAGGCCCAGGCCGTTGTCGTTGAGGATCGCGTCGTGGATGGCGTAGCCGCGGGCGGGNNATCGTGAACGAGTCGCCCGGATGGAACAGTTCGCCCTCGACCAGGAAACCGGTGTTCACGACCAGCGGGATGTCCCGGTGGATGAGCGCGTGGTCCACGCCGTAGACGTGCACGGAGAAGCCGGCGACCTCCAGCGCGTCACCGTGCCGTACCTCGTGCACCCGGTCGCCGAACTCGGGGAACTGCGCGCAGACCGACTGGTTGGCCCACAGGGTCACGCCAGGATCGCTGGACAGTGCGGCGCGTACGGCGTCGGCGTCCAGGTGGTCCGGGTGCTCGTGCGTGA
>PLIQ01000345.1:11738-12944 GCA_003140115.1 Actinomycetota bacterium | reverse complement strand
GCCGTGCTTGCCTGATGATTAAGGGTAGTGATGCGGCTGCCGCAGTCCGCCCCGGGCCTGCGGTCCCATTCCGGCTGACCGCCCTCGTCGTTTCCGCAGTTCACACGCCTGGACGGTCGGGCGAGCCGGTGCTGTCGCCTCTTTCCGCCTGCGGAATGCGGGCGAGGCAGGCCCTTGCCGTGTAGTTTGGAGTGGTGATGGATCCCCCGTTTGGGGATGTACCACCACTGGCGGGGACCGAGTCCCCCCTCGGACACGTTTTCGAAATCATTCTCTGAACTGGCATAAAGAGTATGCCGAAAATTGCTCTACGCAAGAAGGCCCGGTCGAGGCGGCGCGCACGTTCAGGCGCCCGGCAACTGGCGCCGTACCAGCGCGCAAGGCGTTTCATGTCAGCTTCCGAACGTCATGCCGGTGACCGATTTGGTGTTGTGGACGCCGGGGGCGGCCGGGATGATTACCCGGGCCGGGTAGCCGTGGTCGGGGGAGAGATCGGAGTCGTTGACGCGCAGCGCGAGCAGCGAGCTGGGGTCCATGATCTGCGCGGGCGACAGGATGGCGTGCCGGAAGGAGCCGCCGCGCTCCAGCGACTCGACCAGGAGCCTGGCTGGCCGGTCTGCGCCGGCGAGCCGGGTGAGATCGCGCAGCCGTACCCCGGTCCCAGGACTGGCGACCCGGTCGCTGGGCGCGGCATGGCCTACGGCGACGTCGTGCACCACGTCTTCGGGGCCGGCCCTTGTGCGCCTGGCAAGTTATCGCGCTGGTGCGCCACGGTGAGCTTCACCGAGCCGAGCAGGTCGTTGCTGACCTCCCGGAATCCAGCCGTGGCCGCGGGGAAATGCGGATCGCCGCCGCGCTGCTGTGCCTACGTTCCCGGGATCTGGCGCCTGGCGGACGTGATCTTGACGTTTCCGGCGGGCATGGCTGTCCTGCCGCTGACCGGTTCTGCTGCGTGTCCGGTTTTCCGGGTCAGGGTCGGGGTGGCCGGGCCGTGGGCGGTGGAAGGCGCCTGCCGCGCAGCCGGGCCCGCTCCATAGCACACTGGCGGAGCGCAAGACTTCGTCGCCCGGTCTTAGGGAGACGCCGGGAGGTGCAGAGGTAAGAAACCGGCCGCGGTACGCCACTCACTTGGGTAGATCCTCGGGTCACCGCGGATCCATCCCACGCAAGGAGAAGGACATTGCGCAAGCGCACATGCCTGGCAGC
>PLIQ01000345.1:0-11668 GCA_003140115.1 Actinomycetota bacterium | reverse complement strand
TACCTGCTGGCAGTGGACGCCGGCAGTAACCAGATCTCGGTCCTGCGCGTCACCGCGGGCGGCGTGCCGGTGCTCGCCGGCCAGCCGGTGTCCTCCGGCGGGATCAAGCCGGTCAGCGTCGCGGTCTCCCCGTCCGGCCTGGTCTACGTGGCGAACTCCGGCACGGGCGGCAGTAACTACACCGGCTTCCGGCTGAGCTTCAACGGGACGCTGACGCCTATCCCGGGCTCGACGTACACCGTCCCGGATAGCTCCGGCCTCGGCGACGTGTTCTTCAACGCCTTCGGCAACCACCTCATCGGCACCCGCACCGGCACCTCGCTGATCGACAGCTTCGTGGTGCTGCCCGGCGGCCGCCTGCTCGCCGCCAAGGGCTCTCCCTTCACCGGGCAGGGCCTGGGCCAGCTCGGCGCCGAGTTCTCGCCCGCCAGCCCCTCGCAGCTGTTCGTCAGCAACGCGCATAACGGCACTGGCCTCGGCACGGTCTCTGCCTACCGGGACGGCTTGCTCGGCCAGCTCAGCTCGATCGGATCCTCGCCTTACGCTGACGGGCAGACCGCGCCGTGCTGGGTGGAGATCAGCCGCGACGGCCGGTACCTGTTCGCCGTCAACACCGGCTCGGGCAACATCTCCAGCTACTCCATCAACCCCGACGGCTCCCTCGCCCTGATCGGCAGCACGCCCATCAGCGGCGGCGGGGCCGACATCGACGCCCGGCTGTCCCCGGACGGTAAGTATCTGCTGGTCGACGGCTCGGGCATGCACTTCGTGTCCGTATTCGCCGTCAGCGGCGGAACCCTCACCGAGGTGCCCAGCTCACCGACCCCGCTGCCCGCCGGGGTCACCTCCTCGGCCGGGATCGTCAACATCTAGCAACGACTAGCCTGCTTGCCGGCCAGCTGTCCCTGGCCCGCCCAGCCGGGCGGGCCAGGGACAGCCTCGTCGTTCAGGATCCCGGAAGCAGCCGGCCCGCTAGTCTGGCGGGCCCAGATGCCGCCGAACGGAGCCTCTTGTGACGGGCCTGCGACGCTGCGGGCGTAGCGGCGGCGGAGTGCATGCGGCCGGCATCCGGCCGCCGAAGACCCGCACGGTGCCCGGGCGGTCCAGGCTGCCCGCGCGCAGGCCATGGCTTCGTGCCATACCCGGGCGAAGGTGCTGCTCGTGGTGTTCGTCAACGAGGAAGCGCAGGTCGATGTCATCGGCCGGGATGTAGTACTGCGGATATTATGGCCATTCCCAGACATACCGCGCCCGGGTGGTGTCGAAAATCTGCTCGCCGCCCAGCATCGCCCGCACTCGCCGCGGCGCGGGTTCGACGTGATCGGTCTCCGCGATCATCTGCGGGTAGTCGCGACCGGTTGCGACAGGTGTTACGGCCATCGTGTCTCGACTCCGTGAATCGGTAAGTCTGCCTGACTTTATCCATCGGGGCTTCCATCTCGGCTCTAGCAGCCTTCATGCCCCGCGCGTGCCTGTTAGCGGCGGGCGCAGCGCGGAACTTACGCCGGCCCGTCAGGAGCCGGCCAGGCTCACGCCCCGCCCATCTGCACGCCGCCGCCGCCCGGTAGGTAACAGGGACCTGTGGATCGCCAGCTTCCGGGAACAAGACAGGTCGACCTGGATCACATTCTCCAGGGCCAGCTTGTTCCGGGTCAGCAGACCGCTCAGCCGGCCCGGCCCTTCGCGGCACCGGATGCCGCCGGGCGCACGACAGCCGCGGTTGCTCATTCATGCAACAGAACGCCCGCCGACGCGTCAACACCGATAGCGGCCGCCACCGTGCCACGACGGAAATCAGCGCCCGTCTTTCGGACCGGGCTGGTCATGCTGTCCTGCCGTCCAGGATGAGCGTCCTCTTACCTTGCGGGCGGCAGCGTCGCGGTAAGCCTTGTAAAGTCGGAGCATGTCGTTGGCTGGGAGTACGGCCGCCGGGGTCAGCAGACGCGACCCGCTCGATGCGGAGTCGCGCGAGTGGCTAAGGTGCCTGGCCGGTACCGGTCGCGACGCCCCTAGCGCCGCCGAACGGGAACATGCCCTCGCCCGCCTGCACCAGCTGCTCCTGCGAGCTGCCCACGCCGAGCTGCGGCGGCGCAGCCATCCCGTCCGCATCGAGGGACGCGAGCGAGATGACCTCGCCCATCAGGCGGCGGACGACGCGTTGCTCGCGATCACCGGCAAACTGGACCGGTTCCGCGGCGACAGCCGCTTTACCACCTGGGCGTATAAGTTCGTCATCTTCGAGGTGTCAGCCAAGCTCGGCCGCCATTACTGGCGCAATCCGCCAGTGCAGGTCGGCGGCGATGCGTGGGAACGCATCCCTGACCGGTTCGGTGCCGACCCCGCGCAGTACGCCGAGTCCCGCGAACTGGCCGGTGCGCTTCGCCGGGCCGTCACCGAGGCGCTGAGCGAGCGGCAGCGGCGCGTCTTCGTCGCGATCATCGTCGACGGGATTCCCCTCGACGCGCTGGCCGCCGAGCTCGGCTCGACGCGTAACGCGATCTACAAGACGATGTTCGACGCCCGGCGAAAAATCCGCGCGCATCTGGTCGCACACGGATATCTGCACGACGAAGAACCGAGGAAGTCATGAGCGGATGGCGGGCGCTCGACCAGTTCCTGCAGACCGATCCGCAGGACGTGGGATGCGACCAGGCGATGGAAATACTGGACCTTTACGTCGATGCGGTGATCAGACAGGGTGCCGACGCGACCGAACGGCGCTACCCGGGCGTGGCAGCGCACCTGCGCGCCTGCGGCCCCTGCGGCGAAGACTACGCCGGCCTGCTCGCGGCCGTCAGCTGACCCACGTCGCCGACGTGACAGGACGTGACAGCGCGAGTTCGGCCGGCTCAAGCACGAGTGGGCCATGCTCCCGCCGCGGGTGCGGCGTACAGCGCGCGGGTCCGTACGCTCACCCGGACACGTATCCGCCACCGTTCAGCGTCGCGGCCGAGGCGCTTGTCGCGCCGGTGAACACGAGCCCGCCGAGGGCGGCGCCTCCCAGCGCGATGCCCAGGCTCCGGTTCTTCAGACGGTGCATGGTACTTCTTCTCTGCGCTGCGGCGTGTTCCGCGGTCGGGTGGATTAGCGCCCAGCCGCGCGTCGCCCTTACGCGCGGCCTCCGACAATCCGAGAGGTCCTCGCGGGTACCTGAACACAAGGACGCCGACCTGGGCTCATAGCGGGCCTAGCCGCTCCCCTGCCAGGATGGGCAGGTCGATGACGTTCTCGTCCGGCGCGAGCGGGCAGGCCCAGCGGCTGTCGTACCGGCAAGACGGGTGGTACAGGAAGTTCAGGTCGATGACGAGGGACCGGCCGGCCGGGCCGAGATCGGCGCCCTTGGCCGTATCGAGCAGAAAACGGCCGCCGCCGTAGCTGGTAGTGCCAGCCGTCGCGTCACGGAGCGGCAGGAACAGGCCACCGCCGTACTGATCCAGCCACCACAGCGCCACCCGCTGACGGACGGGATCCGCAAGCGTCACCCAGCCGGCCTGTTCGAGCCGGGTCACGCCATCCGGGCCGGTGTCGATCGCGAGCCGCCGCCCCCGCGAGACCGGCTCGACGCGCACGGTCCACCGCAACGCCGGATCGTAAGGCCCGTAAGGCACGCCACGGGCTCGTATCGGGTCGCCGGCGGGCAGCGGGCTCTGCGGGTGCGAGCGCATCATCTGGTCGCGGCCGTCGCGCCACAGCGCGTGCGCGGCCGCGGGATCCGGCTGCTCGCGAACCCGGGCGTACAAGGCCGCGGTCTGCCGCCGCCAGTCAGCCAGCTGCAACACGGATGCGAGGTTCATGACCGGGCGGCAGCGGTGCTGACGTCCCAGATGACCCCCGTGTCGTCTCCGCCCAGACGTGCGATCAGGGCTGCGGCGGACTCCTCGGGGGTGATCAGGGTGCCGTCGGCGAAGTTCCGGTTGAACCGTTCGTACGCGGCGGTTCCGATGCGTCCGGGATCCTGCTGGCGGATCCAGGCCTGCATGACGGTGTCCACCCCGCCCGGCCGGTAGACGTTCACGGTCACGCCGGTGCCGCCCAGCTCGGCGGCAAGGTTGACGGTGTGCGCCTCCAGCGCGGCCTTGGTCGCGGCGTAGGCGTTGAAGCGGACCATGGAATCCGGCCGCGCGACGATCCCGCTGGAGACGTTGACAATGCGGCCCCAGCCGGCGTCCAGCATGCCGGGCAGCACGGCGGCGGTGAGCGCAGCGGGCGCGATGACGTTGAGCTCGAAGGCGCGGCGCAGCCCCGCGGCCGGGATGGCGGCGGTCCGGCCGAGCGGCTCGACGGTGGCCGCGTTGTTGACCAGGATGTCCACGCGGCCTGCCGCAAGCGCCGCCGCGGCCGCGCGGCCGCGCTGTCGTTCGTCGCCGAGGTCAGCGGGAACGATCCGGACCTGCCCGGCGGGGATGCCCCGGCCGAGCAGGCTGTCCTGGGTCTGCGCCAGCTGGTCCGCGGAGCGGGCGACCAGGATCAGCCCGGCGCCGGCGTCCGCCAGCTCGAGTGCGACGGCACGGCCGATACCGCGCCCCGCCCCTGTGATCAGCGCGGTCTTACCGGCAAAGACGGTTCCCACTGCGGTCTCCTTTCTGCTGGTCATGGTCAGGCCGTCGCATGCTCGCGCAGGTAGCGGACCATGCCGATCACGTCCTCGGGGACGAGCCGGCCGATGGCGCCGCTGGAGTACACGCTGACCACGACCCGGCCGGCCGGGCCGAGGACGAACCCGGTGGACTGCAGGTAGACCGGGTCGGGGTTGACGAACGCGCCGGTGAGCCCGGCGATGGCCCGGGCGTCGGCGCCGTGCCCGACCGGGAAGGTCAGGCCGTGCTTGGCGATCAGCTCCGCAGTGGCGGGCTCGTCGTCCACCGACAGCGCCGCGACCTTGATCCCGGCGGCCGCGAGACTGTCGCCGGCCTGCTGGAACGCCCGCAGCTGCGCGTTGCAGTACGGGCACCACGACCCGCGGAAGAACAGCACGACTCCGAAGTCACCATCGAACGCGTCCGGCAGGGTCAGGGCCGCCCCGCCCGGCGGGGTCAGCGGCAGGGCGGGGAACGAGTCTCCGGGACTCAGCAGCGGCATAACGGCTCTCCTTCATCTGCTCACGGAAATGACGCCAGCGGTGTGCCGGACCGTCCTGTTGTTAGCGCCGGTTCAGGCCGGCGTCTTACCTCGCGATATCCGGCTGCCCCTCGAGCTGCCCGGCGGTGCAGATCACCGGCTGCCCGCCCGGAGATCAGCAGTCAGGCCGGATTCGCCCTAGCGGCCAGAAGCAGCCCTTGGTAGTCCTCGGCACACGGCCGCAGCTCAGCAGGTGCGCAGCGACACCGGTATACCGGCGGGCCGCCTCGGTCCCGGATTCGTCGTCCAGGACGAGCTCGACATAGACCTGCAAGATGTCCAGCGCCTGATCGCAGCCCACATCGCGCGGATCGGTCCGCAAGAACCGGTCCAGCTCATCCCAGCCCGTCATGGTCGCCCCGTACCGCGGTCGCTCAGCTCGGCCTCCTCAGCGGAGGCGGTCAGATACCCGTTAGCAGCCAGCGCGGCCCGCAACTTACGCCGTGCGCCGAACATCGTTTCATAGACCGCATTACGGCTGGAACCCAGCTGCGCCACCAGCGCGTCGAGCGGACCGCCCTTTACCGCGATCGCGGTGAACACCTGCCGCTGCCATTCGGTCAGATCCTCCTCGACGGCACGGCGCACCGCGGCGACGAGGTCGTGCCGCCGCCTGGGTCCAGCCCGGGCATCGGCCCCGAGTCGCGCACGACGCGCCCATGGAGATCGAGCGCCACGAGCGCCAGCACACGGTCGTCGCCGCTGTTCACATAGATGAGTGCGCCTGACGGGTCAACGGACAGACCGCGCGGATCGGCGATCCGCGGGTCGTCGCCAAACGGCCCTGTGAATTCACCCTCCGGGCCGAAGCCGAGGATCGCGCCGTAGCCGTTGCCGTTGGCTCCGCCGGCGCTGGTGACAAGGATGTGCATCGCGACCGCCCTTCGTCCGCGGGCGGCCCCGCGGCATGAGTTCATCCTCCTGTGGCGTCCGGCCGCCCGCATCCTCGAAGGTGGTGGTTCTCTTGTTCATAATGACGGTCGGCCGTCTCAGAGCCGTGCTGGGCATCGGCATCCGCGCAGCAGCCATGCCTGGTCAGCGCCGTCTGGTGTACCTGTGCGCCGTCCTGGTCGGCGCCGAAACCGGCCTGGGTGATCAGGCTGGCCGTCATCGACGGCCTGCGCCACCTCCCGGACGGCACGTATCGCTGTGCGAGCGAGGCCGGCTCCGCGATGATGCTCACCGCCATGCAGTTCACCTTGAGGGCCTGCTCGCAGCCGCCGCTGGAGCTACGTCATAACGTGGTCAGGGCGTCACCGTTCATCTGCTGCGTCATCGCGCGGCAGTCCGCTGGCTGTCCAGGAGGTAAGAACGGCGCGTCCGGTGACGCTCACCTTGTGCCCGGTTTAGTTACCGACTTCAGGAGTGAGGCACGATGGCCGTATCACGTGTGGCAGCCGACCGTGATTATCCGCAGATGATCGCGGAGACCGATCACGCCGAACCCGCGCCGCGGCGAGTGCGGGCGATGCTGGGCGGCGAGCTGATTTTCGACAGTACGCAGGCCCGGTACGTGTGGGAATGGCCGTACTACCCGCAGTACTACATCCCAGTTGAAGACGTCGACGAGCGTTTCCTGGTGGATGAGCACCACGAGCAGCGCCTGCGCCAGGGGACGGCACGCCGTCACGGCTTGCGGGCCGGCGGCGTGGACCGCCCAGGCACCGTGCGTGTCTTCGGTGACGAGGCGATTGACCGGGTGGCGGGCACAGCTCGTTTCGACTGGGACGCGCTGGATGCATGGTATGAGGAGGACGAGCAGGTCTTCGTTCATCCCCGCAACCCTTACGTCCGCGTCGACGCACTTCGCTCGCACCGGCACGTCCGGGCCTCGCTGGAGGGCATCACGCTGGCCGAGAGCGCCAGGCCGGTGCTGGTGTTCGAGACCGGTCTGCCGACCCGTTACTACTTCGACCGCACCGATGTCGACTTCAGTCACCTCGTGCCGACCGCCACCCAGACGGCCTGCCCGTACAAGGGTGTCACCAGCGCCTACTGGTCGGTGCGCACCGGTGACGACGTGCGCGATGGTGATCAAGACCTCGCCTGGGCCTATGACTTCCCCACCCGCCAGCTGCTGCCCATCGCGGGCCTGGTCGCTTTCTACAACGAGAAGATCGACATCGACGTCGACGGCGTGCGGCTGCCGCGCGCCCGAACCCATTTCTTCGAGTGATCGCCACCATCGCGGCCTGGCCAGCGCGCCCCGCCGGCCAGGCGTGCCGGGCAAGGCGATCGTAACCGTGTACTCCAGCGGCGCCATCGGCCGCCTGGTGCCCGAGGACGTGATCGGCCTGGCCCGGTACCGGCGCGAGCATGCCGCCGCGTCATCTTGATAGCCATCGGAGGACGTCATGAACATCCCGGATATCAACTTCTACTTCGATCCGCTGTGCCCGTTCGCCTGGATGACGAGCAAATGGGTCCGGCAGGTCGCCGCTCAGCGCGACTACACCGTGGACTGGCGGTTCATCTCGCTGCGCATGCTCAACGCCGACGTCGACTACGACAGCCATTTCCCGGCAGGCTACGAGGCTGGCCACACCGCCGGGATGCGGCTGCTGCGGGTGGCCGCCCGGACCCGCGCCGAGCACGGCCGCCAGGCGGTTGGGCCCCTGTACGAGGCGATCGGCACCCAGGCGTTCGACTCCGCAGCCGCGCCCGCACTGGGACCGGATGAACGGGGAAGCCGGGCGTTCGTCGAGCCGCTGCTCAAGCGGGCCGGATTGCCCGCCGCGCTGGCCGATGCCCTCGATGACGCCAACTGGGACGATGAACTGCGGGCCGAAACCGACGAGGCGCTCACGCTGACCGGCAAGGACGTCGGTACCCCGATCATCCACTTCGGGCCGCCCGACGGGACCGCGTTCTTCGGGCCGGTCATCAGCCGGCTGCCCAGTGACCAGGACGCGATCCGGTTGTGGGACCACGTTGTCGGGCTCGCCTCCTTCCCCGGCTTCGCTGAGCTCAAGCGCAGCCTGCGAGAACGATCCCAACTGCACAGCTTCGGCGTTAACCCTGGCCAGACCGGCATCCAGGAGGACTGGCACGGCGGAAGCCGACGCCTCAAGAAATTAAGACCGGGACACCCGCCGCGTCGGGAAGAAACTCAGGTCCGGGTCCGCCGAAGCGGCCGCCGCGCTGTCCGGCACGGACGCTACAAGGACGTGGCGGGAACCTCGAGGTCAAGGAGGTGCGGATCGCCGAGGACGAGCGGTTCGTCATCTGCTTCAAACCTGAGGCCGCCGAGCGCGACGCCGTGGTCGGGGCACGGATGATCGCCCAGCTCGAAGAAGTGATCAGGGACCCTGACCAGTTCAGCGCCGGCGGGCGCGCCGAGCTGTGCGGCGTCATCGCCACCAGGCCCGGCCTGAACGGCACTCCAGCCGGGGCAGTGCGGTACCGGCCGCAGCCAGTCCCCCTCGGCGGCCCGCCAGCAGGTCGCGGCCGTCGGCTGCGGTGACGGTGGCCAGATCGAGTTCAGGCATGACGCGTGGCGCCTATCCGACGCCCGGCTGGTCAGATGCCGAGCCGGTCGAGGGCGCTGAGGATCTGCGCCGGCTCGGTGCGGGTGCTGTAGTCGGAGTGCACGTCGATCCACCGGACGACGTGGCCGACGTCGGTGATGACTACGGTCGGCATCGGCAGCGCGACGGTGCCGTCGGCGTTGACGGCGGTCAGGTCGAGTCCGAGCTGCAGCTGGGCGGCTCGTGCCTCGTCCGACGGCCGGGTCAGAATGCCCAGGCCGCGGGCGATCGCGTTGCCCGGATCGGACACCACGGTAAAGGACAGGTCGTGCTTCTCCTGCATCGACAGCGACCCGTCCGCGGCCTGAGGGCTGATCGCGACAAGCCCTATGCCGCGTGCGGTCAGCCGCGGGAGCAGGTGCTGTTGGTAGGTGGCTAGGGCGATGTTGCAGTACGGGCACCAGGCTCCCCGGTAGAACACCAGTACCGTTGGCCGGTCTGCCGTCACGGCGTACAGCGTCGTCGGTGACCCGTGGACGTCGAGCAGGCCGGCATCGGGGATCAGGGTTCCGGGGATAGCGACCCCGTCCGGTATGCCGGCGGTGGCCAGTGCGGCTTGCTCCCGGGTGAACGCACCCATGACCTCGTTCGGCGGCTGTGCGGCCATCGAGGCGTGCATCTCGGCGACACGACCGGTGATCGTAGATTCAGTGGCCATCTCCGGGCTCCCTTGCAGTCGGCTTCGGGCTGGCTCGGGGGCACTGCGGACGCGACACCCCCGCCGTCACAGGCTATGCGTCGCCGCGGAGCCGGTGTCTTACCCCGCGGCGTGAATTTCGTCAGGTCCGGCCGCCCGGGCAACGGCCAGCGCCCGAGCGGGCCGCTCAGATTCTGGAGCCAGGACACGCTGACGCAGCAGAAAGACTGTCCGATTACAAGTCGTTACGCAAACGGCGGCGCTTGCAACCCCGCGATCATCTGGCCCGGGCGCGGGCGGCTCGACCGTGTGCCGCTCGAATACTCGATTGAGTGGCTGACCTGCGCTATCGGCAGCAGGCCTGGCGCGGTGATGGCCGGCTGGCCAGTGCTGCTCAAGATGCGTAGGCAGATCGGCCGCTTCTGTGTCTTCTATCCAGGCGGCCTCTCCCGCTTGGGCGGGCTGCGCAGGAGGGGTACACCACACGCCGTTTTATCTCCAGGTCAGGCTCGAAGAGTTGGCGACCGGCGCGCCGTGGACCTCACCAGGCTGGCCGGCGTATGGGACGTCGCGTCCAGGAGGTCGTTTGGATCCCAGCGCCTTGGCTACGACCGAAGCGCTAGTGAAGCACACGCCTCGGGCAGAATGCCCGACGCTGCCACCCAGTCCTCGGCGAGGAACACGCCATCGCGCTGGTTCAGCAGTCCGAGTGACGTCACCGGCCTTGTTCATCGGCCGATCGGATGACGAGGTTGAGCTGCCCGAGGCGCTCTGGGTCCACGAGGGCATCGATTTGCCTGATCTTTCCGTTAGTGACGGTGAACGCCATCACGGAGAACACTCGTCCGGCGGGCGCCCCCACAACTCCCGCGGCGCCGTTAACGAGCACTGACCTGACGAACGGGTAGAGCTTGGAGTAAGTAGCGGAGTAGGCCGCTACGGCTACCGCGCCGCGAAGAATCAGCGACGCTTCCTCGCGCAGCACGCCGCTATCGATCCGCAGTTCGACATCGGGATCGAGCACCGCCACCAAGGCGTCAAAGTCGCCATCGCGAGAGGCGGCGAAGAACGCGTCGACGACCTCGCGCTGTCGCCCGATGTCCGGGTCCGGCGCGGGCGAGCCGTGCACGCGTCGCCGAGCTCGGCTGGCGAGTTGCTGCGCGGCGGCTTCGGAACGGTGGAGGACCGCCGCGATGTCCGCAAACGGCACGCCAAACACGTCGTGCAGCACGAACGCCAGCCGCTCGGGAGGAGTAAGCGCGTCGAGCACCACGAGCAGCGCGAGCCCGACCGAGTCGGCAACCAGCGCCTCCTGCTCAGGGTCGACGCTGCCTTCGAGGCTGACGACGGGGTCGGGCACGTAGACGTCCGTGAACTGGTGGCGCCGTGCTCGCCGGGCGCGCAGCATGTTCAGGCACACCCGCCCGACAATGGTGGTCAGCCAGGCCTGCATGTTCTCGACGCTCCGCCGATCCTGGTCGCGGATCCGGAGCCATGCCTCCTGGAGAGCGTCGTCGGCTTCGCTCACCGATCCCAGCATCCGGTAGGCAACCCCGCGCAAATGCGAACGGTGCTGCTGAAAGCGCTCCGTCAGCCACTCGATCTCCTCCATATCAAATAGGTTCCCTTCTACCTCCTGTGGCCGTGACCGAATGGGAGTGGCGGCCCCGCAGGGATCACCAGTGGTTGTGGTAGCCCAGGCCCACGACTAGGGCGCCGACGGCCATCACCAGGAAACTGACCGCACCGGCGACCTTGGGATCGCGCACCCGGATGTGCGCGCTCACCGCGCAGATGAAGTAGACGACCAGGCCAATCGCGGCGGCCATCCCGAGCACCGGCACAGCGAATCCGGCCAGCAGGCCGACCGCCCCGCAGGCCAGCAGAATCCCGAACGGAATCATCCACCTCGGCGACACTCGCACCTCGTCGGCGACGACCCTGACAGACTCCGCCCCGGCGAAGTTCAAAACGGCGGCATAGCCGTTCGCAAGCGCCACGACGATCGTGACGACAACGTAAGCGATGTGCATACTCATAAAGACACGCCCGGACCGGAGAACCTGACCGCCCGGCCCCAGCGACCGCTATCCGCGCGCCCCCGCCTTCCGGCGGCCAAGGCACTATGGCATCGACGTTACCCATGACCGTACCTGCGCGAACACTGGCCTACCGAGGGAATATCTCCTGTCGGGATCTCCAGCCGACGAAATTTGCAGGCCAGCAAATAAGTATGCGAGGAGGTAGCGCACTCTCATCATGCATGGGGCGAGCGTCCGTTCGGCCCCATGCTGACCCGCAGAGTCCGCGCGCAGATCACCCTGGTCTGCGAGTCAAGACCGGCCAGAGCCACACGACGGGACCGGCGCCAGATCGGCGGCTCAGT
>PLIQ01000250.1 GCA_003140115.1 Actinomycetota bacterium | reverse complement strand
GGCCCGATGGCGGTCCGGCAGGCGTCGCGGCACCTGCGGCCCGGCCATCACGTCGAGCTGGACACCAGCCCGTTCACGGCGATCCAGGTCGTGGACGCCGGGGACGTGCCCGTGACGCCGTTCTCGATCGACGAGGCCATGGCGCAGATCGCCGGGCACGCCGCCGATCTGCTGCAGGGCGACCGCAAGGTGATCGCCGTCGGCGGCGACCACACGATCGCGCTGCCGATGCTGCGGTCGGTGGCCCGCGCGCACGGCCCGGTCGCGCTGGTGCACTTCGACGCGCACCTGGACACCTGGGACACCTACTTCAACGCGCCGACCACGCACGGGACCATCTTCCGGCGGGCGTTCGAGGAGAACCTCCTGGTCGAGGACCACTCGATCCACGTGGGCATCCGCGGTCCCATCTACGGCCGGGCCGATCTCGACGACGACCAGCGGTTCGGCTTCCGGACCATCAGAGCGAGCGACATCGACACGCTCGGGGTCACCGGGGCGATCGACGCGATCACCGAGCGGGTGGCCGACCTGCCGGTCTACCTGTCCATCGATATCGACGTGCTCGACCCGGCCTTCGCGCCCGGCACCGGGACACCGGAGGCGGGCGGGCTGTCCAGCCGGGAACTGCTGCGCGTGCTGCGGGGCCTGACCAGCCTCAACCTGGTCAGCGCCGACCTGGTCGAGGTGGCCCCGGCCTACGACCACGCCGAGATCACCGCGATCGCCGCCGCGACGGTGATCTTCGACATCATCGCCTTGCTGGCCAGGCGGGCATGACCTGCGACGGCCTCAGTCGCGGGCGGCTTCGGTCAGGGTACGGGCCAGTTCGGCGGGCCGGGTGAACATCACCTCGTGGCTGCCGGCCATAGGCACGATCTTGCACGGGCCCAGCCGGGACGACATGCCCGGATGCCACGTGCCCTCGGGCAGGGCCCGGTCCTGCTCGACCGCGATGTAGCTCTTCGGGAGCCCGGCCCGGTAGAACTCGCCGAGGTCGAGCTTGGCGTCCCAGGGCTGGAACGGCTGCGGTACCAGCCGCTCCCATACCGACCTCGCGTCCTGGGGCCGCGCATCTTGGATGAAGAAGTCGCGGAACACCTCCCAGGAGCATTCCACGGTGTTGTCGGGGCTCTGGCTCGCGGCCTTGGCGAACATGTCGGTCTGCTCGGGCGGGAAATTGTCGTTGACGCTGGCGCCGTCCTCGACCACGAAAGCGGTGTGGAATACCAGGCGCTTGAGCCGGTCGGGTATGACCTGGGACACCCGGCTGACGACCGAACCGCCAAAGCTGTGGCCGACCAGAATGACGTCGCGCAGGTCCCGGTGCTCGATGAAATCCGTGACCGCCCGGACGTAGTCGTCGTGGGTGACGCCCGCCCGGTTCACCCCCGGCCAGTGTCCGGGGTACGTGGGCGTGTACACGGTGTGGCCGAGCTCGCGCAGGCACCACGCGGTCGGCTCCCAGGCCCACCCGCCGTGCCATGATCCGTGCAAGAGCACGAACGTCTCATCCATCGCCGCTCCGGGGTCTCCCTGCGATCGTAGCTGACGGGCCGGGCGGGCAATGTGCCAAAGGTCACACGGGTGGAGCGCGCTTTACCGGCCCTTGTTCGCGGTGTGTTTACCGACCATTTAATTAGGCCTGCTAACTTGGTAAGAGAAATGGTCCGGGGTTAACACAGGTGAAACAAAAGCGACGTGGGGAAGATAGCAGTTGAGCGTGATCGAGACGGAAGTAAACCATCATCAGCGCTGGGTCGAACTGGAGGGTGCTGACAACACGCGCGATCTGGGCGGGCTGGCGGTGGCCGGCGGTGGGCACACCCGTTTCCGCAGAGTGCTGCGAGCAGGAACCCTGCAAGACCTTACGCCGGATGACGTGAGATACCTCACGGAATACCTGGGAATACGGACGGTCGTGGACTTGCGGCGGAACGACGAGGCGGAGCGGGAAGGCTCAGCGCTCGCGGATATTCCCGCGATCCGCTATCTTTCCCTGCCGCTGTCCTCGGCGGGCAATATCCGGGCCGATATAGTGGCGGACAGCGCCGACATCGATATCGTGGCCCATTACGTCGCCCTGCTGGAGGGTAGCGCCGCGAATATCGTGACTGCGGTACGCGCGTTCGCCGACGACCTGAGCTGGCCGGCCATCTTCCACTGCGCGGCGGGCAAGGATCGCACCGGGGTACTGGCCGCGGTGGTGCTCGACGCGGTGGGAGTCAGCCGGGAAGCGATCATCGCCGACTACGCCCTGACCGGGCAGCGGATGAAGCAGATCAGCGCCCGGCTGCTCCGGCTGGCCACCTACCGGGACATGCAGGCGCTGTCCCGCGGCATCAAGGGCGCCGGGACCGCGGAGGAGGAGTCCATGGCCGCGTTTCTCGACGAACTGCACGGACGGTACGGCAGCGCCGTCGGCTACCTGAGCGCCCATGGCATGAGCAGCAGCGAACTCGCCGCGTTGCGCGACGCACTAGTCGAGCCCTAACCGCTGAGTGTCGACCCGATAACCAGAATGCTTAGCGGGCACTGCGCCGCGACGATGGCGGTGCTCATGGTTTCTTTGGTGCGCAAGTGCGCGGTGGTACACCAACCCACGCTTTGCGGCAGGATCCAGTTTCCGGGTCTCCGCCCTGCGCACGCGGCGGCAGTGAGCGGGAAGCGTGGCGGCGAGGCGCCGAAGGCGGCTCCGGGCCGGGCGGCGGCTAGGGCTGGGCGGCTAGGTTGGCGTGCTGCTGGCGGAGTTCGCGCTTGAGGATCTTGCCGCTGGGGTTCTTGGGGAGGGCGTCGGTGAGGACGACGTACTTGGGGCGCTTGTAGCTGGCCAGGCGGTTCCTGACGTGGGCTTGGATGTCATCGATGGTCACGGTGACGCCGTCCTTGGGCACGACGACGGCGGTCACGGCCTCTACCCAGTGCGGGTGGCTGATGCCGAACACCGCGACCTCGGCCACGCCGTCGAGTTCGTAGATGGCCTCTTCGACCTCGCGGCTGGCGACGTTCTCCCCGCCCGTTTTGATCATGTCCTTCTTGCGGTCGACGACCGAGAGGTAACCGTCCTCGGTCAGGACGCCCAGGTCACCGGAGTGGAACCAGCCGCCGCGGAACGCCTCGGCGGTCTTGTCCTCGTCGTTGTAGTAGCCCAGCGCCGCGTGCGGGCTGCGGTGCACGATCTCGCCGACCTGCCCTGGCGGGACCCGGCGGCCGCCGTCGTCGACCACGATGGTCTCCACGTTCAGCGCGGCGCGCCCGGCCGAGCCGGCCCGCTCCAGCTGCTCGGCGGGCCTCAAGATGGTGGCCAGCGGCGCCATCTCGGTCTGGCCGTAGAAGTTCCACAGCAGCACGTCGGGCAGCCGGCGCTGCAGCTCGCGCAGGATCTCCACCGGCATCGGCGACGCGCCGTAGTACCCCTTGCGCAGGCTGGACAGGTCCGTGGTGTCGAAGTCGGGGTGGCGCAGCAGCGAGATCCATACCGTCGGCGGGCAGAACAGCTTGGTGACCCGCTCCCGGGCGATGGTAGCCAGCAGGGCGGCCGGGTCGGGGCCGGGCAGGATGATGCTCGTCGCGCCCAGGTAGACATCGACGCAGAAGAAGCAGTCCAGCTGGGCGCAGTGGTACATCGGCAGGGCGTGCACCTCGATGTCGTCGGGGCTCATCCCGCCGTCGAGGGCGCAGCTGACGTACTGGCTGATCAGCGAGCGCGAGGACAGCATCACGCCCTTGGGGCGTGACTCGGTGCCCGAGGTGTACATGAGGCGCAGCGGGTCGTCGTCGGCGATCGGGACGTCCGGCATCGTGTCATCGCCCGACCGCCACCAGGCGTCGACGTCCTCCCAGCCCGCGGCGGGGGCCGTACCGGAGGCTCCGATCCAGCCGCGGACGCCGCCCTGGATCCCGGCGGCGGCCAGCGCCTGTTCGACGCCGAGCCGGGTGGTGGCGAAGGCGAGCAGCACGTACGGCCAGCAGTTGTGGCTGAGCAGCGCCAGCCGGTCCCCCTTGGCCAGGCCGCGGTCGGCCAGCGCGTGCGCGGTCCGGTTGACGGCGGCGTCGAACTCGGCGTAGCTGACCCGCAGGTCGCCCGCCACGACGGCCAGCTTGTCCGGGTACCGGGCGGCGCTGCGGTGGAGCAGGTCGCCCAGCGAATGCTGGCGGGCGCGGGCGACGGGCGCGGCGGTTCGCGGGCTGAACATCGCATCCATAGAGTCAGGCTACAGAAAGTAGACGGGGCCGGAACGCGAGGAGGCGGGCGATGACGGACGGTTCCGCAGCTGGGGTGGCGGTGGTATCGGGGGGCGGGACGGGCATCGGGCGAGCCACCGCGGCGGCCCTGGCCGCTGAGGGGATGGACGTGGTGATCCTCGGGCGTCGGGCGGGGGTCCTGCGCACCGCCGCCGAGGAGATCAATCAGCACCGGCCGGCCGGAAGCGGGGAGCTCAGCTGGGTGCGGGCCGACGTGAGCGACCCGGCGGAGACGGCCCAGGCCGTCGACGTGATCCGGGACCGCCATCCGGTGATCGACGTGGTGGTGAACAACGCGGGTGGTTCGGTGCGGGCCGGACCGGGCCTGGAGGAACTGGCGGCCGCGTGGCTGGAGGCGTACCGGAAGAACGTGCTCAGCGCGGTGCTGCTCACCTCCGCGCTGCTGCCGCTGGTGCGCCGGCCCGGCGGCCGGGTGATCATCGTCGGCTCGCGGGCGGCCGCGACCGGGGGCGCCAGTCCGGCGTACGTGGCGGCGAAGGCGGCGCTCAGCGGGTGGGTGCTGGCGCTGGCCGCGCAGGTCGGCCCGGAGGGGATCACCGCCAACGTGGTTGCCCCTGGTTACACGGCCGGGACCGAGCTGCTGACCGGGCGGATGCCCGCCGACCGGCACGAGCGGATCGTGGCGGGCATCGCGGCGGGCCGGCCGGCCGAACCGGAGGAGGTCGCGGCGGTGATCCGCTTCCTGGCCTCGGCGGACGCCTCGTACGTCAGCGGCCAGGTGCTCAGCGTGGACGGCGGCGTCAGGCCGGCCGGGTAACCAGGACTACCGGGTGACTGGACTACCGGGTGAGTGCGGCCTGCAGGCGGGACAGCAGGGCCGGGCGGGCGGTGACCAGGGAGGGCCCGTACCAGGTCAGGTCGCGGCCCTGCACCAGGGCGATGCGGTGGCCGGGAAACATCTCCGGGCCGTCCTGGGCGCTGAACGGGTACGGCTCGTCGGGCAGGATGATCAGCGAAGGCCCGCGCGCTTGCAGGTCGGGCAGGTCGACGTGCGGGTACCGGCCGGGGTGCTCGCCGTAGACGTTGTCCAGGCCGAGCCGGGCGGCCAGGTCGCCGGTGAACGTGCCCGATCCCACCACCATCCAGGGATCGCGCCAGATCGGGATGGCCACGCGGACCCGGGGTCCGGGGGCGGGCTCGGCCCAGACCTGCTCGGCCTGGGTGAGCCACGGGGGTTCGGGCCAGCCCAGCGCGAGGCCGAACATCCGGCGCAGCGACGCCACCGCCTCGTCCAGGTCCCTGATCACCGTCACCCACACCGCGATCCCGGCCCTGCGCAGGCGCTCCACGTCGATCCGGCGGTTCTCCTCCTGGTTGGCCAGCACCAGGTCGGGCTCGAGCGCCCTGATCGCGGCCAGGTCGGGATTCTTGGTCCCGCGGACCCTGGCCACGTCCAGGCCCGCGGGATGGGTGCACCACGTGGTCGCGCCCACCAGCCCCTCGGCGCGGGTCACCGCCACCGACTCGGTCAGGGACGGCACCAGGGAGACCACCCGGCGAGCCGGGCGGGTCAGCGGGACCGGGTGGCCCAGATCGTCCCGCGGCGTGGTCAGCTCTGCGTCTGGTAGTCGTAGAAGCCCCGGCCGGACTTGCGGCCGAGCAGCCCGGCGTCGGTCATCCGGCGCAGCAGCGGCGGCGCGGCGTAGAGGGGCTCCTTGTGCTCGTCGTACATCGAGTCCGCGACCGCCTTGAGCGTGTCGAGGCCGATGAGGTCCGACAGCCGGAGCGGCCCCATGGGGTGCGCGCAGCCCAGGGTCATGCCCAGGTCGATGTCCTCGGCGGTGGCGTAGCCGGCTTCGAGCATCCGGATGGCGCCCAGCAGGAACGGCACCAGCAGCGCGTTGACCACGAATCCGGACCGGTCCGGCGCCTTGATCACGGTCTTGCCCAGGGTCTTGGTGACCAGGTCGGTGACGCGCTGGACGGCCTGCGGGCTGGTCAGCACGGACGGGATCACCTCGACCAGCCGCTGCACCGGCACCGGGTTGAAGAAGTGCAGGCCGACGACCTGTGCGGGCCGGGTGGTGGCCTGGGCGACCTGGATGATGGGGATCGAGGAGGTATTGGTGGCCAGGATCACGTCGGGCCGTTCGGCGGCCCGGTCGAGCTCGGCGAACAGCGCGGCCTTGACGGCGGGATTCTCGGTGGCGGCCTCGATCACCAGCTCGCGGTCGGCCAGGTCCTCTAGGCGGGTGGTGAGCGTTATCCGGGCCAGCGCGGCGTCCCGGTCCTCGGCGGTGAGCTTCCCGGCCCTGACCGCACGGGCCAGCGAGGCCTCGATCCGGGCGAGCCCGGCCGTGGCGGCCGCGTCATCGACCTCGCGGACGACGACGTCCAGGCCGGCCCGGGCACAAACCTCGGCGATGCCCGATCCCATCAGCCCGCAGCCCGCGACGCCGACCCGGGTGATTTCGCTCATGTGGTTCCCTTCTGGAGAGGTTTCGACGGCACTGGCCGCCGGCTTCGCCGAACCGGACATTACAGACCTCCCGTACGGCAAGTCCGACCGGGCGACGCTGCCCAGGAACTTAGACAGTCAACATTTTGACGTTAAAGTGATAATTACGTCCTGTCAAATCCAGAAACGGCGATTACCAGCACAAACGTACTTTTTGGCAGGCAGCATCCGGGGTCGCGGCGCACCCGAGCCCGTCGCACGCCGGGCACGTTCAGCGCTCC
>PLIQ01000657.1 GCA_003140115.1 Actinomycetota bacterium | reverse complement strand
CGAGCAGACCGCGCTGGTCGGGACCTGGTCCGGCGGCATCATCGCGGCGATGGTGGCCGCGCACCTGGCGCAGACGGGCCAGCAGGACCGGCTCGCCGCGTTCACCCTGATGGTCACCGTGCTGGACCAGGCGCACGCGGGCCTGGCCAGCGCGGTCATCGACGAGCGGACCGCGAAGCTGGCCGAGGCCTCGTCCCGCGCCCGCGGCTACCTGGACGGCCGGTCGCTGGCCGAGGTGTTCGCCTGGCTGCGCCCGAACGACCTGATCTGGAACTACTGGGTCAACAACTACCTGCTCGGCAAGAAGCCAGCGGCGTTCGACATCCTGTTCTGGAACGCGGACACCACCCGGATGACCGCGGGCCTGCACCGGGACTTCCTCGAGCTGGGCGCGAAAAACGCCCTGGTCGAGCCCGGCGGCGCGACCATGCTCGGCTCACCGGTGGACCTGGCCGCGGTCGACCGGGACAGCTACATCGTCGCCGGGATCACCGACCACATCTGTCCCTGGCAGGCCTGCTACCGGACGACCCAGCTGCTGGGCGGCCGGCCCCGGTTCCTGCTGTCGACCAGCGGGCACGTGGCCGCGATGGTCAATCCGCCGGGCAACGAGAAGGCCAGGTACCAGATGGCCAAGGAGTGCCCGGAGGATCCCCAGGAGTGGCTGCGCCGGGCCGAGACCTTGCACGGGTCCTGGTGGCCGGACTACGCGGCCTGGCTGACCGAGCGCTGCGGTAAAGAGCAGGCCGCGCCCGAGGAACTGGGCGGCGGCGGGCTGCCGCCGCTCGGCGCGGCGCCTGGAACGTACGTCTATGACCGCTGACCAGGCCCTGCCCGGGCCGGCCGGAGAAGACGCCGGAGAAGACCAAGCCCGCCCGGGATCCGGCCTGGGCCGGGTCCTGGGCCGGCTACGGCGGGGCGGATCGCCCGGGCCGTCCGAGCGGATGAGGGTCCTGACGGCCGGCGGCCGTACCATCCGGGTCTCGGTGCGGGAGGGGACCGCGGGCTGGCCGCCGCTGCTGCTGTGCAACGGCATCGGGGCCAGCCTGGAGCTATTCCAGCCGTTCGTCGACGTGCTCGACCCGCGGCGGCCGGTCATCCGGTTCGACATGCCGGGCATCGGCGGCTCGCCGGCCCCGGTCGTCCCCTACCACCTGGCCACGCTGCCGTCGATGCTGGCCGGCCTGCTCGACGAGCTCGGCTACGAGCAGGCCGACGTCCTGGGTATCTCCTGGGGAGGCGGGCTCGCGCAGCAGTTCGCGCTGAGCCGCCCGGGCCGGGTGCGACGCCTGGTGCTGGTGGCGACCGCGCCCGGCGCGCTCATGGTTCCCGGGCGTCCGTGGGTCCTGCTGCGCATGCTCACGCCGCGACGCCACCGGGATCCGGGATACGCGGCCCAGGTGGCCGGCGAGCTGTACGGGGGCAGCGCGCGCAAAGACCCGATCGTGGCCCGTGACCTGCTGCACGCCACCACCCGGCTGGGCCCGCCCCGGGGCTACTACTACCAGCTGATCTCGATGCTCGGCTGGACCAGTCTGCCGTTTCTGCCGAAGCTGCGGCCGCCCACCTTGATCCTGGCCGGCGACGACGACCCGATCATCCCGGTGATCAACGCGCGGATCATGCGCTGGCTGATACCGCGCAGCCGGCTGCACGTCTACCACGGCGGCCACCTCGAGCTGGCCGCGAACCCCGAACGCCTGGCCGCCGCGGTGGAGCCGTTCCTGGATGCCGACCTCACCCCGGAGGGAAACCAGCAATGACGCAGGTGACCAGCGCACACCTCGGGGAAGCCCTCGGGACGGACTTCTTCTCCGTCCGGGAGCAGTTCACCGACGAGCAATGGGATCACTTCATCACGGTGCGGCGGTTCGTCGACGAGGAGGTCGTGCCGGTCGTCGGCCCGTACTGGGAACGAGCCGAGATCTGCTGGCCGCTGGTCAAGCGGCTGCCCGAGCTCGGCATCGTCGGCGAGGACATCAAGGGCTACGGGTGCGCCGAGATGAGCCCGATGGCGTGCGGGCTGGTCACGATGGAACTGCACCGCGGCGACGGCAGCCTCGGCGTGTTCCTCGGCGTGCACGCGGGCCTGGCCATGCTGTCGATCGCGATGTGCGGCTCGGAGGAGCAGAAGGAACGCTGGCTGCCGGACATGGCCCAGATGAACAGGCTGGGGGCGTTCGCGCTCACCGAACCGACGCACGGCTCGGACTCCGTCGCCCTGGAAACTACGGCGCGCCGGGACGGCGACGGCTGGGTGCTGAACGGCAGCAAACGCTGGATCGGCCTGGGCACGGTGGCCGACCTGGTCGTCGTCTGGGCCCGCAACACCGAGGACGGCCAGGTCAACGGGTTCGTCGTCGAGAAGGGAACGCCGGGGTACCAGGCCCGGGTCATCGAGGGCAAGGTGTCGCTGCGCTCGGTGTGGCAGGCCGAGATCACGCTGGACGAGGTGCGGGTGCCGGCCGAGAACAAGCTGCCCGGAGCGCGCTCGTTCAAGGACACCACCCGGGTCCTGGCCACCACCCGGAGCACCTGCGCCTGGGGGGCGCTGGGCCACGCCACCGCCGCCTACGACGTCGCCCTGCAGTACGCGCAGGAGCGGCGCCAGTTTGGCGAGCCGCTGGCCAGCTTCCAGATCATCCAGCAGCGGCTGGTGTCGATGCTGGCCGACCTGACCGCGATGCAGTTGTACTGCCTGCAGATCGGCCGCCTGGCCGAGGCCGGCCGGCTGACCCCCACCGTGGCCGGGCTGGCCAAGATGCACAACACCCGCAAGGCCCGCGCGATAACCGCCGACGCGCGCGACATGCTGGGCGGCAACGGCATCCTGCTCGACTACCAGGTCATGCGGCACATGGTGGACATGGAGGCGATCCACACCTTCGAGGGCACCGAGACCATGCAGACCCTCATCGTCGGCCGCGCCATCACCGGCATCGGAGCCTTCAGCTAAGCGGCCAGCGGCTGCTATTCCTGGCCGACGGCCGGGAAGATCAATCCGGCCTCCATCGCGTTTTCCGCCTGGTTCTCCCACAGCGAGATGAGCAGTTCCTCCTCCGGCTGGCCGGTCAGGCGGACCCACATCTGCGAGAGATTCTCCAGGATGCCCTGCCGGGTCGCGACATCGTGACCGACCCGGATGGCGCCGTTCACGAACGAGTGGTGAGCGGGTTTCCCGGCCACGAAGTACCTGCCGTCCGGGATGTCGGTAAAAATGACATTGACGAACGACCGTGGGACACCCGTCGCGTCACAGTGAATTCGGGTGATCTCCTCGGCGACCTTCCCCCGGCCGGATTCGTCGAGCAGTCCTTTGGGACTGATGCACTGATAGATAGGCATGATTTCTCCCTGAGGTCAGTGCCTTTGACCGTAAGGGCCGTCGGCAGCGCGATCATCGTAAGCCGGGCACGAACCATCAGTTGGGTTTCGTGTGCCCAGTACGATGTCCGGCCGACGGGCCGCTGGCACGGTGAGACGTATCGGGTGCCTCATCGCACGAAGGCGGGCCGCCATTGCGGAAGATGCTCACGCCCCACGTACGGGCCATCGGCCGGCCCGCGGGCCCGGCGCAGGACGATGCCGTCGAACCGGCGCGCCTTGAGGGCGCCCCGGCCGCCCTCAAGAGCGACCTGATCCAGCTGCTCGGCCAGGACCAGGTGCTGCACCGGATTTCGGACCTGGTCCGCTACGCCTCCGACGCCAGTCCCTACCGGTACCTACCGCAGGTCGTCGTCCTGCCCCGCACCGTCGACGACGTGCGCGCGATCCTGGCCTACTGCGTCCGTACCGGGCGGCACGCCACGTTCCGGGCCGGCGGCACGAGCCTGAACGGGCAGTCGCAGTCCGACGACATCCTCATCGACGTCCGGCGGCACTGGGCCGGCATGGCGGCCGAGGACGGCGGAGCCCGGCTGCGGGCCCGCCCCGGAACGATCCTGGGCCATGCCAACGCCATCCTGCGGCCTCTCGGGCGGCGCCTGGGGCCCGACCCGGCCTCCGCCGACGTGGCCACGATCGGCGGGGTCATCGCGAACAACGCCGGCGGCATGCGCTGCACCCTGGAGCGCAACGCCTACCACACCGTGTCGTCGCTGACCCTGGTGCTCGCCTCGGGGACCGTCATCGACACCGCCGCGCCCGACGCCGAGGCCACGTTCGCACAAGCCGAACCCGAGCTAGCCGAAGGCTTGATGCAGCTGCGCGAAGAGCTTCTCGCCGACGACGCGCTCGCGCAGCGGGTGCGCCATAAGTACGCCATCCGCAACACCAACGGCTACGCGCTGTCGGCCCTGCTCGACGGGGATACCCCGCTGGAAATCTTCCGCAGGCTCATCGTCGGGTCCGAGGGCACGCTCGCGTTCGTGGCCGAGGCCGTGATCGGTACCATTCCGGCGCCGGCCGTGACCACGGTCAGCTGGATCGTGCTGCCGTCGATCGGTGAAGCCGCCGCGCTGGTCCCCGGCCTGGTCGGGCTCGGCGCCGAAGCGGTGGAGCTCATGCTCGCTCCCGCGCTGATCGCGGCCGCGCAGGCCTTCCCGGGCACCCCGCAGTACTGGCCAAGCCTCGATCCCGCCGCCGCGGGGCTGCTGGTCGAGTTCGGCGCGGACCGCCCAGCCGCGCTCGACGCCGCGGTAGCCAAGGCCACCGCGCTGACGGCCGGCGCGAACCTGGTCCACCCGGTGGAATTCACCCGGGACGAGGATCAGATCGAGCTGTACTGGCGGATCCGCGACGGGCTCCTCGGCATCGTCGGACAGCGGCGCCCCGAAGGGACCGCCCTGGTCATCGAGGACGTGTGCTTCCCGCCGGACCGCGTCGCCGAGGGCGCCCAGGATCTGCAGGACCTGCTGTCCAAGCACAGCTTCCTGCCGAACGCCGCCGGGCACGCGGCCTACGGCAACCTGCACTTCACCCTGACCCCCAGCCTCGGCGAGCAAGCCGACCGGGAGCGGTACGCGGCGTTCATGACCGATCTGGTCGCGCTGGTCATCGACAAGTACGACGGCTCGCTCAAGGCCGAGCACGGCACCGGTATCAACATGGCGCCGTTCGTCCGCCACGAGTGGGGCGACAAGGCCACCGACATGATGTGGCGGATCAAGAAGCTCGCCGACCCCCGCGGCGTCCTGGCGCCGAACGTGATCTTGACCCGCGACGACGGCATCAACCTGAAGTCGTTCAAGTCCGCGCCGCCGATCGAGGACACCGCCACGCACTGCATCGAATGCGGCTTCTGCGAGGCGGTGTGCCCCAGTCGCAACGTCACCGCCACCCCGCGGCAGCGGATCGTGCTGCGCCGGGAGATGGCCCGCCAGCCCGAGGGGTCGCCGCTGCTGGCCCGGCTGCAGGACGAGTACGAGTACGACGGCATCGAGACCTGCGCGGTGGACGGCAGCTGCGCGATCCCGTGCCCGGTCCAGATCAACACCGGCGCGCTGGAGAAGACGTTCCGCCGCGCCGAATCGACCCCCCGGCGGGAGAAGGCCGCGCTGCTGGTCGCCCGGCGGTGGGCGACCGGGGAAAAGCTCGCCCGCACCGCGGTCGGCGCGGCCGACATCATCCAGCGCACCCTGGGGGTCCGAGTGCTGACCGGGCTGACCGCGGCAGCCCGGCTGGTGGTCAGCGACGACCTCGTCCCGTCCGTCCCCGGCCCGATGCCGCGCGCCCAGTTGCGCAAGCTGCCCGGCACCACCCGGGAGGGCGCCGCCGCGGTGTACTTCCCGGCCTGCGTCAACCGGATCTTCGGCCGTGACCCGGGCCAGGCCCGGCACCCAAGCCTGCCGCAGACCCTGGTCGAGGTCTCGGCGCGGGCCGGTAAGCCGCTGTGGATTCCCGGCGACGTCGCGGGCAAGTGCTGCTCCACCCCGTGGAGCAGCAAGGGCTATCTCCGGGGGCACAAGTGGATGGCCGCCACCACCTGCGATGCGCTGTGGGAGTGGAGCGGGCACGGCAAGATGCCGGTCGTCATCGACGCGGCCTCCTGCACCAACGGGCTGCTGGACGACGTCAAGAACTACCTGGACGATGAGCACCGCGCCCGGCTCGAGCAGATCACCCTGCTGGACTCCATCGCGTGGTGCGACAGCCTGTTCCCCGCGCTCACCGTCAGCGAGCGCATCGAACGCGCCGCGCTCCACCCGACCTGCTCCAGCACCCACCTGGGGCTGACCAAGACCCTCGAACGCCTGGCCGGCGACGTCCTGGTGCCGGTCGGCACGACCTGCTGCGGCACCGCGGGTGACCGCGGGCTGCTGCACCCCGAACTGGTCATCTCCGCCACCCGTGACGAGAAGGCCGGGCTGGACCAGACCCCGGCGCAGGCCTACCTGTCCGCCAACCGCACCTGCGAGATGGGCCTGCGCCAGGCCACCGGCCACCCGTACGAGTCGTTCGTGTTCCTGCTGGAGGAACTGACCCGCCCGGCCTAATCCGGCGCACCGCCGATGGGCACGACGTCGACCCGGTAGACGGCTTCGGACTCCCGCTTCATGCCCGACTCGATCCCGCGGACTAGCGCCTTGACCCCCGCGCCGGTGAGCCCGTCGTCAACGTCGACGCGCGCCGTCACCCACACCCGGCCCGGACCGGTGAAGGTGACCAGGACCTCGCGAATGGCGGTCACCCCGGGGTAGCCGAGGAGGAAGGCTCGTATTTGCTGTTCATCGGCCAGCGTGAGGGGCTGGGTGGAGCCGTCATCATCGCGATCGCCGTGGGCCGTGGGGGTCACCAGCCAGGCGCCGGTCAGGAAGTCGTGGCTGCGCTTGATGAGCCGGAGGCTGACGCGGATCAGCACCAGCCCGATGAGCACCGCGGCCACGCCCTGGGGGATGGACGACCCGGTGATCTGATTGAGGGCCAGGGCGGCCAGCGCGATCACGTCGCCCGAGACCGACACCGCGTCCTCGAGGAAGACGGCCCGCAGCGTGGGGTCCGAGGTGACCTTGGACTCGTCGATCAGGCCCCGGCTGTAACGGCGCCCGCGCAGGATCATCTGCCCCGCTGACTGGCGGAATGACACCAGGTCAAAAACGGCCGAGACGCCGAGGACGACGTACGCGACGCCGAATGACGAGGTGACGCCGGGGTGGATCAGGTCGGCGATGCCCTCGCGCAAGGAGAACGCCGCGCCGGCCACGAACACGCCGAGGGCCGCGATCAGCGCCCAGAAGTAGGCTTCCCGCCCGTACCCCAGGGGATGGCCGCCGTCCGGGTCCCGGGTGCTGCGCCGCTGGGCGATGAACAGGAAAAGGTCGTTGGCGGTATCGGAAAGTGAATGCGAAGCCTCCGCGGCCATCGCGGACGAACCAGTGA
>PLIQ01000516.1 GCA_003140115.1 Actinomycetota bacterium | reverse complement strand
GCGTGCAGCGAGTACCTGGCCAGGGCCCAGAACGAGCTGCGGGCCGCCAATCCGGTCGCTCCCCCGCCTGATCAGGCCGAGTACCTGAAGTACGTCAGCTGCATGCGGGCCAACGGGGTCCCCGACTACCCCTACCCCACCGGGGACACCACCGATTTCATCGGCACCGGCGTGGACCCCGACAGCCCGTCCGTCGAGCGGGTCAGCCAGTTGTGCGGCAAGAAGATAGGCGCGCCAGCCTGGTGGATTAACGGCACCGATACGCCGGGAAGCATCGAAGTTCACACCGCCGGGACGAATCCCAGCGCCACCCCCCCGGCCTGTTTCTATCAAAAAGTAGATCCGTGCTCCGGAACGGTCACCAAGCCGGCCGGCGACGGCGGATCGGCCGGCAACTCCGGGTCGGGCGCCAATGGCTGAGTTCTCCGCCCGGCAGGTCGTGGTCATCGCCGCCCTGGCCGGCGCCCTGGTCGGAGGAGCGGTGGCCGGCGCGGTGGCGGTGGTGTCTGCCAGCGGCAACCCGGACCGCCCGGCCTCCTCGTCGGGCGGCAGCGGTTCGGTCAGCACCGCCCAGGTGGTGCGGACGAACCTCACTAACACCGTGCAGGTCGGCGGCTCCATCGGCTACGGCGGCTTCTACGCNNCCTGCCTACCGGACGTTCGATGTCGGCATGTCCGACGGCCCCGACGTGAGCCAGCTGACCAGGGACCTAATCACCCTCGGTTACGGCACCGGCCTGCCCCAGAGCAACCACTACTCCCCGGCCACCGCCGCCGCCGTCGAACGCTGGCAAAGCGCGCTCGGCCTGCCGGCGAACGGCGAAATCCCGCTCGGCGAGGTCGTCTTCGAGCCCGGCCCCATCCGGGTCACGTCGGTCACGCCGTCGGCCGGCACGCCCGTCGGGGGCGTGGGCGGCACCGTGCTGACGGCCACGAGCACCACGCCCATCGTCACCGTCGACCTGGACGTCAGCGAGGAGTACCTGGTCAAGCCCGGCGACACGGTCTCGGTCGTGCTGCCCGACGGCACTTCCACGGTGAACGGCCGGATCGAGACGGTCGGCACCGTGGCCACCTGCCCGGGCGGAAGCGGCATCGGCGCCGGAGGCGGCGCCAGCGGCTCGGCGGACGGGTCGCCGTGCGAGTCCAACGGGTCCGGCACCTCGTCGGCGGCGACGGTGACGGTCACCGTCACCTTGAACAGCCCCCCGCCCGGCGCCAGCATGGACCAGGCCCCGGTGAACGTCAACATCACCTCGCAAACGGTCGACAACGTGCTGGCGGTGCCGGTAAATGCGCTGCTGGCCCTGCAGGGCGGCGGGTACGGCGTGCAGGTCGTGACCGGCAAGACCAGCCACCTGGCCGCGGTCACCACCGGCTTGTACAGCGACACCCTGGTCCAGGTCAGCGGGTCCGGCATCACGGCCGGCACCCTGGTGGAGGTGCCATCCTCGTGACTCACCCGGTTCCCGTCCCGGCCCGGCCGGACGCCGGTCCGGCGCCCGTCCTCGAGCTGGCCGGCGTGGTCAAGCAGTACCCCGGCGAACCGCCGGTCACGGCCCTGGCCGGGGTGGACCTGCGGATCGGCCAGGGCGAGCTGGCCGCCATCATCGGCCCGTCCGGATCGGGCAAGAGCACCCTCCTGCACGTGATGGGCACCTTGGAGCGGCCCACCCGCGGGGTGGTCCGCGTCGGCGGGCAGGACACCTCGGCCATGTCCGACACCCAGCTGTCGGGTTTGCGGGCCTGGCGCCTCGGCTTCGTGTTCCAGCAGTTCTTCCTCCTCGATGGCCTCAGCGTGCTCGACAACGTCGCCAACGGCCTGCTGTACCGGGGCGGGCGGGCCGCCGAACGCCGCCGGCTTGCTGAGGCTGCCATCGAGCGGGTCGGGCTCGGTCATCGCGCCGGACACCGGCCGAACCAGTTGTCGGGCGGCGAACAGCAGCGCACTGCCNNGCCCTGGTCATGGCCGACGAGCCCACCGGCAACCTGGACACCACGACCGGCGCGTCCATCCTGGACCTGCTCCGCGAGCTGCACCGCGACGGCACCACCATCGTGGTCATCACCCACGACCCCGACGTCGCCGCCGCCATGGAACGGCACATCGAGATCCGAGACGGGAGGATCATCCGTGATACGCCGGCCGGTACGTGACAGCGGCAGGTCCCGGCTTTCACGGCGGGACCTGCTCTGGGTCGCGAGCCTAGGACTGCGAAGCCGGCGGGTGCGGGCGGCGCTGTCGGCGCTGGGCATCAGCATTGGCATCGCCGCCATCGTCGGCGTGCTCGGCATCTCCCAGTCATCGAAGACGGGGCTGCTACAGGAGCTGGGCCAGCTCGGCAACCTCCTGACGGTGCAGCCGCAGAGCACCGCCTTCGGGCAGCCGACCGAGCTGCCCGCCACCGCCGAAGGCATGGTGTCACGCATCGGACCGGTCACCAGCGTGACCGAGATCGGCAGCATCGCGAACGCCTACGTGTACCGCAACTCCGTTGTCCCGGCCAGTGACACCAGCGGCATATCGCTAACCGCGACCGATGCCACCCTGCCCGCCACCCTCGGCGTGACCGTGGCCCACGGCACCTTCCTCAACGCGGCTACGGCTCGCTACCCGGCGGTCGTCCTGGGGGCCGAGGCGGCCAGCCTGCTGGGCATCAACGATCTGGCCAGCCCGACACAGGCCTGGATCGGCGGGCACTGGTTCACGGTGGTCGGCATCTTGAACCCGGTGGAGCTGCTCTCCCAGCTGGACAGCATGGCCTTCATCGGGTTCCCCGTCGCCGAGCAGTACTTCGGCTTCGACGGCCACCCCACCGGGCTCTACCTGCGCAGCGTTCCCAGCCAGGTCACCGCCGTGGCCGCCGTCCTGCCCGCCACCGCGGATCCGGCCAACCCCTCCGTCGTGGCGGTCAGCTATCCGTCCGACATCCTCAAAGCCGAGGTGACCGCCAAGGGGGCATATAACGGGCTGCTCCTCGGTCTCGGCGCCGTAGCCCTCCTCGTCGGGGGCGTCGGGATCGCCAACGTCATGGTCGTCTCGGTCCTGGAACGCCGCTCCGAGATCGGCCTGCGCCGGGCCCTGGGCGCCACCCGCCGCCACGTCGCGGAGCAGTTCCTGGCCGAGGCCGTGCTCCTGTCGGTCCTCGGCGGCCTGGCCGGCGTCGTCATCGGCGCGGTGGCGACCGTCATCTACGCGGCGAGCCAGCACTGGTCGGTGCAAATCCCCGCCGTGGCTCTCTACGGTGGTCTGGGCGCCGCCCTCGTCATCGGCGCCATGGCCGGACTGTACCCCTCGACGAGGGCCGCCCGTCTCTCGCCGACCGAAGCGCTGCGCACGGTGTGAGGGATCGCCGGTCCACATAGTCCCACCAAGCAGTCAGGTAACTAGATAGGTCCCCCCTGGCCCACGATGCCCGGACGCGAACGGGCCCCATCCTGACCAAGATCGCGGACGGCTTTGATGTACGGGCTGTTCAGTAGCGTGATGGGTCAGCGGTTCATCAGGACGAAGACACCCCAGCCGAGATATTCGCGCCGGTACCTCGCGTATCGTGCGGGCGAGGTGGCGAGTTCCGCGCGCATCTGGCCAGCTAGCTCGTCATCGGGATTGGCGTCGAGCCAGCGGCGGATATTCAGCCATTGCGCCGCGGCGTACCGGTCCCAGTCGTCCTGGCTGGCGAGGACCATTTCGACGACGTCGCAGCCCAGGTCACCGAACCGTTCGATCAGTTCGGGCAACGGCAGGAAGTCATCCGAGCCGATCGCGTGGCAGCCCTCGGCGGTGGCCTGGTCGGGAGGTTCCTGGCGCCAGTACGGCTCGCCGATCAGCATCATGCCGCCGGGCTGCAGGCTGTGCCGCAGGAGCTCGACCGTGCCGGGTACGCCGCCGCCGATCCAGGTGGCGCCGATGCACGAGGCGATGCCCGCCGGGGCGCCGGCGACGTAGCCCGACGCGTCGCCGTGCACGAAGCTGACCCGGCCGTCCACTCCCAGCTCGGCGGCCCGGGCGCGGGCGGCGGCGATGAACACCGTGCTGATGTCGATCCCGGTCCCGGTCACCTGGTAATCGCGTGCCCAGGTGCACAGCATCTCGCCGGTCCCGCAGGCCAGGTCGAGCATCCGCGTTCCCGGCGGCGGGCTCAGCGCTGCACCCAAGGTGGCCAGCTTGTCGCTGGTGAACGGGTTATGGATGCGGTGGCTGCTCTCGCGGATGGTAAAGCTGCGGGGAAGGTCCACGTCAGGTCTCCTCATCCGAGGCGGTCTCCGGTGCAGCGGCGGCCGGGCCATCGTGCCCCGGTGAGGGGCTGTGGCCGCGGGGCCATTGTCCCGGTTACGCGGGCACCGGGGTAGCTGATTACCGGCTCGCTCCGCGAGAAACCCCGCCCGCCAGCCACTACCGAGTGCACATCCGAAACTACAAACTTCCGCAGACCTATCCAGTTACGCGGTCAGCAGCCCGCGTTCGCGTACGATCGCCACCGCGAACTCCGCCCGCAGGACGCTACCACCGAGTTGCCCGAAAGGCCGCGAGGGCGAACGCTCCAGGCAAATAGCCGAGCGGCCTGAACCTGACCCTCGCCGGGTTCCGGCGAGCGACGAAAGGAACAGCATGAGCAAGTTCGCACTCGTGACCGGCGCGACCTCCGGAATCGGCCAGGCCTTCGCTGAGCGCTTGGCCGCCGACGGCTATGACCTGGTGATCACAGGCAGACGACAGGATCGTCTGGCGGAGTTCGCCGATTCGCACCCAGAGGTCACGGTCCGGACGGTAGCTGCTGACCTGTCCACCGAGGCAGGCATCGACCAGGTCGCGGAGATCTGCGCTACCGAGCCGCTGACCATGCTGGTGAACAACGCCGGGATCGCCCACTACATGCCGCTGGCCGAACTCCCCGCCGCCCAGGCCAGGGAGCTCGTCAACGTCAAGGTCCTGGCCCCCACGATGCTCACCCGCGCCGCGGTGGGGGCAATGCAGGCGCGCGGCGCAGGCACGATCATCAACGTGGCCGGGATGATCGCCTTCAGCGGCCCCGCCCCGCACGCCCAGATGCCCCGCCGCGTCGTCTACGCCGGGACCCTGGCCTACCTGGTCACAATGTCGCAGACCCTCAGCGCCGAGCTGCAGGGCACGGGAGTCACCGTGCAGGTCGTGTGCCCCGGCGTCGTGGCCACCGAATTCCACCAGCGCCAGGGCATCGACCTGAGCGCGGTGCCCCGCATGACGGCCGCCGACGTGGTCACCGCCAGCCTGCGGGGCCT